>NZ_JPJG01000013.1 GCF_000765235.1 Oscillibacter sp. ER4 | reverse complement strand
ATATCGTTTGTTTGGTACTCCTTTTGGCATAGCAAAACACCCCACTTCTTAGATAGTATATCATACTGTCTAACAAATGGGGTGCAGTTCACGGGAAGCCTCCTTTTTTACACATTTTTCAAAATTAAACCTTGGCCTCGCTGTTGTGCTTGCTGGCGACGTAGCTTCTCATCGAGTTCACGACGATAGTCGCGCCGAGCACGATGAGCAGCACCGCGATGATGAGCTGCAAGCCGTTGGCGATAAACACCGCGCCCCAGGTCGTCTCGCCCGCGGGGATGGTGACGGCAGCGGCATTTTGGATGGCGCTCACCATGGCCATCAGGCGCTGCACGAGCGCCGTGAACGTGACGCAAAGCATGATGACGAGCGGCGGGAAGAGCATCTTGTTGCTGCGGCCCGTGACCTTGAGGAAGACGCACAGCGTGATGAGCACGAGCGCAGAGAGCAGCTGGTTGGCAGAGCCGAACAGCGGCCAGATGTTGGAGTAGCCGATCTTCGTGAGCACGTAGCCGAGCACGAGCGTCAGTACGGTGGAGAAATACGTGTTGCACAGGAGCTTGCGCCAGGGCTCGGCGTGGGCCATGTCGTCCACACTGAAAAGCTCCTGGAAGCTCATGCGCGCGATACGCGCGACGGCGTCAAGGCTCGTGAGGGCGAGGGCGGAGACGCACATCGTCATAAAGACCGTGGCGGCGTAGTTCGGCACGCCGAACATCTCAAAGAAGCCCGCAACGCCGCGGCTGAAGATCTGGAACGGGGTACCGGCGGCGGGAGTGCCGTCCGCCGCGGCGGCCGCACCGGCCACGCAGAGTGCGAGCACGGCAAGCAGGCTCTCGAGGATCATCGCGCCGTAGCCGACCTTGAGCATGTCCTTCTCGTTTTCGACCGTCTTGGACGACGTGCCGGAGGAGACGAGGCTGTGGAAGCCGGACACCGCGCCGCAGGCGACGGTGACGAACAGGATGGGGAACATCGTGCCGAGCTTTTCATTGTTGAAGCCCGTGAAGACGGGGAGGTTCATCGTCGGATGCGCAACGAGAAGGCCGACGACCGCGCCCGCGATCATGCAGATGAACATGAAGGTAGTCATGTAGTCGCGCGGCTGCTTCAAAAGCCACATCGGGAGAACGGCGGCGAAGAAGATGTAGACGAACGTGATGTAGCTCCAAGTCGCCTTGCCGAAGATGAGCGGGCAGTTCATGCCGACGGCGAACGAGGCAACGATGCAGAGGATGCCGAGCACGGCTTCCTTCCAGCCCGAGAGGTTCAGCTTCTTCTGCACAAGGCCGAAGACGACGGCGAACACCATGAACATGATGGACACCATACCGGCTGCGCCGTTGGTCTGCGCGGCGTCAGCAAGCTGCGTCACGCCGTCGACTACGGTGTAGGCGTTGAACGTGCCGGCGACCATGTCGGCGAACGCCGCGATGACGATCAGGCAGAACAGCCAGCAGAACAGCAGAAACAGCTTGCGGCCGAGCTTGCCGATGTACTTTTCGATCAGCATGCCCATGGACTTGCCGTCATTTTTGACGGAAGCGTACAGCGCGCCGAAGTCCGTCACAGCGCCGAAGAAGACGCCGCCAAGCAGCACCCACAGCAGCACCGGCAGCCAGCCGAACGCGGCGGCCTGAATCGCGCCGGTGACAGGGCCCGCGCCCGCGATGGAGGAAAACTGATGGCTGAAGACGGTCCAGCCGTTGGTGGGGACAAAGTCCTTGCCGTCGTTATACTTGACGGCGGGCGTCTGCGCCTTGGGGTCGATGCCCCAGGTCTTGGCGAGCCAGCGCCCATAGAGTGCGTAGGCGGCGACGAGGACGACCGCCGCGATCAGCACGATGACGAGTGTGTTCATGTGATTTCCCTTTCTTTCCTAAAAAAACTGTGTTCTTCGCCAATGCCGGGAGCAAAAAGAAAAGCCCCGCCTCTGCTGCGGATTTTCCACAACGAAAACCCATCGCAAAGACGAAGGCCAATATCGCGGCGATATCCGCCGCAGATCTCAACTTCCGCGTTACCACTTTGCTTGCCGGAAAACCGGCCGCTCGACCGCTGCCCGAATGGATCGGAGAGCGTACCCTGTTAACGGTGGGGGACCGGCTGCGATTACTCGGCGTTTGCGCCTTTCACCGCGGCTGCTCACAGGGGATGGCCTGCCCGTTCCTTGCTGCCGTTTTGCACCACCAACGGCTCTCTGAAAGCGGTGATCCGGGGAAGTCGTGTCCTGCTCAAAGCATTTGACGAATGATGTGTGTACAATAGACCTATCCTCCGCCGTTGTCAATACAATTTTGTCCGCGCAGGACGGATTTCGTCGAAGAAAATAGACGCTCCATCACTTCTCCGCCGCCGCTTTAGGCAAAATGCAAATGCAAAGTATGAATAGCACCATGCCGAAACGAAATAGAACCGTGCCGCCGAAGGAGTGTCGAAACCATGCCCCGCTTTTTTCACAGAACAACCGCCGTCTGGTGAAACCAGTCTCCCGCTGGCAAAATAAAAAATATCCTGAAGTCTTGCGGCTTCAGGATACCTTTCTGGCATACCTACCGTTCGTGGATACAATGCACCATGTTTTGAAGGCATGGTGCATTATTGTATGGGTTCAGTTTTGATGCGCCGGGACAATAGGGACAGAAAGGACAACATCAAGTCTGCCTATCGAACCGTATAATACTTTTGGTTTCTGCTTTTGGGCTTTTCCGGTATGGTCATTGCAAGCTTTTCGGCAGCCAGCAGTGGCTGAACATAATGCTGCATCGCATAAAAAACGGTTTTCACGCCCAAAAATGCCGCAATCTCCTGCCGTGTTTTCGGCTCATGACAAAAACGCCAACAGATCTCCGACTGGCTCGGTATTTACCGCTTCTTTCTCCACTTCCGCTTTATTATAAAGCGTTACCACGAACTCGTTTTTGCGGTTTTCAAATTTCGGTTCCGGTAAGCCATATCCCTTCATCGCATTACGCATGGTAGGAATGCCCGAGTAGCGATGCTCTGCTGCGGTCAGCGTTTCTGCCATGACGGCCAGCGCAGGATTTCGAAGATCCGGTTTCGCAATGCCCAGCTGTTCAATGCTCATTCGGCCATACAAACTTCCGGGGCTGTGAATTTCGACACGGTTTGTGAAAAAGTCAATTTGAACCGGAGTTCCCTCCGTATGAATGCTATAGTCGCGGTGAATGATGGCATTGAGGATTTCTGTTTGCATATTTTGTTTGCTAATTCAATCAGATCTTCGATTAACAAGCTAACATCACCCTTCGATACGCTAATTACAGCAAAAACATTTTGCTGATTCAATCAAATTTTGCTGAATAAGCAAAGAGCCTTTGAATATTTCATCAAAATCAAAGGCAAACCGAAACTATCCACAATTATGGGCAGGGGATGTTAAGTTTCCGTACGCTTTCGGCTTGTGCGGAAACTTCGTAAATGATAACTTTTCGATAACTCTCCGGCCCTGTCATTGACTGTCACAGATCCGGCAATATACTGTCGTTGCTGAAGGAGGTGTCGCTATGACCCAATCAGAATACGAAGCGGAGTTGCACTTTCGGCTCTGTAAAAGTATCTTCGCCACTCTGGCAATCAGGGGAATCATCGGAGAAGATGATTCGCACACTTTACTCCGTGCCGCTGTGGAAAAATACCATGCACCAATTGGCGAACTGGAGGTGAACAGCATTGCGGTCGAAAAGAATTACACGGGTTGAGTTCCCGGCCAGGACAATCTCCCCGAAACAGCCGCCGCCCACAAAACGGGTTGCCGCTTATGCCAGAGTATCCACCATGAAGGATGCCCAGGAGAACAGTCTCCAATCCCAGCAGGAGTATTTCACGGAATACATCCAACGCCATCCGGACTGGGTATTTGCCGGGATGTACACCGAAAGGTAAACCCAAGAATTGATACAAAGAAATGCTGTTGTCAGAGCGGCAGAATGGCTTGAAATCAAGGGCTTTCAGAGATTAGGAACTCTCCGGCAACTCATTCTTTACGCCCGATTGTTGCCGACATCATGACAACAGCGCAGATGATTTTGACAACAGCAACGGAGAAAATGACAACACCTCAAGCAATGGTGACAACAGCAGAGAGAAATGTGACAACACCCGCTGATAACAGCAAAATCAGTTATAAACACGAGACTTTCTACATTTTGTTTAAATTTGCGAATTCTGTTAAAGCCCCAAAAGCCCAAATCAGAAAAAAACGGGGAAAAGCAAAACATTATTTAAAGTCGCCGAGGGTGACATATTGACAACATAGACGACATGTGCTATAATAAATTTGTTGTCATTCAAGATAAAATTTGCGGTCTTTTGCTGAACGATAATTAAACAAACTTAAGTAAAAGGAGCAAATTATTCTTTAGAAAGGGGATTAGAAGTGGAGTTTAACAATAGTAAGAGAATGGAACTGATCAATACAATGGTAACAGAGTTGCCTGTGCTGCGTGCAAGGATAGGAGCTTCCCAAGCTGATATCTCTGAAAAGATAGGCATTTCAAGGCAAACTTATAATGCAATTGAAAATGGTAAGAAAAAATTGAATTGGACTGTTTTTTTAGCATTGTTTGCAGTTTTTAGTAGTGATGAACGAACTCTGAAAATGTTGGATTCCATGGAAGTTTTTCAGGAGGGCGTTGCAAAGGAAATGTGATTGCCTTTTGCAACGAATCTTAGCGTGATTTTTTATTGGAGGTCATATGTTGAATATGGTTAAGAATGCTTCTGTTCAAGCCACGGATATATATAAGGATCCATATGGATACACATATTCTGAAATGGTTGGTGTATTGGGAGAAGTTGAGGCGGATAAGTTTTATCGCGAATTATACTCCGGTTCCCAAAGTAGTAACAAGTATAAAACGATAACTATCAAGGAAATCTTTCGTGGTCCGGATACTCAGAAATATGCTTTTGAATTGTCAGATGGCTATTGCATTGAAACGGTAAGCATTAAAAGAAAAACTGGTACTACTGTATGCGTGAGCACCATGATAGGTTGCCCTGTTGGGTGCATCTTTTGCGCCTCTGGTGAAAATGGATTTGTCAGAAATCTAACACCATCTGAAATAGTTCAACAAGTAATACTGATAAATGGTAGAGTAAATAGGATTGTATTCATGGGCATGGGAGAACCTCTGTTCAATTATGATAACGTGATAAAGTCCATTCATATATTAAGAGACCGCAAAGGACTTGATTTTCCAACAGATGGTATAACAATATCAACAACGGGACCGCTCCCTCAGATGAAGAAGTTGAGAGAAGAACATTTAAAAATCCAACTTACGTTATCCCTGCATGCCACGAATCAGCATGTAAGGGACTATATCATGCCGCATATGAAAGGGTATGATATAAATGAAGTAGTTCAATCAGTACTCTCATATTCAGAAAGACATAATCGTAGAGTTACTATAGCATATTTGCTTATACCGGGTGTAAATGATCGTGCGAATGATGTAAAACAGTTGGGAAGATGGTTTCGTGACAAAAATGTATTGATTAATCTTTTACAATACAATGAAACGGATTGTAAAGCAGTTCGAAGACCAAACAAACAGGAACTCGTTGCATTTCGTGATAAGTTAAATAAGGTGGGACTTACTGTGAAAATCAGAGAATCCCGAGGTGGCAATATAAAAGCCGCATGTGGTCAATTGGTAAGTAGATTAAATAACCGCAATATGAGTGCACCCAAGAAAAAAGGAGCTTCGGAATTGGATACAGGTTCGTCGAACAATGCTGGATCTTCGAGTAGATTGAAGCCAAGTAAGAGACGTTATGTAAACAATAAAAGCAAGAATGGAAAAAAGGGTTCATCGCATAAATAAGAGCATGTCGGAGTGTGATCTAGTATTTGCGTTCACTGATCTGCATGAACTTCACAAATGGAGGCTCGATTATGAATGAATTTGTTGATATGCATGTCCATTCAAAATTCTCAATTGATGGAATGTCTACGATGGAGGATTATTGTCTGATTGCCGGCAAAACGGGTACAAGAGTTATTTGTTTTACTGAACATGTGGATTTTAATTCAGCGGAAAAGAATCTTTCAATTGTTAAATCAAAATTAATGGCTTTCTATGCAAATTCTGATATTACTGAACTTGCCGCACGAATAGACTCCGTGCGGCAATAATGGAAAGCAAATTATATGTTATTATTTTCCTGTTCGTCTTTCTTCTTTCGGTAATAAAAATCGCTGGACTTCCGGTTATTCCTGACGCTCTGGCACTGCATGGTTCCGCAATACTTCTGCCGGTTCCCTCGTTTGATGAACGCCTTACCGCAAGCCTGACAGAACGCAATACTGGTTTTACCGCCGTAGTCATCCAGAGCGTTGGCATTCACCGCCATAAATCTGGCAAGACCGAAATAGGCTGCGTCCACCACGGATTTGACGGAGGGTTGCAACTGGATCTGCCCGGTGGCGAGGTCATATTCCAAGCCCATATTCAGCTTCGATATTTTCTCGACAAACCGCTGCAGCACCAGGGGACGGTGGGCGCTGTCCGTCCGATACCACTCCCGGAGCAAATTCTCCTGTTCCGGTACACAGACGCCATCGTAGATTCTCTGGGCATCGGCTGCTTTGCCCTCCATCAGATTGCGGATGGCGAAGGCTGTCATGGTGTCGGTATAGAGCTGCTCCAAATCCTGTACCATATCTTCCACAAAAACGCGATAGGATTCCAACATATTCACCATGCAGTCCCAAAAGCCATTCGGATCATCGTTGTTCATTTCCAGGTGCGCCACATCATCTCCGTAGAAATAGTAAGGATGCATATTCTCCAGACTCCAGCGGATCAGTATCCTAGCACACTCCTCCAGAGGCTTGTCTCGCAATTCCAGGTTCAGATTGCACAGTTCGATCAGCAACTCCTGTCCGGAAGGGTAGCCGCTGAATACTCTGGGCGGCTTTCCCGGTTCATATTCCGCATAGATTGTCAGTTTCCCATCCTCCGTTCCGATTCTGTATGAATGGAACCGGAGGGTGTGTTTTTTTATGTCTCCGATGCCGCCGATCTCATAATCCGTCAGTTCTCGCTTCAGATCCATATTGTCACTCTCCTTTATTACCGAAAACCTTACCGTTAGAGTTTCGTATTTCATTACTATTCTTACCGATAGAATAAAGATTTGCGTTCCTATTATATGCGATAATACAGACAAACACAAGAGAAGGGAGTGAAATATATGAAAACGAGTTCTCATAAGTCCGTATTCAATCTCAAGGAAGCGGCAGCTTACCTGGGAATCAGCGTACCCACACTGGTGCGGCTGCTGGGGAGCGGAGCCATTCCTTATCGCCGTGTGGGGCAGCGGTGGCTCATTGCACGCTCTGCGCTGGATGATTGGCTGAACAGGAAAAACTGAGGAAGGAGTGATCGCCATGACCGACAATACACCAATCACCGTATACACGGCAGAGTGCATCGGTAACGCAGCCAACTGCCTGTATCCCAATGAAGTCAAAATCACGGATGAATTCTCCGCGAAGCTGGCCTTTGCCACAGACATGGTCTGCGCCCGGTACAAAAACAACTATCGGAACACCGCAAACTTTGAGGTTGCCAACGCCCTGCCCGGGGACTGTGACAACGACCACTCCGACGAACCGGCGGACTGGGTCACCCCGGAGGATATTGCAGACCTCTTTGCCGATGTTTCCTATGTGCTGCACTTCAGCCGCCACCACATGAAGCCAAAAGGCGAGAAAGGCGCCCGTCCCCGGTTTCATATTGTATTCCTCACTGACCCGGAGCAGGACGCAGACCGCTATACGGCTCTGAAGCAACGCCTGCTGACGTCATTCCCTTTTTTCGATGCCAACGCCATGGACGCCGCCCGGTTCCTGTTCGGCACGGAAGATCCCCAAGTCATCTATCATCCCGGCACGATTACCCTGAATGCCTTTCTGGATGACCTGGAGAACGAACAGGCTTTTGCCAACATGGGGCGCGCCATTCCTGAGGGAAGCCGTAACAGCACCATGTCCCGGATCGGAGCCAGGATCATCAAACGGTACGGCGATACCCCGGAGGCAAAAGAGCTGTTCCTCCAGGCTGCCGAGCAATGCTCCCCACCCCTGGAGGAGCGGGAGTTGGAAAGCATCTGGGCAGGAAAGCAACGGCTCTATGCCAAAATGTGTAACCAGCCCGGATACATCCCGCCGGATGCTTACAACAGTACCGGCCCCGTAGTCTGGGACACGCCCATCCCCTTTGATGAATATGACCTTCCCGCATTTCCCGTGGACGCATTACCGGAGGTCATTCGCCGCTATGTGCTGGCGGTGGCGGAATCCACCCAGACCTCTGTGGATATGGCGGCGGTGGAGGCCCTGGGCGTTGTGTCCCTGTGCAGTCAGGGAAAATACTTCATCCGGGGCAATGCGGACTGGGCAGAACCCCTCAACACCTACACGGTCGTCATCCTTCCCCCGGCAGAGCGAAAATCCTCGGTGCTGTCCATGATGATTCACCCGGTGGAAGTATTTGAAAAATTGGAAAACGAACGGCGCAGCCCGGAAATTGTCAAAAGCCAAATGGAACTGAGCAAGCTGGAAAAGGAGAAGCGCAGTCTGGTGGAGCGGGCATCCAAAGGCAAAGCAACCGAGGAGGATATTAAAAACAAGGCCAAAGAAATAGCCGAATACGAACCGGTGAAACCGCTCCGACTCTTCGTGGACGATGTGACCTCCGAAAAGTTGACTTCCGTTCTGGCCGAGAACAACGGTTGTGCGGCGGTGGTTTCCGCAGAGGGCGGTATCTTCGATATCATCAGCGGCCTGTACAGCCGCAATGTGAATATCGATGTATTCCTCAAAGGTCACAGTGGTGATACCATCCGGGTCGACCGCATCGGCAGAGCCAGCGAGAGCATTATCCACCCGGCATTGACCATGGTGCTGGCAGTGCAGCCAGAGGTGCTGAACGGGCTGATGAGCAACAACACCTTCCGTGGTCGTGGCCTCACCGCCCGATTCCTGTACTCCATGCCGAGATCCACAGTTGGCAGTCGTTCTTTCTCCACGGAACCAATCCCGGAAGGTGTCAGAGTCAGATATCAGGATCTGATCGAGACCATTCTTTCCAGCGATAACGAGCAGCAGCCAATCAGCCTGGACGATGGTGCCGAGGAAGTTCTGGAGACCTTGTTCAACGAGGTGGAAGGCCGGTTGAAAGGTGACTTGGCAGAGATCCCTGACTGGGCGGGTAAGTTCGTGGGTTCCGTCCTGCGTATCAGCGGCATTCTGCACGTCATGAAGTATCCCAAGGACTCCATGTTCGACCCTGTCGACAGAGAAACCATGGAGAACGCCGTTACCATCGGCAGATACTTTCTGGAACACGCCAAAGCAGCATATTCCCTCATGGGTGCCGATGCCGTGAACAAGAACGCCAAGCATCTGCTCTCCGCCATCAAACGGGAGCGGCTTACGGAGTTCTCCCGCCGGGATGCCATGCGGCTGTGCCGCCGTTTCAAGACCGCCGAGAGTCTGCAGCCTGTGCTGGATCGGCTGTGCGAATACGGCTATCTTGCCGCCAAGCCGCTGCCACCCGCCCACGGAGCGGGAAGAAAGCCCTCGGAAGTTTACCTGACCAATCCAGCTGTGCTGGAGGATTTCGCCGGGGAGGGGCGGTCATAATCTCCGGGACTTCTTGTCCGGACAACGGGCGTGGGGCCTCATGCGCGAATTCGCATAAGTTTCGGAGCGAATAGCCCGGCAGGGGCGGGTCAAATCTCTGTGCCTGTATCGCCGGACAACGGCCGTGGGGTCTCACGCACAAAATCGCAAATTCAAAAGGGGAATTACCCAAAAATCAAATCCGGGAGGTTTCAATATGACCAAGCATGAAATCGAAATTCTGAATGTCATGCGTAGCCGTGGTAAGACCGCCATGGACATCGCGCTCACCCTTCAGATCTCCGTCAATACCGTTCGATCCTACATCCGCCGCCACCCGCCGGAGGATGCTGTCCGGGTCGAATGCCGCCAGTGCGGAAAGCCCATTCTCCAGGTGAAGGGCAGAAAGGCCAAATACTTCTGCTCTGACAAGTGCCGGAACGCTTGGTGGAACGCCCACCCGGAGAAGGTGCAGCGAAAAGCCTATTACCATCTGACCTGCGAATACTGCGGAAAGGAGTTTATCAGCTATGGCAACCGGAAACGTAAATACTGCTCCCGTCCCTGTTACGCCGACGCAAGAAGATCTCATTCGGTATCGGATACTCTGCGCAATGCTGGATAATCTCTGCCGGGAGGGAGAGCTGGATGCCCAAACCCGCGACCGGGCAAACGCCGTTCTCGCCATGAAAACCGGCCTGAAACAGGACAGTATATTCATTTGAAATTCGTCACTATATGGACTTGCTATATCCTCCGAAACGAGCAATATATGTAGCTGACGATACTTGATACAAAGGAGGACACCATGCCAAGAACCGTAGAACAAATCCAATTTGCACCCCGGATGCCCAAGCCCCTCCGGGTGGCGGCATACGCCAGAGTATCCAGCGGCAAGGATGCCATGCTTCACTCCCTGGCGGCCCAGGTGGATCATTACAGCACCTACATCCGTCACCATCACGGCTGGGAGTATGTGGGCGTTTACGCCGACGAAGCCAAGACCGGCACCAGGGACAGCCGGGAGAACTTCCAGCGGATGCTCACCGACTGCCGTTCCGGAAAGATCGATCACATCATCACCAAGTCCATATCCCGCTTTTCCCGAAATACCGTGACCCTTCTGGAAACGGTACGGGAACTGAAGGAACTGGGCATCAGCGTTTATTTTGAAGAACAGTCCATCGACACCGCCACCGCTGACGGAGAGTTGATGCTTTCCATCCTGGCAAGCTATGCCCAGGAGGAAAGTCTCTCCGCCAGCGAAAACCAGAAGTGGCGGGTGAAACGGAACTTTGAAGAAGGCATTCCCTGGCGATTCTTCATGCTGGGCTACCGCCGGGAGAACGGTAAGCTGACTGTCGTCCCGGAAGAAGCGGAGATCGTCAGAAGTATCTTCGATGACTACCTCGCGGGAAAGGGTGTCACCGCCATCGCCAAACGGCTGAACGAAAGCGGATACGCCACCCAGAGCGGATGTGTGTTTCACAAGAGTGCCGTGGAACGAATTCTCCGAAACTATGCCTATACCGGGAATCTCCTGCTCCAAACCAAATTTCGGGAGAACCATCTGACCAAAGTCACCCGTAGAAATAAAGGTGAACTGCCCCGGTATCACGCAACGGACACCCACGAAGCCATCATTCCGCTGGAAACTTTCAATGCCGTCCAGACGGAGATTCAGCGGAGAAAAGAGAAGTATGCGCCCGCTAAGTCACAACAAACATCCCCCTTTACAGGGCTTATCACCTGCGCCATCTGCGGCAAACACTACCGCCGCAAAACCACCGCCACGGGGCCGGTCTGGATCTGCTCCACCTACAATTCCTACGGCAAATCCTACTGCCCCTCCAAAGCTATTCCGGAGGAAAAGTTGATGCAGACCGCTGCCCTGGTTGGGCATATGGGCGAAATAAGGTTGATTACAGCCCACAACGATAATCTTCTGGAGTTCACCCTCAAGGACGGAACCAACGCCGTGAAGCGGTGGCAGGACCGCTCCCGTGCCGAGAGTTGGACAGCGGAAATGCGCCGGGCAGCCGGAGAGAAAACACGGGAAAGGAAGCAGCGCCATGACGAAAGCTAAAAATGTTACGGTTATTCCGGCCACACTGAATATCCATACCAAAACACCTACCAAGGAGCGGGTTCGCCGCCGGGTAGCCGCTTACGCCCGTGTCTCCACGGACAGCGAAGAACAGCTTACTTCCTATGAAGCCCAGGTGGATTACTACACCAAGTTCATCCAGGAGAACCCGGACTGGGACTTCGTGGAGGTTTACACCGATGAGGGCATCAGCGCCGTCAACACCAAGCGCCGGGACGGCTTCAACCGCATGATCCGGGATGCCCTGGCCGGAAAAATCGACCTGATTGTGACCAAGAGTGTGAGCCGATTCGCGCGAAATACCGTGGACAGCCTGACCACCATCCGCAAGCTGAAGGAAACCGGCTGTGAGTGCTTTTTCCAGAAAGAAAACATCATGACCTTCGACTCCAAGGGGGAATTGCTCATCACCATCATGTCCAGTCTGGCTCAGGAGGAAAGCCGTAGCATCTCCGAAAATGTCACCTGGGGACAGCGGAAACGGTTCTCCGACGGTAAGGTCAGCATCCCTTACGGCCAGTTCCTGGGTTACCGCAAAGGTGCCGACGGACTGCCGGAGATCGTCCCGGAGGAAGCGGAGATCGTCAAACGCATCTACCGCGAGTTCCTTCAGGGGAAATCCACCAATGCCATTGCCACCATGCTGACGGAGGAGGGCATCCCTACCCCCGGAAAAAAGACCGTCTGGCAGAGAGCCACCGTGGAGAGCATCCTGCGGAACGAAAAGTACAAAGGTTCCGCACTGCTTCAGAAGTCTTTTACGGTGGATTTCCTCACCAAGAAAACCAAGATCAACGAGGGAGAGGTTCCCCAGTACTATGTGGAGGACAGCCACCCTGCCATCATCGAACCCTGGGAATGGGAGCAGGTTCAGGTGGAGTTGGAACGGCGCAAAAACAGCCGCAACCGTCACCATCAGACCAGCCCTTTCTCCGGGAAGATCATCTGTGCCGACTGCGGCGATATTTTCGGTGCCAAGACCTGGCACTCCACCGACCGCTACCGCCGTGTTATCTGGCAATGCAACGGCAAGTTCAAAGGGGAACGCAAATGCGAAACACCCCACCTGACCGAGGATCGGCTGAAAGAACTATACCTAACCGCCCTTGGGGAGTATCTTTCCGACCGGGACGCCGCCATCGACCGGCTCCGCTATGCCCAGCGGATGCTCACGGACACGGACTTCATTGATGCGGATATTCAGGCTTTGGAAGAGGAATTGACCACCATCACCGGGATGCTGCGCCTGTGCATTGCAGAAAACGCCGCCAACACTATGACCGAAGAAACCTACCGTATCACCCACGCCGAACTGTGCAACCGCTTTGAAGAAACCGAAGCCAAGCTGGTAGCACTGCAAAAACAGCGGGACAAGATGAACGCGGACGCCATCACCATCGGCGGCATGATGTTTGAACTGGGTGAGTTGGACACTCTGCCCGTAGTCTTCGACGAAAAACTCTGGCACGGCACCATCGACCACGTCACCGTCCACGCCGATGAGCGGGTGGTGTTTCACTTCAAGGACGGGAAGGAAATCGTAACAAGGCTATGAAATATTACAGAAACAGACCCAGGCTGGCAGGGAAAATCCTGCTGACCTGGGTCTGCCTTTCTTTTTAGGACAACATCTCAACCTCAAACAAAGCAATTATCCATAATCAACTCGCCATACTACTACTTGACTTCCGACTTATTCGCATTCCTTTGCATTGATATTGCTTTTATAGAATAGTGTTGTATATATGTTGGGTACATTATTTCCTCTCGGTACTAATTTCCCACTCTGTACCAAACTATGATATTCATCGAGTGCTGCCTTCAATCTATTATAATTGTCATCTACTTGCACAGTATTTACAGGCAATTGCTGTATAACATCAACAATACTCATATAAACAACCTCGTCTGGAAAAAGAATCTAAACTTATGACCCCTAATATACTCAGTCAGGGCATCGTAATATTCTCCAATGATATCGCTTAACTCGCTGTCTTCTTCAAAATCAATAATTTTCAAATGAAGTTCATCCTTTAATACTTGAATGCCAATAGGTCTACCATGAGACTTCCAAACATTATTATCGCTTAATTTATTTGCAATATCAAGCGCTCGTGCTTCCTTTTCTTCATTGGTAACAGCTGCCCCTGTCGAAGAATGAACTGTCCAATCTTTAAATTTGTACTTTGTAAGCCATTTTTTGAGCATATCCACCGCAAGTTCTTTTGCCTGCTCATACGACCGTAATTCAGCCAAATCAAAATCTTTTAGAATTAAAAATTCTGCTTGGGTCAATTCATTTTTCCTTGCTTTTTCCAACAACTCATTTATCTTATCTAGGGTGTATCTGAAAAGTCAAAAATAGCGAAGCGTACAAGAAAAAGACACAAATGAGTGGTAAGACAAAGGCAGAAAGAAGTGACAAG
>NZ_JPJG01000102.1 GCF_000765235.1 Oscillibacter sp. ER4 | reverse complement strand
ATCCGATATGGTATAGCTGACCAGATCGCTGCTGTGCAGATCGAGAATTGGGGACAGGTAGAGCTTTTCTCCGAACAGGCTGAACTCCGTCAAAGCACAGAAAATAGGGGCTTTTTATAGAACCCACTCACTCCAACCTTGTATTGTGCATATGAGTAATCACCAATTCCAAACATGGAATAATCGGGAGCATCCTTATAAATAGAACTTTTCCTTTTTGAAAAATACTCTTTATGCGATGTCAAATATGCCCATGTTTTAGGCGCGTCCCTCTCTATGTGAGCGGTATCCTCCCGAACTTTTTTCTGTGTGACAATTACATATTTTTTAAAATTGTCAACAACCGGAGCCTTGAACATACTGCTTTTTATAAGTGGAAACACATATTCTGATTCGATATCTACGGTCTCTTTTAAACCATTTACCAAATTATGTTTCCGCTTACTCCGGTCATCTCTTTTAACTGAGCATTGGTAATTTTCTTATCTATCATCATGTGGAATAGTCTGTCGTAACAAATGGCCATACCACACCTCCTGAGTCAAATTTGCATCTTTGTCACCAATTCATATATATATTATCACGAATCCGTGATTTTTTCAATTGTTTCAGCAAAACGAATTCCCCTCCTTCGCTTAATTCGAAGGGGAATATGGTTTGCTTTATCTTTCGTTAATCTTTGTAGATACTTTCTCCTTGTGCCGTAAAAAATACGACCACAAATTATTCCGAGAAATTACATCTTCATATTTCCGGATTTTACTACGAAGCTCACTATTTTCCTTTTCCAAGTCCGCTGTGCGAAGTTGACCACGAACAGACTTGTACTCTGCCAGCTCTGCGGTCAATGCAGCGACCTTTGCCTTCAACTCACTTATCATTTTCAACGCTGCATCCAAAGCTTTTTGCAGTTTGGATTCCTTGCGCTCCTGAACATAGAACTTCTTTGCCGCAGCTGCCAGGTTTTCATATTCAGAACGATCCAGCATAACTTTAGAGGAAAACGGAACTGCATGGGGTTCTATTTGCTCCACTTTCTGAACGGCAATCTGCTGTTTTTGAATATTCTCAATCTTCTTTTCCAGAGACGCTGCCTGCTGCTCTTTCTGCTGAGTTTGTGCTGTGAGTTGTTCCAATCGCTCCTGTTCCCGTTCCACCTTGAACTGTGTCACGGTCAAGTGTTCCTCGGAGCTGCCCCGTTCTCCACGCTCCACATCAGAATATCCGGCATTGCGCATGGCTTGGAAGAAATCATCCTGGAGGACACTATAAGACTTCCGCAGTACCGGCTTGCCATTCTTCTGGAGAATAGGTACACCCTGTTCATCCAATGCCGGTTTGGACAGCCATTTTTTGCTGCTGCTCACCTGCATAATGGTTTCCTTGATTGTTCCCACAAGAGACTTGTCTTTGCACCTCTTGGACCAGAGGATCTGCTTCTCCACAACTGGGACATAGACCACATGGAGATGATAGTGGAACACATCCTGCCCCAGTGCTTCGGACATAGCCCGGTTGCGCTCATCGGCGTGCATAACAGCGGGGAGAATATACTGTTCGCCGCCAATGATCTCTATGGCAGCCCTGTAAGCGTCCTCATAAAATCGCTTGGCAAACTCATATCCGCCATGGTTATAGAAGTAGGCGGAGTTTACATCAAAAATCAATTCCCCGTAAAGGTTGGCATCCGTTTTCAGGCCACGAGTGGAGATTACACCATCCTTTTCCATCTGTGCAAACATCTCTGCATATCCGGCGGTGGGCTTCTTAAAATGGATGTTCTGAGATGTACGTTCCGGTATAATATCTGGGTTGGTATAGGATTCTTTTTCTCGTTCGTTGTGCCGCTGGGCATTGCCTATTTTGGCAGCGGTCAGGTTTACGTTTCTTGCACTGGTACGGTCAATCCCGTCGTTTCTCGCCATAGAGCTCCTTTCACGTTTGTACGGCCTGCGGGCCGGGGCGCACTTCCTGCGGAAGTGTAATAACCCACTATGATACTTTCATCCTGCGGCTGCAAAGTATCGTGGGCTCTCCGAGGGTGATGCGGCTCCTGCGGGAGCCTCCCTGCCTTGCGTGTATGTTCCACACAGCAAGTCAGGTGTTGTCGGCATCCTTGCTCTTGTAAGCAATCCTGCCGCCCACGGTTCGGGAAAATCCACCGGATTCTCCCGAACCATCCATCTCCAAATCTGCGGATTTTTCGATGGGGACGGTGGTGCGATACCAGAGTGCAACTCTGTGCAGGAAATGCAATAAATGCAGAAAATTGCGGTTTCATGCGGCGGGGTTCACAATGATTTTCACATCGGCTGGTCTGCCCACCGACTGGCGTTCTGGTTCTTCCAACCGGATGTATCCATGTCCCTCCAACAGTTCCAGTGTCGGAAAAATCTCCTCCGTTTTCTTGAAGAACTTTCCCCGACACATCTGAAAAAGCTCAGAACGCTTGATCACCGATACGTTCTTCTTTTTCAGCTTTGCCAAGACAAATTTGGCTTTCTGGATGGTTAAGTCAGTGCCCATCATGGAATAGGCGTAGGTGGAATGAGCCAGAAAATATTTGCCGATCTGAATCGCCTTGCTCATCGTAGAAGCTGTCACTTCTGTTTTGTCATCTTCCATATCAGCACAGTGCAACAATCCCGCAATCCGGAGTACGGCACCGATATATTTGCTTGCCCAATCGGAAATTGCCTGTCCCTCGCCCACCAGAAACTTCTCATGTTCCTGAAAGTAATCGGCCATCAGGTCAAAGGCTTTTTCGGAAAGGTGTACCGTCTGGGCATCTCCAGCAATCGGCAGAGCCATCAGGCGAAAAATCAAGCTGCGATAAGCGGCGGTTATTTCGGGCGGAATCGGCTGGGTACGAAAGACCCGGCTGCCAATTCTGGATGGTGGGGACGCATACAGGAAGCGGGCAATTAAGCCCCGTCCGGTCATGGTGGTATTGGACATGATTTCATCCAGCACACTGGGCTGAATAGAGAGGATAGCCGACAGTGCCGGGTGCATGATGCACTCTGCTTCACGGGTCATTCGATCCACATAAATGGCATCTCCACAATGACCTTTCAGCCAGACATCAATGTTGGATTTGTTGGAATACCGTCCGGCCATGATGTCAAAGATACCGCCCTCGGTGGAGATCACGGAGAACACTCCGTTGTTGGCTGCCATTAAGCTGGTCAGAGCTTCACTGGAACAATCGTCCGCAAAAAAGCGAGCCGGCTTTAGTTCTGGAGTTTCTTCCAGCTGCTCCTGAAGCTGCCGTAACTCCAATTCCATTTCCTGACTTTCCTTGCGCTCCAGCTTCTTTTGCAGACCGGAGATCTGGCGCTCCAGAGATTCCCGCTGCAAATGGTTTTCCCGTATTTCCATGCTGTGCGCCTTGTTATATTCCTGCTCATACTCATAAAGGAATGTGGTCATATCCCGCATGACGCTGGACTTTCGCTCCCCTGGGGCAGCGATTACTACTGTGTACAGACTTAAGGGCTCGAAGTATCCCGGCGTTCCCTCTATCTTGTATTTCCCTTGTAAGCAGGTAGCCAGCACCCCCAGGCTGATTACCGCTGCCATGTCAGGGGCAGTCTGACTGTGTTCAGCTACCGCACTCACATAATTCCGAATCACATCCGGGAGAGCGTCTACCGGAAATGCAGGCAGGTCACTCCACTGTGGCGTCAGCGGAACAATAGGTTGAAAAACCGGTGGCGGTTCCGCTTTTGGAGTGTAAATCTCCCGGCAATGCTCGATTGCCTTCTGAATGGTGATTGCACCATACGTTGTGCCGGATTGCTGTCGATCCCATTTATCCCGCATCAATCCCGACTGCCGGAACATAGTGTCCATCTTGGCGGCATCCCGTCCTGTCCAAAAGGCAAGGTGACTGCACAGTGCCAGGTCAGCTTCCGACGGGGATGAATATCCCTCCAGGGAGCCATCCCACAGGGCTGTGAACGCTGTCCCGTTCTTACTGCTTTTTGCCAGTTGCAGAAGCTGCTCCATGCTTAAATCAGAGTTTTTTGCATTTATTGCATTTTCTGCGCCTATCTCTGGCCTGCGCATGAACTTGTTCAGTAACACATACAGCTCCTGGGTCCGGTCACCATACTCATAGTCCTCACAGCGGTTTCCGGTTACGGTGACATATTTGTTGGTTGCTCCTGCCACATACACCTCAATTCCAGTCCGATGGTTCATAATGTAGAATCGCTTGGTATCATACTGAAAGCCTTTTGCCGAAAAGAGGATGTGCAGACCGTTGCCGCTGGGACTGTACTCGGTATAGCTGTGCATTAAGGCCACAATTTCTGCGGCGATCTGGGTGTAATAGCCGCTGTCCGACACGCAGTTGTCCAGGTCAATCGCACAGATGCCGTTGAAAATGCCAATTCCTATGCCATCATATCCGCTGGCCTGCACTGCCGTTTTATAAGGTACAAAGCTGGAAGGATCGTTGCTTTTCGCTCCCAGGCCGGTTTCCGGCTGGTATGGCACCTTCGTTTTCCGCCCATTCCGTTCCTCGTACTTCCAGCAACAGAACAGACCATTTTGTATGATGCTGTCTGGTAAAGCTGTCAAATTCTGTTCCTCCTTAAATAATTGTTGAATTTGGCAGCTGTCGTGTTATAATATCCTTGCTGAGTGATAGTCACACGGCAGCTGCCGTTTGTACTGTCCGCCAAGAGTTCTCATCTGCCAGGATGAGGGCTCTTTTTTTATGCGGTTTCCGGCTGGAAGTATCCAATTTCCTCCCACACCTTTCTGTCAGGACAGTAGTAGTTGTACTCGTTGGAGTTCTCCAGCTTGATCGCATAGCCGAATTTCAGGATTCCCTGCTGCAACCCAATGCGCACATACTGGGCATCCTTGTGCATGGCGGCTGCAATCTCGGTGATGGGGACATTGCGTCCAGTGAAGGGCGGCAGTTCGACATAAACTTTCTTCTCCATGTGAATGACCTCCTTATTGCTGATATGCGAATTATTAGTTCGTATTTTGATTATAAGCCATCCAGAACAGCTTGTCAACACTAAATGCGAAAAAGTTATTCGTATTACGACCTTGTTATTCGCACAGCTTCGTGTTACAATACAGACGAGGTGATGACAATGCACAGCAACCCAGCTGAAATTGGCGAGAGAATCAAGGCAGCCCGCAAGGCGGCCCACTTGAGCCAAACAGAACTGGCACAGCGTCTGGACAAGACGATGCGCACAGTTCAAAAATACGAAAGCGGCGAAATTGAGCCATCCATAGCGATGATCAATGCCATCGCCAAAATCTTAAACATATCTCCGGCAGACCTGATTGGCTACCAAAAACCCGAAATCCAGCTGGACAGCCTGTCTGATGTGATTGCGGTTCTTTACCAATTAAACAAGAAGGCCGGTATCCGGTTCGAGATCGATGTCCAGCGCCCGCCCCACAGCGAAGAATGGTCCTGCTCCCTGAAATTCAAAGGAAATGACCACTCCGCCGAGATGAATGATTCCCTGTGCCTGATTTTGGAAGAGTTCCGGGATGAGCGTGAAAAGTTGGAAACCTATTGGACCGATCAAGAATCCTTTGACCGCTGGATTGAAAAGGAACTGGCCTACTACGCAGGTGCCAAGTTGCAGGATAGGGAAGTGGAAGTCCTTTCCGATTTGGAGCGTATTCAGCGGCGCAACGAACTGGATCGGCAGATGCTGGAGAAAATGAAAAAGGCCGCCGAGGAAAACGGCGACCAGGAGTAACAGAGGGTGTTGCATATGTCACAGCACGTTCCATCGGTTTTGCACGGTGCGTACATTTTGCAATGTACTCCTGAATCCCCACTTCTGTGAAATAAACGCAGCCGTTTTCCACATACTGAACATAGGAGATCAAACCGTCTGTTCTTGCAGCATCCAGTGTTTTTACGCTGATTCCCAGTATACTTGCTGCTTCCTTCCTTGTAATCAGTTTATCCATCGCCTTCTTCGCCATCCTTTCGGCATTTGCCTTGTCTTTTTTTCTCTACCTGTTCCGGAATGTAATAACCAAGCTGAATCCTTACAGCCTCATCAATCCCACGCATCTGCCCCTTACTTACCCGCCCAAGATAGCGAATCACGCATACCTTGTCACAGGTGTCGAGCTGTTCTGCCAATACCATAGACGGTTTTGCCAGTCCCTTTGCCTTACGGAGAAAGAAATGCGTTGGCTGCTTTCGCTTCTTCTCAATTTTCGATGTCAGCGGAGCAATCGTGATCGTCGGCGCATAATAATTGCCGACATCATTCTGAAGAACCACAACAGGACGAACACCGCCCTGCTTTGATCCGACCGGAACACCGAGATTGGCGAGATATAAATCACCTCGCCGATAAACCCAGTTTTCTTTCATTTGCTGTTGTCTCCAATCTCCATACACTGATATGGATAAAGCCTGCCAGGTATCATGCTGATACAGCACCCGGCAGTGCTTTCTGAAAATATGGTTTCTCTGTACTTTTTCTTATCACCCCAGAGATGTAGGATTTCTCACAGGCGGCAGTGTGCTTCACTGCTCCATTGGAATTTAACCATCCCGCCTTCCTTATGGCCGGACCGCGAATTACGGAAGTATCATTGTCCCTGTCTGGCTTTAACACCGCCGCCGGTTGCAATCCGGCATTTGCTTCTGCGAAACCGCTATCGCCCCGATGGGCTTCATGGCGTGCAGTCGAAGGCTCGACCAAACAGGAATGTACCTGAAGAATGAGTATTCAGTTTTCAAGGGACATCCGGACTTTCGTCCTTACAAAATAAGTTTAACAAGAATCCTCCTATTTCGCGTTGGCCTCGTAGGCGCACTTTGGTTGTCCTTGCAGGACTACATACGGTTCGTTTTGATTTTTTCAGTGCTCTGTGCAGCCTGATTGGGGCAAAAAAATACCCCGTTGGTTTCCCAACGAGGCATCAAAAATGATTCTATTCTGTTTTCTGTAAACTGGTACCCGTTTATCTCCTGGTGACCGTTTGAGTCACGGCCAATGTATTAAAGAGCATTCCAAGCTCATCTCAGCAAATCAGACAAGCTGTATTCTCCTTTGGGGATATTTGCTGTTCTGCGATACTCTTTTATGGCTTTCACCAAGAACCGAGGGTTACTGAAATACTGCTTCACAAAATCATACGACTTCACATCATGCATCCGAAGATTTGTTTTACAAAATTCGCTTGGTTTTTTCCAGAACGCTTAAACTGATCATATGCTCCTTCCGCATGAATAATCAGCATTTCAATTTCTGGAGCAGTAATGACATTTACCACGTCAATTTTCTGCTCATATGCTTTACTCAATCGAAATTCCTCTCTGCGAGAATCCAAAATCCGTATCACAGAAATCTGCTCATCGAATCCTTTCCGTAAGTATCGCTCCTCGAATCGTTTAGCACTTCTGCAACGGATAACACGTTCTTCCAACATTTCTTCTCTTTTGAAAATCAGAAGATCATTATCAACCAGTATGTCGATAATAGCTTCCTCGGCAGATCCTTCACATATACACGCCTTGTATTTTGCTAATTCCATTCTGCTGCCTCCTTAATTGATTGAAGCAGCCAGGCTTTTCTTCAGGCGCATATACGCTTCATATGCTGGCGTTGTTCCCTCCAGGAAACCGCTCTGGTAGGCATCACTCTTTTTAATATCATTACGTTTCAATATATAGCTCAAATTTTCTGCTGTAATGCCATTACGGTTTCTTACAATACAAATTCCGTCATTTCGGTCATATTCATCCAGCAGTTCCGGATAATGCGTAGTGAAAATAAGCGTTCCGCCATTTTTGTTCAGGCGGCTATCCATAAAAAAGCGCACTAAGGTCGTTACAATTTCCTTGTTGAAATGATTCTCTATTTCATCTACCAGAAGATAACCACCTGAATGAAGAACTTCCTTTACCATCGAGAATGTAATAATGCCCTTAATCGTACCAGAGGACAGATACTGCTCAAGATCTGCCGCATTATTCAGGATAATCTCTTCTTCATCCTTAAACTTTAAGTGGATAAATGTTTTTCCCTCTGTCTGCTCAAAGCACAATTTCTCAATGGTCGGATCGAGAAATGCAATTGCCTCCAATGGAATATCTTCGGTAAATGGAAGCACACTCACATTCGTATAAGACAGCAGGCTGAATATTTCCACTGTATCATTCGCTTTTTTATTATGTGCAATGACAAAGCTGACATCATCAGAAAGGTATGCTTCATCGCTATTGCGCTGCTCTACAGGCTTCATTCCTGTAAAATCTGTCAGATACTTTTTCGACTTAACGGTTGCAATTGGTTTTTCCCAAAGGCTTTCAGACAGAATCGAATACATAAGCGGCAAAAGCCGCATAAGCAGGGTTTGGGGAAGGCACTCCCCAACAAGATTCCCGCAAGGACAAAATGAGCGAACAGCGAAATTTGGTACTGCGGTAGAATCTTGCTCTTAGTAACCTCAAATCCTGTCCTGCCTTTGTTACTAATACGATTGAAAATCCCGAACAGGCAAAGTGCGGCGGCATTTTTTGTAAATTTCCCGTCATTTCCTACAAAACCACAAAAGGAAATTTTGCCAAACCTGCGGTGGTAGGAATTGAAATTTTCCCGTTCACTTCCTACAAAACCGGCTAGGCAAAAAAGACGGACAATAGCAGGATTTTTTTCTTTGTTACCCTCCACGGCTAAAATGGGATTTTGCCAAATCCGGTGGCAAATTTTCTTTTGTTTTTAATACAGGTGATTTCTAAAAACGCCAAAATGGGAACGAAAAAAGCAGCAAATCCATTGAATAGATTTACTGCTTTCGGTTGCCGACAAAGCGGTGGTTATTCAGTTGTAGACTGTGGGGCTATCCCTCAAAACGAAACTTGAAAAGTGCGGTAAGCAGCGTTTGGGTTATATAGTCCTCTGTATCTTGGTCTATCTGTCCGTTTACAAGGGCGGTATATCGTATGGTGTTGACCGCTTCCGGCTCCCCGCTGGCGGCTTGTACGATTGTTTCATAGGGGAGAAGTCTGCTATTCCTCATACGCCATTCCCTTCATTTCCGCTTGTAGCTGCCGCAGGGCTTTTCGGATATGATAGCCCGCTGTGCTGCGGCTGCGCCCGTACCGTCTGCCGATTTCATGCTGCGGCACTTTCTGGAAAAAGGACAGGTAAACCATTTCCCGTTTCTTTGTGTCCAGCCGTGACAGAGCTTCCACAAGTAAGGCGTTACTGAAAATGACGGTATCGCCGCAAAGGGTAAGCGTGTATTCCTCGTCCGGCTCCGGGGCTTGGAAATACTTATCTGCTGTGCTTAAAGGGTAGTGATTTTCTTCTGTGAGGTATTCAAGGGATATTTCTCTTTTGTACTTTCTGCTCCTTGCCCTTGCTGCGGTAATCGTTGCGTTGCGGATAACGACTTTGCAAAAGGCGTGAAAGGTATACTCGATATGTTCCCGGTAATCTTTTGTGCAGGTCATGGAAATTCCCACTTTCCTCCTAAAAGGGTAGTGCATGATTGATAGTTGCTTTTATAATGTAAGGGGCGGCAGCACTTTTTGCTGTCGCCCCTTAGCTGCCTAAAAGCAAAGACAGGCGGGGCTGTCAATAGCGGACGTAGCCCGTTCATTTTACTGTGGACTAATATGTGTTGCATTTTTTTGCTTTCTTAATTCTGTTCCCACTAACACAATAGATAGCACAAACGCTGAAAAATCAGCAACAGGCCCCGCTAGCAATACTCCCATAATTCCGAAACGAAGCGGGAGCAGCAGGGTAAGCGGAATCAAGAAAAAGGTCTGCCTTGTTAATGCCAACAGAGCACCTTTTAACGCTTTTCCTATTGCGGTAAAAAAGCTGGAAGAAAGCAACTGCACACCATTTACCAACACCATGAAAAGATAGGTACGCATGAACAAAACAGCAAATTCAAAATACAGCTCGTCCCCGTCTCCGAATAGTGAAATGATAGATTGCGGGAAAAATTGAAATGCGATAAAAGCAATAGTGGAAACAACAAGATTCCACTTTATTGCAAGCATGTAAGCCTCCCGTACCCGATGATATTGCCTTGCTCCATAGTTGAAACCGATAATCGGCTGCATCCCTTGCGAGATTCCTACAACAATCGCAAGGATTATGGCATTTGTTTTCATAACAATTCCGCAAGCTGCCAAGGGAATATCCGTTCCATATTTTGTTAATGCGCCGTAATAAGTCAACGAATTGTACTGAATGATTTGAATCACGGTAACTGCAATCTGATTTGAGCTGCTGCTTATCCCCATGCTGCAAATTTTCAGGCTTTCTTTAATGTCAAATAAAAACGACTCTTTTTCAAAATGGATTGTTTGGAAACGCCATAGATAACGGAGTGCGAGTATGAAAGAAAAAATTTGCCCAATAACCGTTGCCCAAGCTGCGCCGGCAATTCCCCAATCGCAAACAAAAATAAAAATGGGGTCAAGAATGGTATTGATAATAGCTCCCACAACCATGCAGACCATTGAATACTTTGGTTTTCCATCTGCTCGAATCAAATTGCTCATACCATTCGTTACAATGAGAAACGGCATTCCAATCAATGTTATGCTGGCATACTGCTTTGCATATGGAAATACATCTGTCGTTGCCCCAAATGCCTTTAGGAGCAAAGACAGAAAAGTTTCTCCAACCAGCAAATAAATAATTCCGAAAATTCCCATCAGAACAATACCATTTCCCGCTGCTTTGGCGGCAGCTTTCGGCTCTTTGCATCCAAGACAGAGGGAAACACGGGAAGCACTGCCAATTCCGACCAGTAGTGCAATGGCAAGGCAGATGGTAGAAAACGGGTAGGCAACATTGGTTGCTGCATTTCCCAAATAACCGACCCCTTGACCAATAAAAATCTGATCCACAATATTGTAGATTGAGCCGACAAGAGACGCCACAATACTGGGAACAGCAAAATTTTTCAACAGCTTTGGAATTTTTTCATAGCCCAGAGGATTTTCAGTCATTGAACTCCTCCCCCTTTCTCTCTATATGGAGTTCCGATGTGATATTTCTGCCCGCCTGTATTAAGAAATCCATAAAAAGGTTCTGCTCGGATTCGCTCATACCCTGCAATAAAAGAGCTTCTGTCTTTTCGCATATCATCTGTATCTCGTCAATAATAGACAATGCTCTTTCTGTAGGATACAATTTACATGTCCGCTTATCCTTATCATTGGGAGAACGTGTAATCATTCCCTGCTTTTCCAATGTCGCAACCGTCCGTACAATATTGCTTGGATGAACATAGAACATATTCAACAAAGAATCTTGTAGAATACCGGGCGAATGACAGATTTTGATTAAGAACATATATTGACTGTTGTTGATTCCATAGGGGGCAAGTTGCTTGTCCAAATAGATTTTGTAAAATCGGTCTGTTACGGAAAGCCATTTTAATAGTTGCATAGATATATACCTCCAATCAGAACGTATCATACATCAATATGCGTGCGCACGCAAGTATTTTTTCTGCCAACAAATATTTCCAAATTAAGGTATTGAATCCTTATCGTGTTTTTGTAGATAGGTATGAGAGGGATTCCGTAGTAGTCGGCATTGTGGGAATGTGTATAACTGGCTGTCTTATGGAGTTGTGGGTAACTCTGTTTGCAGAATGTGGGAAAGCTGCACTTTAGCTTTTCCATGTTCTGTGAATAGAGTTATCCATGATTCCATAGCCTGTTATGCACATTTCCACAATGCTTGTCTTTTGGTCTTTGTTTTCTTTGGTTCGGAATAGTGTGGTGCTGGCGGTCTATCTCTTGTTTTCGGTTGCTTGCTTCTTTACCGTACATGAGCATTAGCACCAGGGTTGTCGTTGCCGTAGCCTTCCAGCAGGTTGATGGCTCCCCAGATACCGAGACCTGCACCCAGTGCGATGACGAGGGTCTGAAGAACGGTTACTGCGCTGTTGAAAAATGCCATAAATGTGTACCTCCTTGTACGCTGCGCCCTTATGGGCTGATGAATAGTAAATGTCCCTCTGCATGTGCACCTGCAAAAGGACAAAAAAATAGCCAGGTCTCCAATTTCAATCAGAAACCTGGCTATGTAAAAAGGGCGGCTCACCGCCGCCCTCATCGTTAATATTCAGTGCTCAATAGAAAATCTGCAATGTGCATACTCTTAATGCCTTGGTAATTGCCTCCGGCAAATTCATCGGTTCTCAAAACATACTTCGGATAGTTATCCCGGATTTCCAGCAGTCGTTCATACTCACGCTTTTCTGTCTTCTCGGATTTGATCTCCTGCGTGACCTGCACATACAACCGGTCATTTTGCTTTTGCGCCACAAAATCGACCTCACCGTCCGGTGTCTTCCCAATCGTCACGGTATAGCCTCGTCTGCAAAGCTCCAGATACACCACATTTTCCAGACTGGAAGCGACGCTGTCCGGTGTATAGCCCAGCACACTGTAACGCAAAGCAGTATCGGCAAGATAAAACTTCTCCTGTGTTTTCAGAATCTCCTTTCCACGCAGGTCATAGCGAGAGCAACGATGAAGGAGATATGCTTTCTCCAGTTTTTCCAGATAGCTGTACACCGTTTCATTGTCGATAGAACGATGCTCTGATTTCAGATAATCCGAAATTGACTTTGCCGAGAATGAATTTCCCACATTCGCAAATGTGTACCGAACCACCCGCTCCAGCTGGTCGATCTTACGAATCTGGTTTCTCTTTACGATATCTGAGAAAATCGTGGAATTATAGATATCCTGAACAATCGTATAAACCTCATCCTGTGAATACTCTCGCAGGTGTGTTGCAGGGAAGCCACCCAAGCGGATATAGTCTGCCAGTTCAGCATGGATATCCTTTACCTGTGTATACTGCTTCTTGAATTCCAGATATTCCTGAAACGAAAGCGTATAGATACGGAAGGAAACATATCGTCCCGTCAGGTAAGTCGCTATTTCCGAAGACATCATTCTGGAATTGGAACCTGTCACATAAATGTCAACATCATAATCCGTTGCCAGGGAGTTTACTACTTTCTCCCAGCCCTCAATTTCCTGAACCTCATCCAGAAAGAGATACGTTCTCCCAGTTGGGTTGAGCTTTTCTTTGACAGCTTTGAACATATCCTTTGCTGACATATCCTCATAATCCATGGAATCGAAACGCATACTGACAATCCGCTCAGACGGAATGCCATGCTCCTTTTGCAGCTTCTCCATGATCATTTTAAGAACTGTGGATTTTCCGCAGCGGCGAACACCCGTCAACACTTTTACAAAAGGTGTATCGGTGTATGCCATAATTTTATCGACGTAAAGCGGTCTGTTTATCATAGGAACCACCTCCATGGTTCCATGATACCGCAAGCGCATAAAAAAATCAATAGGTTTTGCGATTATAAACCGCAGCTCCTATTGATTTCCACTGACTTTTTCGAATTGTGTTGGATTCCGTTTCCTTTCAGTTTCAGAATACCGTAGTTTAACCAAAAAGTCCAGAAAGCAGCGGCACCAGAGTCGTGCCGATCAGTGCAACGCCGCCGCCAGCCATCAGCTGTTTCATCCCCAATTAGGTGTAAAAACTCTGCTCGATGGCGGGCGGCGGCGTACAAAAAATCTATATGGTGTTGTTAAGAGAACCGTCCCGGCGGGACAGGTCAGGCAGTGACCTGTTCCACCTCCGGGATGGGTTTGAGATTAAAATGAATTTCGATAGAAATGTGTCTTGTTTTATCTTCGTCAATGCGCTCATGCACAACGATTTCTTTGATTAAGCGGTTGAGGGTGGCTGCGTCCAGCTCTGTGATGTTGGCGTATTCCTGAATGGCTTCCACCCATTGTTTTGCATCATTGGCAAGCTGGACTTCATCGGACAGCCGCTTTCTGCCCTCGGACACTTTTGTTTTAAGCTCCGTCTGCTCGGTCTGTGTCTTTTCCAGCATGGTGTTGAAATTCTGCTCACTGATACGCCCTGCAATCATATCCTCATAAAGCCGCATGACCATTTTGTCCAGAACCTCAATCCGTTCCTCGTCCCTTGTAAGGGAGCGTTCCATTGCTTCCCGCTGTTCCCGCTGCTCGGCTTCACAGGTATTGGTCAGGCGGTCGGCAACCGCTTCCCCGTCCATCAGGGCAGCTCTGGCACATTCCCGGATTTTCCGCAGCACATGGCTGTAAAGGGTGTCATAATCAATCCGGTGCTGGGTGCAGTGGTTCTTTCCAAAGGCATTGTAGGTCTTGCAGGAGTAAATCCGCTGGGGATGTTTAGCGTTTGTGTAGCGTACCGTCAGCGACTTCCCACACTCGCCGCATTTTAACAGTCCGGCAAACAGGCTGATTTCATTGGTCTGCCCCGGACGCTGGCGGGATTTCAGCTTGTTCTGCACAATGTCAAAGCTCATGCTGTCAATCAGCGGTTCATGCTGTCCCTCCACCACAATCCAGTCCTCCGGCTTCTTTTCCCCAATCGTGCCGATTTTGAAGCGGTAGTCCTTTTTCTGGGAAGCAATCGCCCCGGTGTAGACGGGATTCATCAAAAGGTCTTTGATAACGGAGAAGTCCCACATATACCGCCCGTTTTCTGGGTCTTTCTTTTCCCATTTGGTGCGGGTATTGCGAAGCCCCCGTTCCCGGTTCCACCATGTAGGGCAGGGGATTTTTCTTTCTCCAGCCGTCTGCGGATATAGTTCGGACCATGACCGTTCAGGGCATATCCGAAAATCAGCCGCACAATCGGGGCGGTTTCCTCGTCAATGAGCAGATGGTTTTTGTCCTCCGGGTCTTTCCGATACCCAAACGGGGCAAGACACCCGGTAAACTGTCCTTTCTGCGCTTTCAGAAGATAAGAGGAATGGACTTTCTTGGAAATATCCTTGCTGTACATCTCGTTAGTCAACCTCGAATAAAGAATGACGGCTTATGCTTCAATATATCCGACAAAATTGTAGTAGATGTGAATATCGCGTTCCTCGTGATCGTCCACGGTATAGCGTTCGCTGATCTCAATTTTCTGAATCAGGCGCACCAGCGTGGGACGGTCTAATTCCTCAAGCTGGGCGTAATCCTGCATCATGTCCAGCCATGCGTCCACAGAGGATTCTGTTTCGAGGCGGGCGGCAAGCTGTTCTGTCAGTTCCTTGCGGCGCTCCTGCTTTTCCCGGCGCTCGGCCTCATACCGATTGAGGAGATTAACGCACACGCTTTCCGGGATGCGCCCCAAAACCTTATCTTCATAAGCGGACTGAATCAGCTTATCCAGCTCCGGAAGCCGTTTGCCGATGGCGTTCAGCTCTGCTTGCAATGTTCTGGTGCGCTCCACGCTGGCGTTCTGTTCCCTCGCTAAAAGCTGCGTCCTCAGCGTCTCACGGCTGTTCTGCGCCCACATTGCCTTGCAACGAATGTCTGTCATGACGATCTGCGTCAGCACCTTCTGGTTGATGTAATGGGACGAACAGGCATTTTTGCCGCCCGATGCGTAGCGGTTGCAGACATACGCCTTGTATTCCGGCTCTTTCTCGGAAACCTTTTTGCGATAGTCCCGCATATACCGCATGGACGATCCACAGTCCATACACCGAAGTAGACCGCCAAAGAGGGCAACCGTGCCGCTCTTGCCGCTGCGCCCTCTTGCCGGGTGGTTGTCCATCCGCTGCACGGCGTCCCACGTCTCTTGTGGGATCAGCGGCTCATGGGTGTTTTCCACCTTGATCCATTCGGATTCCGGTTTGCTGACCTGTTTGTGGTTTTTGTAGGACACCGTGCCGGTCTTGTTCTGTACCATGTGACCGATATAAACCTCATTGCGGAGAATGGTTTTGACCGTCACATCGTTCCAGAACGGTGTCTCGCCACGCAGATTTTCCCGCCCCTCCGCCATGTAATAGAAGCTCCTTGGCGCAGGGACTTTTTCCGCGTTGAGCTGCAAGGCGATCTTGCGGAAGCCGTACCCCTGCAAGCGCAGATCGAAGATGTGCCGCACCACGGGAGCCGTCACCGGATCGATCTCAAGAACGTGCTTGTCCGCCTCGCTTTTCTTATAGCCGAGGGGCGCATAGCAGCCGACATACTTGCCGCTCTTGAACGTGGACAGCTTCACCGCCTTGATCTTGCTGCTGGTGTCCCGCGCGTAGAGGTCATTCATCACATTTTTCAGAATGACCAGCATCTCATTGTTCTTGCGGAGCGTGTCAACGCCGTCGTTCAAAGCGATGAATCGACAGCCGAGGGACGGAAACACAAAGTCTGTGTACTTGCCCGCTTCGATGTAATCTCTACCGAGGCGCGATAGGTCTTTGCAGAGGACAAGATTGATCTTGTGATCCGTGGCGTCCTGCACCAGTCGGTTCAGTCCCGGACGGTCGAAGGTCGTACCCGAAACGCCGTCATCACAGTAATAATCGTACAGCGTCCAACCCTGTTCCCGCACATAGCGGGAGAGCATTTCCTTTTGATTTTCTATGGACACGGATTCCCCGGCACGCTCATCGTCCCGGCTCAGCCGTGCGTAAATACCAACGATATAATTTTCCTGCATTTTCTTATTTAACCTCCCGAAATGCAGTGCGTGATACAATCAGAAATCTGCAATGATTATACCACAGCACGGCTATAGATTCCACTGGGCAATGTGCCGGGATTCAGTTCTCCCGATTGACTTTTTCGAGGGAGAGGGCATCCAGCACGTCCCCCATCTGCTGCTCTGCGACAAAGAAGCTGCGTACACGATACACAGTCCCGTCCTCCATCACCAGCTCCAACTGATCGGGCAGACGCAATTTTTTCTTTGCTTCGGGACGGTTCTCTTTGCAGAAATTGTCTGTTTTCATCTTCGTATGTCCTCCGTAATTTCGGGATGGCTGGTAGCACAGCCGAGCAAATCTGTCAAGGAATTGGCTTTGCCTCGCTGCGCGTCCTTGACAGGCTCGTTCGCCTGTGCAAGCCGGTAATCAAGGCGGCGATGCCGCCATTTGCCAATGAAAATCAACTGCATTCCAAGGCTTTTTTCAATCTCTCATTCCAATTATAACAAGAACAAACGTTCGAGTCAATGCGATTGTTGGAGGAAGAGCAAGCACAGCAAGTGTAGATACACTTGCGAAAAACGGCGTGGGTTGACCGGGATTTACTTGCAGAGTAGCAAGCAAATCCTGTGTGGCCCCACACCGGAAAAACAGAGCGCTCCGGCTGACTGCCGAAACGCTCTGTTTTCATTTTTGGGAAAGTCCCAAGCCCTTATGATCGATTGTTATTTTAGCCGTTTTTATTTCAATAACTGCTACGTCTTTGTCCAGCAATGCGGTCAGTTCATCAGTAGAAAGTCCTTCAATGTGGCTCAGACGCGTATAGCTCCACGAATTGGAGCCGAAGAATATGACAAGCTGATTGCCGGAATATAAAACGATATCTCCCGGCTGCGTCGTTGTCTGGACATCGTTTCTTGAAAAACTCTGCGACAGACTGCCGACCTGCTCAAAGCCGGCATAGCGCGAAGCAAAAACTTCAATCGCACCATTTTGCGCCGCTGTAAGCACCTCGCTGACGGTCTCATTGTCTTCCCATAGAACGGTTAGTCATAGGCTCGTTTGCTTCCGTTTCGGTAAAGGGCAGAGGTTCGCCCTTTGAGAGCAGGGCGGCAATGGAAAGCATTAGCTTGCTTTTTCCATCGCTGGGATTGCCCTGCAACAGCGTAACTTTGCCGAACGGAATATACGGATAGCACAGCCATTGCACTTCTTTCTGCTCAATTTCACTTGCCTTGAAAACTTCAAGAGGTACACTGACAGTCATTTCATTTAGCTAAGGTTTATTATTGTATCTCACGCTTTTTATAAAAAGTGATAGCCATACGCCAAGAAAGTGCATATGTTCCGACTCCAACGACAGCAAGTATTGCCAACACCAAGTTGGGTTTGATTTCTATCCCAAGCTGACTCCTGAAGAAACTGGTTGCCAAAACACTTGCACCGCATACAAAACCGATCATCACATAGTAAGCAGTCCTTCCTTTTTCCACACCCAGTTTGAATATGAACGGGAGCGGTATGGAGGACGCAAGCATTGATACGACCAGCATCAACAGCATAAGGACAGCAAGCTTTCCAAGAACAAAATCACCGGCAATCATCATTTTTGTTGCTTGTGCAATTCCCGTAACGAGCAACATAGTTAGTTGAACAAGTACCCCGATTAAGTATTTTTCAGAAACGATTTGTTCTTTTGCATAGGGCATTGTCCCGCTGTACTGCATCCACCCACTACGTTCATCATATCCAAGCAGGGTAACAGGGATCATACCACACAACATACAGGGATAGAATGTAAAAAACAAATTCTCACCATTTGCAAGGGATATCCCAATAATAACAGCGGTAATGAGAATGTATGATCTGCAATACTTCTGTATCATATACCAATCTTTCAATAGAAGTCCCTTCATGTTATTTCGCCTCCTTAACCATAAATACAAACAGTTCTTCGATACTGATTGGGCTGATATGAATATCGGAAGGAACAGCATTTCTCAACACCATTGCTTCCACGCCGTAAGCATTTTCTTTTTTATACTTAACGGAGTTGAATGGAATCGCCTGAAATTCATCAATGGAACAATGAACAAGACCATATTCCTCCCGCAATAAATCTTTTTCTTCACACAGCAAAAGCTTCCCTTTATGCAAAAATGCGATATAATCGCAAAGCTTTTCCAAATCATTGACAATGTGAGAAGAAATGAGAACAGAGTGGCTTTCATCTCTTGTGAACTCGCTAAACATCTCAACAACTTCATCACGAACCACTGGGTCAAGCCCTGATGTCGCTTCATCCAGAATCAGTAGCTTACTGTTATGGGACATGGCAACGGCAATTCCCAGCTTCATCTTCATTCCACGAGAAAATTCTTTGAACTGCTTTTTGTCCGGCAGTGCAAGTTTCTGTACCAGTCGAGAATATTCGGCATCGTTCCAGTTTTGAAAGGTATGCTTCATTACCTTTCCGACCTGATTAACGGTCAAACATTCAGGGATACCCACCTCGTCCAGCACAACGCCGATATCCTCTTTTGTAAGTTTAATATTGTCCCCGTTGTCCCTTCCGAGAATGGTAATACTACCACTGTCTTTGTGAATCATATCAAGAATGAGCTTTATGGTGGTGCTTTTACCGGCACCATTCTCGCCAACAAGCCCCATAATACAGCCACTTGGCAGTGTCAGATTTAAGTTGTCGAGCGTAAAGTCGGGGTATGACTTCGTAAGATTCTTAATCTCAAGTGCGTTCATTATTGTTCCTCCAGGCTGAAATTGACCATTTCTATAATTTCCTGTTTGCTTAGATTGCAGGAAACAGCGAGTTTGACAATCTCATCAATATACTCTTCAATCTTTTTCAGATTTTCTTCTCGCAGCAGTTCTATGTTTTTAGGAGCTACATAGCACCCCTTAGCAGGCAAAGTGTAAATAAAGCCTTCCCTTTCCAGTTCTTCATATGCACGCTTTGTCGTAATAAAGCTTATACGAAGATCCTTCGCAAGACCTCGTATCGACGGCAGCAATTCGTCCTGCTTTAGTGCGCCGCTGATAATTTGACTTTTAATCTGAGAATATATCTGATCGTAAATCGGTGTTCCACTTTTATTATCAATCAAAATATTCACGCCATCACCTCTGTTAATTCTGTGTATAGCTATTATATACAGTCGAGACTGGGCTGTCAATAGAGTTCATAAAAAAGTTGCAACCGATATGATGAGATAATTTTTCTATCACATCGACTATACTCACGACTTAATGACTTCTTGAATACTTGCCAAAAAAGAAAAACTGCCATCACTTTGACAGCAATTCTTCTTCGGTTGGTATCCGTTAGGAATGGATTGGTGTGTAGAAGGATCGGCCACCTACCCGCAGCGAAAAGCCATGTTTGAGGAACGGAAAGCCCACATGGAAGCGGAGATCGCGCACATGAACCGGGCGCTGAATATGCTGAAATTCAAGTGCTGGTATTATGAGCAGGCAATCAAGGACGGCAGTGAGGACAGACTAAAGGAACTGATTCCCGACCACTTGCCGGAGGAAATCCGAAAAGCATATGAAAATGCGCATTGCTAAAATAGATAGATAATTTACAGAGCCAGTAATTCTTTCTTTTGTAATTACTTAATTGGCGCGTGGATTTTCCCGATAACGGATAACCCAACAACGGCAAACGATGCCTTGCAGAGTGGTTGCTAAACGGCGGCAGAAAAAAGGTAAAAATCGGCCTTTGTTTGCGTTCTGCGCCGTTTTGCCGACTGAACAGGAAAACACACAGCCAGCACTTCAAACGCCGTTTAAAAACGGGAAAACCGTCATATTTCAACTCTTATCACAACAGTCATTTCACCTATCTGTCTATCTCCGGCCTTACAAAAGAAAACCGAAAGCAACTCTGACCGCCTATAAAAAGAGCCACACTCTGATGTGCTGGATTGCCCAGTCATCGGAATGTGGCTTTTTCGATTTCTAATTGTCTGCACCGCTGTTTTTCTTGTCATGCTTTATGCAAGGCTGTCATTCATAATGTTGCGGAAAGGGGTAAAATCATCGTCCCCTCTGGCACTGTCCACGCCGTCATTGATGGCGATAAGGCGAACGCCACGCTGACG
>NZ_JPJG01000101.1 GCF_000765235.1 Oscillibacter sp. ER4 | reverse complement strand
TTGCCGCCTGCAATTCACAGACAGCAAGCCCTTTCAGCTGCTTGAACAATTTTCTCTATAAATATTTGTCTAACTTTTCGGGGTCACTTCAGGGGGAGCGATTAAGGGGGATATTCTCTTTCCGAGGAAAGAGAATATCCCCCTTTGACCCCCAAGAGAAAGGGACTGCATTGCAAGCGAGCGGCTCGAAGAGCTGCGTAGCCTGTGGAATTGACTGCCTGCCTTTTTTGTATCTAAATGATTTGACTTTCTTCTATCTTCGCTGTCGCTCTGCCTGCGATTCGTTACACTTACGCAACTGCGTTCTACTTCAGGATTTTATCAATTTTGCTTTTGCATGCCGAGGCGGCATTGCTGGCGCTCGCCGCGATATGCGTACTATCGGTAGACGGTGATTACACTGCACCAAAACAAGATTCGAGAGCGGCAGCGGATGATAGGAGCACACTAAGTCGCATAGCAGGAATCAACGCGGCTCTGCCGAGCGCAGGCATTACATTCCGGAGGCAAAAGACTTGCGCAAGCCCGAGACTGCCAATCAAAACTCTTCCTCTTTGGGGGGGCGTAAGGGGGGCTATTCTCTTTCCGAGGAAAGAGAATAGCCCCCCTTTGTCGCGTCCCCACACAGTGTGGGGAACATTCCTTCCGCATGAAGTGCGGAAAACTCACATCATATCCTTGATATGATTCAGCCGATCCAGCGCAGCGTACAGCGTCTCATCCTTCTTCGCGAAGTGCAGACGCACAATATTATTGATCGGTTCATTGAAGAACGAGCTGCCCGGCACGGCGCCGACGCCGGCTTTTCTCGCCAGCTGCTCGCAGAAGTCGACATCGCTCTGGCCCTTCTTGAGATACGGGGAGATGTCTGCCAGCACGAAGTACGTGCCCTCGGGATCGGTGAAGGGGATGCCGATGTCGCGCATGCCCTCGGTGAAGATCTTCTTCATGTGCGCGTAGTGCGCGCCGAACTCGTCGTAGTAGCTCAGCGGCATGTTGAGGCCGACGACGGCGGCCTCCATCAGAGGCGACGGGCAGCCGACGGCGTTGAAGTCGTGGTACTGGCGGATGCGCGCCATGATGTTCTCCGGCGCGATGGCATAGCCGAGTCTCCAGCCGGTGACGGAGTAGGTCTTGGAGAGCGACGAGCAGGAGACCGTGCGCTCCCACATGCCGGGGATGCTGTTCATGTAGACGTGCTTGCGGCCGTCGTAGATGATGTGCTCATATACCTCGTCCATGATGGCGTAAACGTCGTAGCGGATGCAGAGGTCGGCGATGGTCTTGAGCTCTTCCTCGGTGAAGACCTTGCCGCTCGGGTTCGAGGGATTGCAGATGATGATGGCCTTCGCGCCGCCGCGGAACGCATCTTCGAGCACGTTCGGGTCAAAGGAGAACGTCGGCGGATTCAGAGGGACAAAGACCGGCTCGCAGTCGGCCATGATGACCTGTGCGCGGTAGTTTTCGAAGAACGGGGAGAACATCACGACGCGGTCGCCCGGATTCGTCAGGGCGAAGAGCGTGTCGACCATCGCTTCGGTCGAGCCGATGGTCGCGACGATCTCGGTCTCGGGGTCGATGGTGCGGCCCATGAAGTGACCGCATTTGCGCGCGATGGCCTGGCGGAAATTCGGCGCACCCATCGTGATGGGGTACTGATGGGGGCCTTCGTGGCTCACGACCTCGAGGCGGTCCATCATCTCCTTGGGCGGGTCAAAATCGGGGAAGCCCTGCGCTAAGTTGATCGCGCCGCATTCGTTGGAGATACGCGTCATTCTGCGAATGACGGAGTCGGTAAAGTGCTGATTTCTTCTGCTCATTTCCTGCATGGGTGTGCCGTCCTTTCCGTTGCGGTCAGTGCGGAACACGCTCGCAGAGCCGCGATCAAGTGAAGTTGTTCTTAATATTACATAAAGATGAGAGAATGTCAAGTATTACAAAGGACAAGATGACGAAGTTCGACGCTTTGTCACGATAAAGCAGGAACGCGGCGGCCGCTTTTGTATAGAATGGAGCAGGCGAACGCCGGGAGAGGAGGGGAAAAGCATGTATTCGAATCCGCCGCCGCGCCCGCCGGGACCGCCGCTGTTCGGCCCGTGGCACTGCGTGGGTGTTTGCGCGCTGGCGCTGGGACTCGGTATTTTCATTGCGGCTGTTTTTCCGGTGGGGGCGCTGATGTTTCTGGTCGCGTTTCTTCTCATCTTCTGCGGCATCGGCTGCCTGCGCAGATTTTAACATTGGTTGAAAAGAGCATGAATATTGGGAGGGGGAAAAGCATGAAGATCGTCGTTTGGAAGTCACCCAAGGTCCTCTCGTCGCTGCTGCGGCGCGTATTTGGCGTCAGGGAGGAAGCATAACGCGCGTCCACAGTGCATAGAGTGCAGTAACCACTTAGCCGAAGGAGAGGGACTGCAATGGAACTGGAATTGAAAAAGGAGCAGTTTGCCTGTTATCAGGCGTTACCGCAGCTCAGCGAGAACCGCGAGGAGACAACGGAGACCATCGTGCCGGACTATCTGCCGGACATTGCCCGCATCGTGGATGCGAGCGGGTGCCTTTTCCTGCGCAGCCGTGAGATCGCAGACGGAAAAGCGCAGGTGTCGGGCACGGTCCGCATGACGCTTTTGTACGTGGCCGAGGACGCGCAGGGGATGAAGTCGTTTGAATACACGCTGCCGCTCGACGAGACGATCGAGGGGCGCGCGCTGAGCGGCAGCGCGGACAGCTGCCTCGACGGCCGGCTCTGCTCGTGCGAAGTGCGCATGCTCAATCCGCGCAAGGTGTTCACGCGCGTGAACGTGGAGCTGACGCTTACGCCCTACGTGCCCGCGTCGCTGAGCGTGTGCAGCGGCGTGAAGGAGCAGGAAGCCTACAAGATCGAAACGCTGTGCGAGAAAAAGGACATCGGTATTATCCGCGCCATTCGGGAAAAGGACTTCACATTTTCCGATGAAGTGCTGCTTTCGGGCACGAAGGAGCCCATTCAGGAGCTTTTACGCACAAAGTGCGCGCTGCGCGTGACCGACTGCAAGTCGATCGGCAACAAGATCGTGCTCAAGGGCGTCGCGCGGCTGGATGCCATCTACTTGGATGAGAGCGGGAACCTTGCGTCCATGAGCAGCGAGCTGCCGTTTTCGCAGATTCTCGACGGCCTTGCCGAAGAGGAGGGCGAGACGACGGTGCGCGCGTCGCTGCGTCTGACAGGCGCGGAGATCCATGTCGGCAGCGAGAGCGAGCCGGACAACAACCGCGCCATCTCGCTGCGGCTCTACATCAGCGCGTTCACAGCGGTGCGCGAGGTGAAAAGCGTTTGCTGTGTGGCGGACCTTTACAGCACGGCCTACGACCTGACCGCGAAGACGGAGACGGTCGAGCTGTGCGACAGCGCGGCGCTGGTGCTGCGCGAGCAGCTCGTGCGCGAAAAGATCGAGACCGGGGCCGAGGTGCAGACGGTGCTGGCGACGGACGTGATCTTCAGCAGCGCGGGCGTGAGCGGCGGGGGAGAGAGCGCGTCGCTGCGCGCGACGGCGAATCTGCGCGTGCTGTATCTCGACGAAAACGCCGTGCCGCTGCTCTCCGAGCGGCGGAGCGAGGTGCTGCTCGAGACCGACCTTCCGGGCAGCGGACAGGCGCGGGTGCAGGACATGTACGCGGGCGAGATCGCCGCGTCCGTCGGCGCGGACGGCGTGGAGCTGCGCTTCCCCGTAACGTTTGCCGTCAGCGTGGCGGAAACGCCGCGTTATCCTTGTCTTCAGTCGCTTGAGGCCGAGGAGTGCGGGAAAAAGGACGAGAACGTCCCCTCGCTCGTGCTCCGCGCGATGAAGCAGGGCGAGCGGCTGTGGGATATTGCCAAGCTGTACCGCACAACGGTCGAGGCCATCCTCGCGGCCAACGAGCTCAAGGAGGAATCCGCCGCGGTGATCGGAAAGCTGCTGCTGATCCCGCGCAGGCGCTGAGGAACGGAGGAAGAGGGTATGAGCATGAATACGGAGATCTATCAGGATATTTCGACCCGCACGGCGGGGGACATCTACATCGGCGTCGTCGGCCCCGTGCGCGCGGGCAAGTCGACGTTCATCAAGCGCTTTATGGAGACGCAGGTCATCCCGAATATCGACAATGTCTACCGCCGCGAGCGGGCGAAGGATGAGCTGCCGCAGAGCGGCAGCGGCCGCATGGTGATGACGGCGGAGCCGAAGTTCGTGCCGGAAGAGGCGGTGGACATCGCGCTCGACGAGGGAAGCAGCTGCTCGGTTCGGCTCATCGACTGCGTGGGCTATATGATCCCCGGCGCGACGGGGCAGATGGAGGGCGAGAGCCCCCGCATGGTCTCGACGCCGTGGCTCGACCACGAGGTGACGATGAGTGAGGCGGCGGAGCTTGGCACAACGCGCGTCATCCGCGAGCATTCGACCATCGGCGTCGTTGTGACGACCGACGGCAGTATCACCGATATCCCGCGCGAGGACTACATAGAGGCCGAGGGCCGCGTCATCCGCGAATTACAGGAGATCGGCAAGCCATTTCTCGTTCTGCTCAACGCGACAGAGCCGGAAAGCGATCGCGTGCAGGCAATGGCAAGGGATATCGCTTCACGCTATGGCGTGACATGTCTGCCCGTCAACTGCCTGACGCTCGACGACAACGCAGTGGGAATGATTCTCAAGGCCATCCTTTACGAGTTCCCGCTCTGCGAGCTGGACCTCTTCATCCCGCCGTGGGTCGAGGCGCTTGCCGACGATCACCCGATCAAAAGCGGCCTCTATCAGGCCATCCGCGAGAACACAGGCAGCCTCCACTGTATCCGAGAGGTGCAGGGCGCGATCAGCGCCATCGGCGGCTGCGAAAGCGTCAGCAGCGCGCGCATCACGTCCATTCAGCTCGGCACGGGCGTCGCCGCGGCGGAATTGCAGCTCCCGCGCGCACTGTTCTACCGGACGCTGAGCGAGCAGTCGGGCTTCGATGTGAAGGATGACGGCGATCTGCTGAGCCTTCTCACTGAGCTCTCGTCGGTCAAGGCGGAGTACGACAAGGTGGCGCAGGCGGTGTCCGATGCGCGCGAGAGAGGCTACGGCATCGTTGTGCCGACGGTCGACGAGCTGAACTTGGAGGAGCCGGAGATCATGAAGCAGGGCGGGCGCTACGGTGTGAGGCTCAAGGCGAGCGCGCCGAGCCTGCATATCATCCGCGCCGACATCGAAACGACGGTTTCGCCCATCGTCGGCAATGAAAAGCAGAGCGAAGACATGGTCAACTACCTCTTGCAGGAGTTCGAGGGCGACACGACGAAGATCTGGCAGTCCAACATCTTCGGCCGCAGCTTCCACGAGATCGTGAACGAAGACTTGCAGGCAAAGCTCAAGCACATGCCGGACGACGCGCGCCTCAAGCTCCGCCAGACGCTTGAGCGCATCATCAACGAGGGCACGGGCGGTCTCATCTGTATCATCCTGTAAAGAAACAAAGCGAGAGGAGGTTCCTCTCGCTTTGTTACATTCCTGTAACTGGAATGTCATCACTTTGTAACTTGTCATTTCCTCTGCCCGCTGTTATGCTGTTCTATAAGAAGAATAACAGGAGGAAGAGGATATGAGCCGAAAGATCGCGCTGCCGCTGCTGGTGGCAGCGGCGCTTGTCAGCATCATCTTAGCAAGCCGCACCCCGCAGCCCATCATAGAGGAATTGCCACCGGAGGAGGCTGACGCGCCCGCCGCGCTGCTCACGCAGACCGAGGAGGCCGGCGGTTAGACTGTCACGCTGAAGGTCTATGAGCCGGATGAGGCTGGCTATGCGCGCTACGCGCTCTTTGGCGCGGACGGTGCGGAGATCGACATACCGTTCGGCGTGAATCGCGGCACTTGGATCGGGAATGGCAACGCTGCCGAAAAAGTCTCTCTCACCGCACGGGACGATGTGCTCGGATTTCCGGGCTTCGAGCTTGAAACGATCCAAGGCATAGTTATGACAGTTTGTGACTTCTATGCGCTGACGGAGCAGGGCTTCGTCTATGCGGGCAGGACCTTTGGCTATGACTTTGATGATGCGGCGGAGGGCGACGGCGCATGGCCGCTTGATCTCACGGGAGATGGGCGCAGCGAACTCATTACGCGCAGCACCTTTGGCGACGACGCGCCGTGCGTTTTTGTCTACCGCTGGAACGCCGCGGAGGGGGGCTCTCAGCGCAGTGAGGTCGACTGGGAAAAGGCGGACGCGCAGCTTGCGCGCCTGAGTGCGCCCCTCGGCGTGACCGCGCGGGCGGAGACCTATCACGCACAGAACAATACCGTTACGCTGACGCTCTACACGGAAAGCGGCACGAAGGAAACGACGCTGCCGCTTACCACAGATATTCTCGGCGAGTGGTTTGCAGATGACTGACCGGAATGATATAAAAAGGAACCGATTCGAAAGAATGAAGTGACCCCAAAAAGTTAGACAATATTCTGAAGTAAAAATTGTTCAAGCAGCTGAAAGGGCTTGCTGTCTGTGAATTGCAGGCGGCA
>NZ_JPJG01000100.1 GCF_000765235.1 Oscillibacter sp. ER4 | reverse complement strand
TAGGGTGTATCTGAAAAGTCAAAAATAGCGAAGCGTACAAGAAAAAGACACAAATGAGTGGTAAGACAAAGGCAGAAAGAAGTGACAAGCATGAAAGCCCGTCGTTATGAACTTACCGATAAGGAATGGGAGCTGGTCCAGCCGCTTATCCCGATCTCACATACCGGCCGTCCGCAGAAGGATATTCGCGCGCATCTCAATGGCATCCTGTGGCTTGCGCGCAGCGGCGCGCGCTGGAGCGATCTTCCTGCAAGATTCGGTCCGCATCAGACTGTGTACAGCTGCTTCTGCCGTTGGCGGGATGATGGGACCCTGAAAAAGATCTTCGAGCTCTGCGCGGCCCCGGGCACTGGCACGGAGCTGAGCATGGATTCAACGTCGATCAAAGCATCTGTGCAGGCAGGTCGTGGAATAAGAAAGCGAGCAAAACTCAGACATCAAGCAGCATCGGCAAAACACGCGGAGGTCTGAACACGAAAATTCATGCCATCGTTGGAAAAGACCTGCGGCCTGTGGCTTTTTTGCTGTCTGCCGGAAATGTTGACGATTGCACGGAGGCAGTTCCTCTGCTGAAGTTGCTTCCAAGTCTGAAGGACTGCGATATTCTTGCCGATAAAGCCTATGGCACAAAAGAAATCCGAACCTATCTGCATGAACAGTCCGCCCGCTATACGATCCCGCCGAAAGTAAACACAAAGCAGCCGTGGCTGTTTGATAAAGAGACGTATAAACGGCGGAATGTAATAGAGCGTTTCTTCAATCGCCTCAAGGAATTTCGCCGTGCCGAGACACGCTATGACAAGCGGGATGACTCCTTCCTTGCTTTTGTTATGGTCGCCGCGATCTGCGTCGCTTTCAGCATTTTGCACATCTAAGCGCTGTTTTCAGATACACCATAG
>NZ_JPJG01000099.1 GCF_000765235.1 Oscillibacter sp. ER4 | reverse complement strand
GTGGACCTCATGCCCGCGAGAGTGGCGCTGAATCTCCGTGAAAGTGGAGCTGTTTTTCCGTGCAAGTGGTGCTCAGTGGCTGAAATTTACATCATCTATCTCATTATTCATAATGTAACCCTTGCTTTGCAGGTAGAGATAGACTTCAGCGGTTGCAAAAGTGTATGCAGGATTTCTGATAATACGTGAAATAGTGTTGTTACTCCAATCGTTCCCCCTTGCAGTCTTATATGTATCTTCTTCATTTATCCATTGAGATATTGCGCCATAAGAAGAGTTTACATCTTCATAGTATCTCTTAAAGATTTCTTTTACCAACTCAGACTGCTCATGGTTTTCTATGTATTGATAGGTCTTCTTACCACCCATAGTAATTTCTTGCTTGGAAAAGCCATAAGGGGGCTTACCACCTAAATATCTGCCTTCTTTACCACGAGCATAATAATTATCAATAATTCTCTGTCTTATGGTCTTACGCTCCAATTCCGCAAACACCATAACGATTTGTAGCATCGCCTGACCCATAGGGGTAGAGGTGTCGAACTTTTCATTGACGGAAACGAATTCGACCTTATATTTTTCAAACTCACTCATAATATTGCCAAAGTCATAGACTGACCTACTAATACGGTCAATCTTATAAACAATGACTGTATCAATCATCCCGTCTTTAATATCTTCCATCATATCTTGGAACTGCTCACGGTTTGTATCTTTACCACTTTTTTGGTCTCGGTAAATCTTGTATTGTTCGCCGTTTTTAATTTCACCCAAACAATACTCCACTTGTGTATCTAGTGATATACTATCTTCTTTTACAACAGACTGTCTTACATAAATTGCTTTCATACTCTATATACCTCTTTCTAAATAGGGTACAGGTCTGAATTCAGACCCGTACCCACTAAAATATTATTAGGAGAGAAAAGCCTTACGGGCTAATCTCTGATTCAGTAATTTCCTTTCGTCCTCAGGCAAATCCACCTGAAAAAGAACAATCCTAAATCTATCGGTCTGCTTTATATCAAGCAGTTTGTAGTTATCCTTCTTTTTGGATTTATCAAATTTATCGTACATAATTTCTACACCTTGATTTCTTGAATCACCATCTTGCATAGGCATCCTCCTCATAAAAATTTTTTGGACACCTATTTACAAGTAACTGTCTTCATTTATGTTTGGTTATTCACCCATTTATGTCTTAGAGAAGTATGAATAAGCATATAGCGTATAAAAAAAGAAGAGACAGCACCCCTTAAGTGCTGTCTCTCAACTCATTTATGTCATATCTCAATTTCTTCATAGTCCAATGTATCACTATCAACAAGCCAACCTTTCAAAATATCATCTTCGTAGGAACAGGAGCAGTTAAACACCAAAGTATCACCGACAAGGGAAACCGAATTATCTTCATGGATATGCCCACAAAACCATATCCGTGGTTGCATCCGTTCAATCCAGTTCCTTACGGAACGGCTACCGCAATGGCTACCACTCCACAAAATATCACCTGCACCAATAGGAGGGGTATGTGCTACCACAATGGAATTCTTATCGGCGCTGAGTTTGTTGAGCTCGTAAGCCAATTTGTTCTCATTTACCTCTCTGTTGGTATTAAACGGTGTAAGCAGGACGAATTCAAAAGGGATAAAGGTCAATCCCTCAATGATTTCTGGCTCTTGTAGATAATTCTTGTCCTGATATTCAAACCAATCATCATTCCCCAAAATAAATCTGCTTTGGGTGCTAATCTCACTCAGAATGGCACAAAGATAGTCTGCATCTCTTTTCTGATAGTCAGAAAATTGCAGAAAAGTTTTGTTTATCGTGTTCTTACCACCAATATCTCCACAAATGAGAATAAGGTCTGCTTTTTCTGCAATAATTTTCAGTTTATCCATGATAGTTCTGCTACCGTGAATATCGGAAGTTGCAAATATTCTCATAGGCGTAACCCCCTTTATCTTTTGGTCACGATGATAACTCTTCAGCAACAAGATATCAAGGCCGAAAAGAATAACTGGTAGTTACCACATATTTACTTTGATTTACCAAGATACTACTGCTACTTACAATGTGATTTTTGTCTTATCTAACTCTTCAAAAACCAACTGCGAAGGAAGAACCCCCTTACAAATGTAACAACTCTCAAAAGGAGGGTGTGCTTGTATTTCACCGCTACCATAGTCAGTCATATACCCCACACGCGAAGAAAAATTCATTTGTTCAATTCCATCCTTAAATACATCAAATCGTGCCTTTGCTGCAAAGAGCCCAGCACTACCAACCAACATAGCATAAGGTAAACCCAATTCGTTCAATCGCTCAAAAACTTCTGTTTTCTTAGAGTATGGGGGATTACTGATTATGTAGTCACAAATAGGAGGCTCGGCTTCAAAAAAATCTTGACCCAAATCAATGTGAGAAAATGACACAGAATGCCCCATCATCCTAAAATATCTTACGAATAAACTCTCTTCCGTATCAAAAGGACACCATATTACAGAATGACGCTTTAAATACTTCTCGATAGGGATAATGGCATATAGGGGAGTATAATACTCGTCCTGCTCTGAGTATTTCTCTATGAAGGGCAGAATCTTATGATTTTGATTCTTTACCACCTTATGAACATACTGCCTACTGCAACCAACCTTTTCTGCTATTTCTGATACGGTATATGACCTGCTCAATTTTTTAATCTTCCTCTGTAATGCTGTTTCAAAAACGCCTTGGTCTTTTTTGCCCGTCTCAGAACGGATTTTATAAATATAAGATACTGACCCTCCAACGACACTATGTATCTCTTCAACCGTTTTACCTTGCTTTGATAGTTCTCTTATCTTCTCTGATTTAGTCAACTAATCTTACCACCTTTGTAAACAATTCTTACCATATCACCAGTATAGATTATTCTATAAAAAAATCAAGAAAATTTGCTACTAACTACAGTACAACCATGACAATGTGCTCGGAGAAAAATTAGATTAAAATAAGACGAAAAAAATAAAACCTAACACACTCTATTCATTGAAATAACGGCAAATCTAAAAACAAAAATAGGAAGAAGGGGTTTGTATTGAAAAACCAGCAATACAAACCCCTTCAATCAATTTTTATACTCATTACCATTTTTACATCAAATCCAAAATCATATATTAAGATTACGATATATGTTTGAAATCTCAGACGATTCTATGCCGATATACCTCATCGTAGTTGTTTGGGAACTGTGGTTGAACATCCTTTGTAAAGTAACCAAAATGAGAGGGTTTTTTTGCACCCCTGAAATGTAAACCCAATACCCAAAAGTCTTTCTTAGGCTATGGGCTCCAAAATTACCCTCTATATGTAACTCTCTGCAGGTGTCTTTTATAATCCTACGAACTGCCTCCACAGTCAAATGTCCTTCACCAACATTAGATTTTCTTGACGGAAAAAGCCAACCATTCGGCTCATATTCTGATAACGAATTCAAATATAACCTTAACGCTGCTGTGGCTACGTCATTCAACTCGAAAGAACGAATTTTACCCGTTTTATGCTCTATGACCTGTACCACTCGCTCTATTGAGTTTCTACTTTTCGACACGGACGATATTTTCAACGCAACCAAATCTTGGGTTCTCAAACCAACATTTATACCAACGACAAACAATGCAAAATCACGTTTATCTTGTTTACCCATCAGATATTGCTTGACCTTCTCAATATCCTTTTTGCTCTTAAAAGGGATAACCTCATACCTAACCCCTTTACCAGCATCACGAATCTCATTTTTCTTATATGACTTACCCATATTCACCACTTCTTTCTTTATACTTCTCTAAGATATGAGCCAGCACGAAACCGTGCTGGCTCATATCAACTAACCATTCAAATTTGATACAACCCAGCATTCAAACCACCCTCCATATACCGTCCAAACCATATCAACTAAAATCTGTCCCACCAAACCAATAAAACACCGAATCAAAAGAATACCGCTTCCTTACTAACACCCATAATTCATACCATCTTACAACCAACCATTCTTTTTCATCTCTTCAGCATTTGCTATTGCTTCTTCCAACTCTTTTTTTCTCTCAGCCTCAGCCCATTCTTCAAACTCTATATGCTTCTCTGTAACTGCCTTTTCCAACAAATCATCAATTTCCCTCAGATACTTACGAACTTTCTTAATTTCAACCTTAGTATCGTCCTCAATATAACGCTCTGTTTGGCAAATAAAACCTTCTTGATACAGCGCCAGAGTGCGGTCAATGGTATTTTCCAAACACTCAAGATTCAAACCGATATTAAAAATCAAGTAATCGATATTCTGCAAATAGTATCCGAATGAAATCTCGTCTCTGTATTCTTGCTGTGCTTGAATATAACGCACTTTCTTTTCAATTTTTCCCACCTTATCCCTATACAATTCAATAGTCTTTACCGCATCTTCTTTCGTCATACACATACTCCTTTTCACATTATTTCTATACCCACTACATTATCTTTATAGATTCTTTTTTCTCTCTTTGTCAGCACGCTCAATCAAACGCTCTACACCGCCACGGAGATACCACAAATAAGGGTCGTTCCTTGTTAATTGCTCAAGATTTCCTTCTAAGAGCCAATGTACTGTCAGCTGCTGATTTCTTGTATCTCTATTAGTCGGCTTACCAACCACTTTGTCATATACCTGGTGGTAGTCCACCTTTTTACGGCCACTCATAAAACCACTTCCTTCTACATATCAGTTACTTAATATATTTTTAATTGTCCATTATTTATCCGAATGTCCCCTTATATAAAAATTCTTTGAAAAGATTTCCCCCGACCACCCACCCCTAATAGCCAATACCCATCATCCACTAAGAGAGAACAAGAATTACAAACAAACATTATCAATATGAACTTCAAGTTTTTCTTTATTTATCAATGAATATCAAACATTTTTTAAACATATATACATAGCATTTTCTAAATTTATAAAGTAGGTAGTTCCGATTTATGTCCATTAAAAAAACTCGTAACCCCCTCCTGTTTTCTAACAACTGTAGTAGCCTTTTAGAAAAACTGTGGTAATGTTTTATAATTTATGTCTGAAAAGTTTTTATTCCAACAAGAAACGGACTCGCTCATTCCGAATAGCTATAAAAATAAGTCTCTGTCCGAGATAAGTATTGGTGTGTATAACTGACCTTTTTATGAATGCCAAACAAAAAAGGAGCAAGGTATATTTCAACCTTGCTCCTTTGGGATATGTTCTATTCAGTTCAACAAATTGGAATTTGTTGCTCCGTCAAACTGAAAGTTTCAAGCGTTATAGACTTCCCACAAATATCTCTGCATCAATCGTCAAAGTTTTTAGCTTTTTGAAATCAATCTCAGTTTTATCTACATGGAAGAGCAGTGGGGTCATGTCTGCAAAAATTTTAATATCCTCTAACGGCATTTCATATGATTCTGAAACTCTTTTTTGGTAAATAACAGAATACTGCTTCTTGAATAAGTTAATCACATTCTCATTGGAATACTCTTGATTTTTCAAATGTTCTTTTGCAATGTTTCTGAACTCCATCAGATGTTTATTCCCAGGAATAACCTTTACAATATAGCCGCTATCCGTCAGAACTCTATTGAACTCCAAATAATTAGCTGGTGTAAATATGTCCAGTATACAGTCTACTGAGTGGTCTCTAATTGGCATATTTTCCAAATCACCCACAAACCACTTTATAGACTTACTACCGTCTCTTTTTGAAGCAAGGGAAATGGCATCTTTTGAAATATCAAAAGCAACTATATCTGCTTGAAATAGTTCTTTGATTTTTCTAGAATAATATCCTTCACCACATCCGACATCAAGAATAGTTGTTATGTTTTCAAGCTTGCTCAATATATGTGTTATCTCCGTAAGAATATGTGAATAGTATCCCTTTTCTAAAATATCCCTTCTGCTTTCAAAAGAAGTTCTGCTATAATGCTTAGATTGCTTTTGATTTAATGCAAAATTCACATATCCTAATTTAGAAATATCGAAACAATGCTTATTACTACACAGCAAACTATTGCCTACCATCTTTAACTTTCGTTTACATATTGGACAACGAAAAAGCTTTTCGCTGTCATTAAATCTAATAATTTTATTCATGACATCCTCCATTATTACATTCTTGACCGAAAGCGAGTTATGTAATACGGATGTACCGCAACACAACTCGCGGTATTATCTTAATCTCATATATGCTGTCATCTTATCACCTCCTCAAATTCTTATTTGTCGGTTACTAATTTTATCATATTATCATACTTCATTCAACTTTTATCATTTCTATACTTTTGAAATCGTAAATGCGGTATTCATACCCAATATTCACATGACACTTAAAGCACATTTTCCTCTCACTTTATTTTTAATAGTCTTTTTTCAAAATAAAAACGCTGAAAAAATGCAGTAAATTTCACGGGTCATAATTGATATAGGGTAAACACGCCACTTAAAAATGACACTTAAAAAATCTCATTAGGGAGTATTCAATACTTCTACTTTGGTGTGTTGGTTTGATATGATAATTTCAAAAATCAGGCTGAAAAGAGCATAAAAAAATCAGCCACCTCTGGCTGAAATGTTGAGATATTAGCATATCCTTTTGTTACTTCTTTCTCGTTAAACGGATGAATACACAGAAAATCGTGGATGAAGATTGGAATAGCAATTAAGGGCTCCAATTCCATATTGCCGATAACCTTATTGTACTCCTCACAGATCCGATCCAGTGCTTCCGGCGTCTCGAACGGGGCCAGGGGAGTGAAAAGTATTTCGGTATGACCGTCAGGGAAAGTCGCGCTGATATAATTCTGTACATTTTTTGTCTGTCCGGCCATTGGGTTATTCATATGGCTGTACATATTTGAACCGGTCATTCGTAAAAAGCACCTTGGGAACCCGGTAGAAGGCAAACTGTTCTGCCTGAGGTCCATAGAAATAATCAAACACTCATAGTCACCACCTGCTTTCAGGAGAATTTATCGCGCTTCAGAGGCTTCTTGCGAAACACATCCTTATCCTTGCCATAGGGGCATCTGGTGAACTGGCACCGACGATACTTGAAATCCGGTCGATAGTAGAGGCAGTGAGTACAGCTTCCAGGCTTATGGTCCGATGCATTCCCGGGATTTTCTTTCTTTGCAGCCTTCGCCAGCTTCTCATATCTGCGGAAGACCTCATCCTTCTTACTCATTTGCCGCACCTTCTTCCTTTGCGCGGTTAGCCCGGATAGCTCTGAGCCACACATCCAGCTCCTTGTAGCAGACAGCACTGACACAGGGATGGCCTTTGGCGTAACAGCAGCCCTCACATTTCTTTTCCTGCTCGGTCTTTACTGCCTCAGCCAGGTAGTAGCAGTTCTGCGTTCCAAGCACACAGCCGACCTTACGGTTCTTCCAGAAGAAGCACTTGCGGCAGGTATCCGGCTTGTCATCATAGTATCTGATCCCATCGATCAGAATGGTTTTGCGTCTCACTTTTTTTCTCATCACGATATCCTCCATAGTTTTGATCAGTCACCGGGGAAGTCCGGAGACGACAAAAGCCCCGCAGTGATTTTCGTCACCACGGGGCTATGTAAGATATCTATATTTAGTTGTTCAGGAGAACGACAAACTGAAAGTAGTCGAGATGTGTTACACGGGTGTTCCTACTTCAATCAGATTTCCGTCAGGGTCATAAAATCTGACTACCTTTTGCCCCCAACTGTGTGTCATCAGACAATTGACATATTCGGTTTCGGGGTAGAGCAGCTCAAGTCGTGCCACAAATTTTTCTATATCGGGTTCTTCAAAATATAATTCGGACTGATTGCTGTTTGAAATTATGCGTTTTTCCGTAAAATCTTCCCAGTAACCCAACTCCTGCAAATACAAATGATCCGTCAGTTCCATATTTCCGTCATTGTCTTGTAGAAGTTGAAGCCCAAACATATCACTATAAAACTTTAGAGCACGGTTGCAGTCTTTAACAACAATAAGCGTTCCTTTGTATTTCATATACGCTATCCTCCAAATCCCGGTTTGCTGCTTTCTCTAATTTTGGTGGTTGATTTTAGAATTCTAAAATCTCGTCACCCGATTTCCTAACGCCATTAGAAATCTGCCCTACGGTCTTTTTCTTCAGACATAGCAGTTCCTGGTATCATATTCCGGATTTCTGCAGCAATAGGGGCGATTTATCACAGATTTACACCCAGATACACAGGTGAACACGAAAACATGCGCCATTTTTAGCCAAAAGTCATTTTGTGACGTTTTTTCTGATTAGCAAAATGTCCTGTGATTTTGGATGACATCTAATCCGGTTAGAAAAAAGCGGGAGATTTTTCATCTCCCGCGCTGTTGACTGGCGTCCCTGGGCGGGCTCGAACCGCCGGCGTTCCGCTTAGGAGGCGGACCCTCTATCCAACTGAGGTACAGAGACGTGTATTAAAAAATGGCGTATTTTCAAGGTTTTTTTACCCTTAGGACTACGTCTTACCTGCATTATTATAACTCAGCGGGTTTTCAAAATCCAGCGTTTTGAGATTTCAAAAACCCGCTGCATTCGAACTACGAACCTGATTTGGAAAAATCATTTGGCGCGTGATTAACATATTCTTAGGAGGCGATCGCTACTATCCAGCTGAGCTACGTGGGCTTATGTCAATATTCAAATTTGTGTGCTCTTAGGCGG
>NZ_JPJG01000012.1 GCF_000765235.1 Oscillibacter sp. ER4 | reverse complement strand
ATTTGATGAGCGCATTCATGGGCAAGGGTAAATCTGCGCTTCCCGCACAAAGCATGAACCTGTCCAGGCTGAATAAAGCTCAAATCCAAAAGAATTTGATTTGCTTTCAGCGGGATTGTCCGCTTAACGCCCTGTTCCTCTATGGTGTACTCTGTATCGGCATGGACCACTCATATCCAGTACATGAGATCGGTATGTCAGTCGATCCACCAGCGCTGCGACCATCGTTGTATGCGAAAGCGAGGGTATTTGCGATCCGTTCCTGCAAGAGCAACGAACCGAAGGGCTTCAAGTTCTCCAAGCCGAGAGGCGAACAGAAAGGTGTTGTTACGATCTCCAACAAGAATCTGCTTGACCCGCTTCGCGCTGTCACTGGCGAGGACTGGATTCCCGGCAAGCGCTACAAGGTGCGTGGGTTCTGGGTTGCTGATGCAAAAACCATGTGCTTTGACCTCAATGAAGGGGTTCAGGAGGACTTTCGCCCTGTTACGCCGAGCAATGACGCAGAATAATCCCTGATATTCAGGGAGAAAAGGGAGAGCAAAAGAGCGGCGGCAAGCCGCCTGAGCGAGAAAGCCACCTCTCCCTTTTCTCCCTCGCTGCGGCTATGGAAACCGTGGAAAACCGCAAGCGGTTTACGCACCGTTCCCACAGCCTGCGCTCACCCTCTTTTTCCTCTCCGGCTTTCTCCCTATACAAAGAAAAGTGTTCATTTCTATCCCGAAAACGTACAGTTGCCGTGATGAACCGAGGGCAGCGTGTCAATATGGCAAAGAAAAGCAAACGGCACACAGTCGGTTTTATCCTCAAAAAAACCCGAAGCATGACAAAAAAGAAGCCCAGCACCACGCCATTAAAGTGGTGCTGGGCTTTGTCTGATTACAGCGATTTTCAGCGGGTGAAGCAATGCTCTGCTTGCAAACAGCTCTTTCGCATTTTGCTGTTTGGTGCGGAAATGTACTGTTTCGCAAAATCCTACGCACAGAAGCGTACCGCGTACACTCTATCGTGCTTTGCTTTCTAATATACTATTTTGCGCAAGAAGAAAGAAATTTGCTGTTTTCACTACGCTCGATTTTAGCACGGCGTTTTTACTGCCTCATAGTCAATTCACTCAGCAATTAAGCCAAAATGCCGCAGCGCATCTTTGATCGCCTCAACCTTTTCAGGCGGGCAGGGATGATACTCATGTTTTCTCTGCTCCACTGCGTTCGGCGCTTTGTGCATATCCAGTCCGACCATACGCTTGACCTCGGCAATATATGCCGTATGGACTTTGAAGCCGTACTTCTCCTGCACATATTCCTGAATAAGCTTATAGGTCGGATGCTCCTTGACCTCGCCGGTTTCCACTTCCATTCTGACTTCAACCGTCAGTGGATTTGTTTCCCGTGACAAGAGGACAACCGTCTCAACTTGTGTTTCATTGTCCAAACTAAAACTCATATCTTCCTCAATAATCGGGAGCTTAAATTTGATGGACTTGAGCCACTGTCCGTTGGGTTGACGTTCCGGATAAATCTGAATCTCGGAAATCAGAGATTCCATAATCTGCCGCTTTTCTTGCTCACTCATGACGGCGTACAGCTTATCGAAGTAAATCAGCACCTTGTAAATATTATCTCCGGCGAGCTTTTCTGCTTCGATTGCCATTTTCTTTGCTCTGGCGGCGATCAGCAGATTTTCCGTATCTTCGATTTTATCATACATCTTATAAAGCCGATCATCAAGGTCTGCTTTGCGTTTGTAGTAGTGTTTATCGTCCGGGTCAAGGGAATCTATTTCTTCCATCAGCTTTGATTTCACGGCATAACACTGCCGGAGCTGCTTTTCGTAATTGGCAATCTCCTGCTCAATGGCCGCCGTGTCCACCTTCATGTTGATTTTTTCCTGCATCATGGCGGCAAACTTGGGATTGCTGACCAACTTCACAATAACCTCTGCCACAGCACTGTCCAACAGTTCCTCGTGAATCTGCTTTCGATAATCGCACTTGTGCCCACGGGTCATAGTGCGGTGCTTGCAGCCGTAATAGAAGAAATCCTTGTACTTTGTTCCATCCGACTTATGCTTAATGCTCTTGTTACCATACATCCCGGCTCCGCAGATTGGGCATTTGACGATACCGGACAGAAGATGCACCTTGGTGTCCTTACCACGATTCACGTGTTCATACTTTTCAGCCTGAGCCAGCAGCTTCACCTGTGCTTCGTGCCAGAGTTCTTCCGACACGATCCCCTCATGCTGGCCATCCACCAGCAGATAATCATCCTGCTCCACAAGCCGGTAATCGTTCCTGGTGCCATGCACCTTTTCTGTTCTGCGTCTGCCATAGGCGATTTTCCCACAATACACAGGATTTTTCAGTATTCTTCGGATCAGGGATGCATCGAACAGCGGGTTTTTGCCGTTTTGCCGCTGGATTTTGTGAATACCATGTTGGTCAAGATATTTGGCAAGACCATTTGCACCCATGTCGGTATGCACATACTGATCGAAGATCACCCGAATTGCAACCGCTTCTTCCTCATTGATAATAAGCTGTCCATTTTCCAGCTTGTAACCATAGGGCGCAAACCCGCCATTCCATTTGCCTTCACGGGCTTTCTGGATTCTGCCTTCCATTGTCTGGACCCGGATGTTTTCTCTCTCGATCTCCGCAACTGCAGATAAAACAGAGATCATCAGCTTTCCGGCATCCTTGGAGGAATCAATCCCATCCTCCACGCAGATCAGATTGACACCAAAATCCTGCATGACCTGTAAGGTAGACAATACATCCGCCGCATTTCTACCGAAGCGGGACAGCTTGAACACCAGCACAAAGGATACGCCATCTTTTCCGGTTTTTATATCCTCCATCATGCGGTTAAACTCGGCTCTACCCTCAATAGATTTACCAGACTTGCCGGCATCCTCATACTCACCGACTATCTTATAATCATTGTACTCGGCAAAGGCTTTCATTCTGGACTTCTGGGCATCCAGAGAGTACCCGTCAATCTGCATAGCGGTGGATACCCTCGTGTAGATATATACTTTTGTCTTTTCTTTTTTCATCTCACGATCCTCATTCGTGCCACAGCCATGGCACCTTTATGTATCCTTACTCCGAAGTTCTTTCGGAGTAAGTTTGGACACTTATCACACGATTATTATATCATGCCGTTTTAGCTTTTTCAATAGTGTTCTCTGGCTGTTCGGGGATATTTGTAGCTCCGGCAGGTTCTTTTCCCAAACAATTCGGCGGCTCTGGAAGATTGTCAAGATCCAGAACCGCCGCATATTTTTCTATTAAGTTGGCAAGCAAATCAGCAAAGCCACTCCACTCATCCTTATTCCAATCCGCTATAATGGTTTACCTCCTGTTTCTTACTGCCACGCTGTGTGTACGCCCGGGTGATCTCTGGAGGGATACGGTCAAGAATCCCTTTTACCTGTTCATAATCGCTTTGCAGCCTTGCTTCCTGTAACTTCTTGACGGTGCTCTGCTGCTGGCTCTTTTCCAGAGCAACCGTCAGATCATCGTTTTTCTTTTTCAGCGCCTTTTTCTCGGACTCAGCCGTGGTAAAGCACCTCTGATATTTCTTCATCTGTGTTTCCATCGCCGCCACATCCGGGATATATTCCTCCAGAAACGCTGCGATCTGCGCTGTCCGCTCCTTGTAGTTGGTAAACTTCACATCGGAAAGCATTGCATCCAGCTTTTCCATCTGCTTTGTCAGACGGGTCATCTGTTTGAACACTCTCGGCGGGATATGGTCACGGCCCGTCTCGCTGGCACTCTCACCACGCTCCAATACCGGATACTTCTTGACCATGTGTTCCCAGAACTTGTCTTGCCACCATGTCAGCTTTTTCTTGTTGCCCACGATCTCCTTGGCGCTGAGCCGCTTGTCCTCTGTCAATGGGACAAAAGAAAGGTGCATATGGGGCGTTTTCTCGTCCATATGCACCACGGCGGATATAATGGTTTCGGGGGATTGGTTCTGTCGGATAAACTCCAACGCTTCATTGAAGAATTCCTTGATCTCAGCCCGCTTCTTGCCCTTGAAAAACTCCGGGCTTGCGGTGATCAGCGCTTCCACCACACGAACACTGTCAGAGCGAGTGCGGCATCCGGCTGCAGCAATCTGCCGTTCGGACTCTGCCCGGTACTTTCTTTCCGGCTTAACAAGGTGGAAATTCAAATGACTCCGACTGATGTCAATATCCGGATTGCTTGCGTATTCTTCTTTGGTGCGCTCATTATGGGCTTCAATACGCCCGATCTCCGGCCCTTTATACTTGGCAAATCTCAAAATAGCAAACTGTCCCTTTTCCATTATTTTTCCCGACCTTTCTGCCACACGATGTCGTAGCCCAACACATCAGCCAGTTCCAAAACCTCTTTATAGCGGATGCTCTCCCGCTGCAACTTGGCAGACAGGTTGGAAACGCTGTCCGACCAGCCGTATTCATCATGTAGCAGGTCAACTACTTCCTGCATCGTCATTCCGGCACGCACAATCTGTGCCTTGATTTCGTTGCGTACATTCATATCAAAAAATCCTCCATAAAATTTCATTGTTGGTTCGGTGAACACCCTGCGCTTCAAGGTAGAACAGATATACCGAATCGTGAAAAAAAGTAATCTCTGAAATCCGTCCAGAATTTCTCCTGTGATGTCCTGTCCCCATCTGACCATATCCCACTTTACTGTTCCGTGTGATTTGGGTTGGAACAGTGAAAACACCCACCATTCCATAAACACGGTACACGGTTCAGAGAAGCACGATTTCATGAAATCATTTCGTCCTACGGTCAAAAATTTGCCTGTTTTCACTACCCTTGAAAATCCATGCCCCAAAACAGGTCATTACGGATGCTTTTGCCAAAAAGAAGTGGGGTGGACTGGAAAGTACATGTACCAAGCGTACTTCCGTACCGTGGTACGTTTGGTACGGGTGGTACATGTATTTTTGGGTCACTTTCACTTTTCACAGAAACGGCCTTTGCAGAAGCTCGATGCCAACAAAACCTCTGGCGAACTTCCCACCGCCGATATTGACCTTATTTGTGTATTCAAGGTGATAGTGGCTCTCGTTTTGTTTGAGGAAGGAGCAAAAGCGCTTTTGTGAAAGGCTGCTCATGGCATTATCGTCACACCACAGCTTGTAAATAGCGTACAGGTCTTTGGAGCTGACTTCGTAATCTGCCTTGAAACGGATATACCCCTCGGAGCCTAAAAAATCGATGATGTTGTTGCCGTCCGATACCGCAGCGTCCATGTTGTCCTGCGCCGACTGGCTAAGTGTAAACTTGTAATCGTTGGCGATCAGACGATGCAGGCCCGCAAGTGCCCACAGGAAAATGCCTTCCGCTTCGGTGCACATCTTTTCCGCAATATACGGATCGTCTTTCCGGTTCGGGTCTTTTTCTTTGGTGGAAAGGATAATCTGTCTGCGGAAAAAGCCCACGCTGTGGTCATTGAGAGATTGCAAGACGCCGTTGCCCAAGCCGATAAAGCGAACATACAAATCGCCCTGATAGCTCTGCTGTCCCTTTTTCTCCAGATCCATCGGCAATTCTGCGGTGATGATCGCCTTGATGTGATTGGTCTGGGGCAAGGCTTCCAGCTTCATATCATCGTCCAGCATCACAAGCTCATGCTCCAGATCGGCACGAGCGAAGGGGCTTGTCTCTACCTTTGCGATACTGCCCGTGTTCATGTTGCTGCCCAGCAGCGCACGAAGGACAATACCAATGCGGCTTTTGCCCTCGCCTCCCTTGCCGATCAGCAAAAGCATCTTCTGGCCTTTGGTGGAGGGAATAAAGCAGTATCCCATAAATTCCTGTAAAGTCAGAATGTCCTCTGGCTCCAAAAGCTGAGACAAAAAATGCAGCCATGTCACTGGCTGCGGCGCTTCTGGATTGTAGGAAACAGGCAGACGGTTCCGGCAGAAATCCTTTTCCGGGCTGAATGTGCCGTTCAGATAATAGGTGCCGTTTGCCACATGGATACGGTCTTGATACAGGGGCAGCTTTTCGGTACAGCACTCCATCCGCATGACATCCAACAGGTTTGTGACTTTCTTTGCAATGCCGCTGGTCACATAATACTTGATGCGGTCATAGATCACCTTTTTCAGGCGGTTTTCATCGTGTACTCTGCCATTGACCGTGAAAAATGCTCCGTTCACCGTGATCATTGGATAGTCCCGGAGAAATTCTTCGCAGAATAGGGCTTCGCTGATTTTCTTGCCGTCAAACCACGCCGGATTTTCAGAGTGCGTGGTCTGCGTCATTTCCTCGCTCACAGCGTACATCCTCCTCTCTCTTTCTTGCGGTGTAGTCCTGGAGGAACGCAATCTTGCCATCCCTCATCAGCTCATCCACCACAGCAACACGTTCTTCCAAATCACCTACGGTCAAAATGTCAGTCAGATACTCGATGCGGTCAAGCATCTGGCAGGCTTCCACAAAACGATCATTCAGAGCATCGTCCGGCGTTTTGGGTGCATACCGTACTTTCCAATCTTCCAGCAGATGCAGATAATCCGTCAGTACACGGAAGCAAAACATTTCATCTTCTCGGAACTGTCGGATGTGGGGATGTTTGGGCTTGCGGGAAGCTGCCACAGCTTGTCCCTGTTCGGTGCTGATACCGAAGTCCACAGCCAGCCTTTGCGCCGCTTGCAAGCTTCCCAAATCAAACAGCTTTGCCGTAAATTCAATCACATCCCCGGTAGCTCCACAGCCGAAGCAGAAGAAATATTCCTCGTTCAGCTTCAGGCTGGGATGCCTGTCATTGTGGAATGGGCAGCAAGCCATGCCGTTGCGGTTAACTTTCAGCCCGTAGTGTTCGGCGGCTTGTCTTACGGGAACTGCCGCCTTCACAGTTTCAAAAATATTCAAATAGCAATAATCCTCCTGCTTGCTCTTGGTTAAGCCGTTCTACCCATTCCGTTTCCTGACAGGCAACCCTGCTCGGCGCTGTGTCGTCTCCTTTGTGGAGCGCTCGTTCCTTTTACAGAAGTCATGGCGGTTTATCTCGGTCTGGACGGTCATTCGATTTTCAAAGTGTCTTTTCGATCGATCGTGAGCCAAGTTTACCGCAAAAAATTAGCGGCCTTCGTTTATGCACGAAAGCCGCAAATGTCGGAAGTATAGACTTGAAAAATTGCAAATTTGCACAGGGTGGTTTATAATGATAGTAGGTTGGGAGGCGTTGCACATGAAGAAGAACTATGACGATGAGCAGGAAAATACCACTGCGTACCGTGTCCGCCTATTACGCCAGGACAGGGGATGGAGCCAAAAAGAACTGGCAGACAAAATATTTGTTGCTCACTCCCAGATCAGCCGTTTGGAGAGTGGAGAAACCACAAATATCGGCAGCGCTTTGTTAGTCTCGCTGGCTAAGGTATTCCATGTTTCAGCAGATTATCTACTTTGCCTTACGCCCATTAGCGTACCGAAAAGCTATGATATTTCCCAGCTGGGATTATCAGAGGAAGTAATCCGCAGGCTGATTTTGAAAACGATTGACCCCGATGTGTTAAACAGGCTTTTGGAGCATGACCAGTTCCCAAAACTTTGTGCTTTGATGAAAAACTATTTCAGCAATACCGTTGCAAATGGTATCATGGCCAGAAACCAGATTATTGACCTTGCCACTGATCCGCTTGCAGAGCTGATGAGCGCCGATCCTTCAAAGCGAACGGAAATGATAAAAGATCTGAGTTTTCTGAGCTCCAGCAAAATTCAGAGTAATGAAGCAGACATAGAGAAAATCAAAAACATATTGATGAAGATCATTCGGGATGTAAAAGAGAACATGGCAGAGGAGCAACCCAGTGGAGCGGTTGCTACAGCAGAAGCAGTAAAGGGGATTCGTGCCGCATTACCGGACAAGCCACAATCTGAATTGACAGCCGATGATGTGTCAACAGCCATTACTGCCTACATAGGAACGATGATCACAATGGACGAGAATACTTCAGAACTGTTCCAGCAGCTTGCCAAGCAAGTTCTTGAGCTCCCCTTGGATGGGGAAAATTAAGCGTGTCGCTGCGGCGGGTTTTTATATACCTCTTGCGCCCCCGTTGACACAGAAAAACTTTTCGCACAGCTACAAGGTTTTCTGCGCCACCTACACCCGAACAGCCGGATTTTGCTCATGGCAAATCCTTCATTTTGTGTATCTTACAGCCCACAAAATCCGCCTGTTCTGCTGCCACTGAAAACGGTCTGTCTGGCGTGGGACAGCCCCTTTCCAGCGTCAGCGGTCGCAAAAGGTATAACACACTAGACTTTCCTACGGAAAATCGTGTGCCAAGTGGAACTCCGTCCCCTTTGGATGCCCCTGCCAGGGGCAACGCTGTTTCCCTTTGGATACCCTATGCCAACAGGGATGCTGCTCGCCCCTATTGGAAACCCAGAGCCGAAGGGGCTTTGCCCCTCTGGACGCCCCGCCTGTCCATGCAGTAGCGATCCATCCTGCTCCTACACGATAGATACGCTCCTGCCCGAACAGGTAAAACAGGCACAGAGGTTTGCCCGAATAGCGGGTAAATCTCTGTGCCTGTTTTGGTCAGCAGCGGCTGGGAAAGGTGAACGGAAAGCCTTGCTGACTGATAAATTTGAGTTGGATATTTTCGTATTGAGATGCTAAAATCTGTTGTTCTGAATTCCTGTATCTGGTATAATAAAAGCGTCGAATTTTCTGACCGGAGGTACCCATATGGCCATTTCTTACAATAAGCTCTGGAAACTGCTCATTGATCGCAAAATGAGCAAGGCAGACTTACGCCGTGCGGCGGGAATCGCCCCCAACACCATGACAAAACTAAACCGCGATGAAGAAGTGACCTTGGAAACACTGGGGAAAATTTGCGCAATATTGAATGTAAATATTGGAGACATCGTGGACTTTCTGCCGACCAACCAAACAACCGAAGTGAACTTGGAGGCAAAATAAGTATGACGGAAAATGTATTGTGTGCGCTGATTGGCGTAGGGGGAACACTGTTAGGGACCATTGTTGGTCTTGTTTTTCCGTACCTGTGCAGTGGCTTTGGACGCAAACTGCTTGTTATTTCCGATATTGATGTGCGGTTCGGTACGGGCAAACCAGACGGTGAAGGCGGATATGATGGTTCGTGGATAAATTTTAGGGCTTCGATTCTCAACAAGAAAAATAAATCGTTGATTATTGAGAAAATTGCTTGCGAATTATACAGCGGTTCAAACAGAATTGCCGTATGCTCCTGTGCCGATAAAGACACCGTTAGGAAAAGCGCAGGAGCCTACAAATATGATGAACTTCGATATATTGATGTTGCTTCAAAATCAAGCACTACAAAAAACATCCATGTATTTGTGCGTGGAGATTTGACCTCATGTGATAAGGTGGTTTTTGTATATTCATGGGGGATAGTAAAAAGAAAGCAAATTGTTTGGGTCAAGGAGGATACACCCCATGCCAACACTTGAATGGATTGGAAAAGATAAAGTGGTAAACCACCACCAAGAGGTGCCTTATCGGGTGCTGGAGCGCCAGTACAGCTATGACGAAGCCGGACAGCACGCCGAGGACAACGGCAGCGAAAACATGATTATCCACGGCGACAATCTGGAGGCGTTGAAAGCTCTGCTGCCACAGTATGAGGGCAAGGTGAAGTGCATCTACATTGATCCACCGTACAACACCGGCAACGAAGGCTGGGTGTATAACGATAACGTCAATGACCCCAAGATCAAAAAGTGGCTGGGTGAAGTGGTGGGCAGAGAAGGAGAGGACCTTTCCCGGCACGATAAGTGGCTGTGCATGATGTACCCCCGCTTGAAGCTGTTGCAGCGATTATTAAGAGACGATGGTGCAATTTTTATTAGTATAGATGATACAGAACAGTCAAATCTTCGCTTGATTTGCGATGAAATCTTTGGCGCGGGAAATTTTATATCAGACGTAATTTGGCAACATAGTGTTCAGGCAAATGGTTATGGCGGAAAATTTGTTTCACAGTTTAATCATACCCTCGTTTATTCTAAATCTCCACAGTTCGTTCTCGGAAATTTGCCAAGGTCGGATGCTGATAATAAATTGTATAAAAATCCTGACAATGATCCTCGTGGGCCATGGAGAGCAGGCTATTGTGTCAACGGACTATATCGACCGAATTTAAAGTATGAGATTCAAACACCGCATGGGAATATTATTTCTCCTCCTGAAAAAGGCTGGCGATGGAGTAAAGAAACCATGCAGGTCAAAATAGATAGTGGGGAAATCATTTTCAATGCAGATGAAACGGCAATTATTCATAAATTATATCTATCTGATTTAAATGGTAAAGTCCCTGAAAACATCTGGGCGGGTGGTATAGCGGGGACTACTCGGCAAGCAACCGCGGAATTAAAAGTAATATTCGATGGCACAGCCCCTTTTGACACGCCAAAACCAACTTGCTTGATTGAGCGCATCATCCAAATCGCGTCCGATCCTGATTCCATCATTCTCGACTCTTTCGCCGGTTCCGGCACTACTGCCCACGCCGTGCTCAATATGAACAAAGCCGACGGCGGTAACCGCAAATTCATCTTGGTGGAAATGGAGAATTACGCCGACAGCATCACCGCCGAGCGTGTCAAACGGGTGATTGACGGCTACGGCGAGGACAAGAAGGCCGTGGAAGGCACCGGCGGCAATTTCAGCTACTATGAGCTGGGGCCTGTGCTTCTGCTGCCGGACGGCAACCTCAATGAAGAAGTGGGTCCGCAGAAAATCCGGGAATATGTCTACTATATGGAGACCAAAGAGTCCTTGCCCACCGAACAGCCCACGGACGAGCCCTACTTCATGGGCCTGTGCCGCAACACCGCCTATTACTTCTACTATGAACGGGAAAGTGTCACTACGCTGGACCATGCCTTTTTAGCTACTATCCAGACCAAAGCCGAGGGCTATACGATATATGCCGATCTATGCGCCATCCCCCAGGAGACGCTGCGCAAGCATAACATCACATTTAAGAAAATTCCTCGGGACATAGCTAGGCTATAAAGGAGCATGAGGAAATGGCAAAAGAACTTTCCGAAATATCAAAATTTGTAGCGAGTTACTGGAACTATTATCTCGAACTGGAGGAAGCTTTTAAGCAAACTCAGAAATATGTAGCTTTTGACAGACACAATGATCGGACCTACTCTGTTGAGTATTTGAAACTTATTCAGGCTGTGTGCAGCGAGATTGATGTTGTAGCAAAAGAAATTGCAGAACATTTTGACCCAAACTTTTCTACAATTCAAAGACCTAATATTACCCATTGGGGGTATGTTATCATAAACAATATGCCCCAAATTACAAAAGCTCGTGTTTTCTTTACTAACGGTTACGTGGTTAAACCATGGGACAAATTTGGATACACCCAGTATCTAGATAAAAACGGAAATGTGAGATATAAATTACTTCCAAACTGTAATACGCCTAGTTGGTGGAGCGATTATAACAAAATGAAGCACCAAAGGACTTCGAGAAATTCGGATGGTGAAATCAATTTTGTAAAGGCAAATCTAAAAAATATGGTTTTATCTTTGGCTGCGCTCTTTTCACTGGAAGCACTATACATGGACATCATTACTCCAGAAATTGGACCAGATTGCAATATTGAGGAAAATCAATTATTTGAACTTACTTGTAGTGACTCTATTGAGTTCATAGGGGATACATAATATGGAACTGAAATCCTATCAAAAAGAAGTCATTGCTGATCTTGCACGCTACCTGGAGCTGGTGGTGGAACTGCAAAGCCCGGCAAAGGCGTATCAGACCCTCTGGAACGAAAAGAATGTTCTGGTGGGCTTCGGCGGTATGTCGAATTATGTGAATGTGTTGCCCGGCGTGCCTCATGTGTGTGCCAAGGTACCCACCGGCGGCGGCAAGACCTATATTGCCGCCAGTTCTCTGCGGACGATTTTTGACGCCATGCCTCAGCGCCGGGCCAAGGCCGTTGTATGGCTGGTGCCCTCTGAGGCCATTCTGACCCAGACACGTAAGGCGCTGGAAAATCCAGACCATCCCTACCGCCAGCGGCTGGATGTGGATTTTGGCGGGCGGGTGCAGGTGTACTCCAAAGAACAGGCCCTCATGGGGCAGAATTTCACCCCCTCTGCGGTGACAGAACAGCTTTCTTTGTTTGTCCTCAGCTATGATTCCTTCCGAACCAGCAAAAAAGAAGGCCGCAAAGCCTATCAGGAGAATGGTTATCTGGCTGAGTTTGCCAAGTGGATGGATGATCCGTCTGTTCTGTTGGCCGATACCGATGAGACGGCGTTGATCCAGGTAATCCGCTATTTGAATCCGGTGGTTATCGTGGACGAAAGCCACCATGCCACTTCGGATTTGAGCGTGGAAATGCTGCAAAACTTCAACCCCAGCTTCGTGTTTGACCTGACCGCCACCCCCAAGAAGAAAAGCAATATCATCTCTTTTGTGGACGCTGCTCGACTGAAAAAGGCCAACATGGTCAAGCTGCCGGTCATCGTCTACAACCGTAAATCTCAGGCCGATGTATATGGAGATGCTATCGCTATTCGTGCCAAGCTGGAGGCGCAGACTAAGCGGGAGCAGGAAACCAGCGGGCGCTATATTCGTCCCATCGTTCTGTTCCAGGCACAGCCCCGCAACAATGCGGACAGCACCACATATGAAAAAATCAAGAAAACGCTGGTGGATGGCGGCATTCCAGAAAAGGAAATCGCCATAAAAACCGGCGATAAAGACGAGCTGAAAAATGTGGACTTGCTGTCCCCAGACTGCCCCATCCGGTACATCATCACCGTGAATGCCCTGAAAGAGGGCTGGGACTGTCCCTTCGCCTATGTGTTGGCCACGGTGGCAAACCGCACTTCTACCGTGGATGTGGAGCAGATTTTGGGGCGTGTGCTTCGCTTGCCCTACACACAGAAAAACAGCAGTGAAGTGCTGAATCTCTCCTATGTCATCACATCTTCCGCAGACTTCCACCAGACGCTGGAAAAGGTTGTAGCCGGACTGAACAGCGCCGGTTTCAGCAGCCGCGACTACCGGGCACAGGATGTGGATGCTCCCATTATGGTACCTCCCACAGCAGAGACAGAGCAGCTTCCCATTGTAACCCCTCCCGCTGACGAACCAGATCTGCCGGAGGTAGACGGCTCGGATTTGAAGGCGCGTTTTGAAGCGGCAACACATGAGTCAGAGCAATCCGTGCAGGATGGAACTATGCAGTCCGATCCCATGCTGTCACAGGCCCTGCAACAGAATAAAACCTATGAGGACGAGATCAACCAGGCCGATAACACTGCTTTGAGCCAGGCTCCATCGGAGGTGCGCGACAAAATGAATCAGTTCCGAATGAATGAGGAATTTGCAGACGAAGCCGCTGCCTTGCGCTTCCCCCAATTTATGCTGGAGACTGGCCCCAGTCTGTTTTCGGAAGCTCATGAAACCCTGGAACTGGAACATTTAGAGGGTGGTTTCTCTCTGCGGGACAAAGACGCTCATGTGGATTTCACTACCGTCAACGCTGAGATGGCGCGGGTGGATGTAGACGATAGCAAAGACAGCACCGCAAAGGCATGGCGGTTGTCTGGTGGCGACAGCGCCTTTTTCCGGGAGTGGTTCAACACCCAGCCCTCGGAAAAGCGGCTTTCTCTGTGTAAGGGCATTATCAAGCAAAAGCTGTCCAAGATGAACTGCGTCAACGACCGGGAACTGGATGAGTACATCGACCGGGTGATCGGCACCATGAGCGAAGACCAGCTCTCCGAGCTGGAGCAGTCGCCGTATCCCTATGTCGTGAAAATTCAGGGAAAGGTAAAGGAATTGATTGCCCAGCATCGCTCCAGCGTCTTTGATACCTGGCTGGAGCAGGACAAGATTTCCTGCCTGCCCAACTATGCGCTGCCTGCGGTGATCTCCCCAACGGCATTTACCTCGATGGTGCCGAAATCGCTCTATACCGCCGAAGAAGATATGAACGAGTACGAGTTCAAGGTGGTGTGGGCACTGTCGGAGCTGGGCAACGTCAAGTGGTGGCACCGGAATATTTCCAGACTGGGCTTCCAGATTAACGGGCCCGTTCACGCCTATCCCGACATCATCGTGATGCTCCACAGTGGGAAGATTTTGATGGTAGAGACCAAGGGCGACCACCTGGACAACGATGAATCTAAGGAAAAAGCCAAAATCGGCGACCAGTGGGCGAAGCTGGCCGGAAAACAGTACAAGTATTACATGGTGTTTGAGACCAAGCAGCCGGACTATCCGGGAGCGTATTCCCTGGAGCGGTTTATGGAGATTGTGAAGGGGTTATAATATTCACTTTAGCATTAGGAGGATAGACAATGGCAAAAATAATTTCTTTTTTCAACCACAAAGGTGGAGTTAGCAAAACAACTACAGCTTATCACGTAGCATGGATGCTTTCGGACAAAGGATACAAAGTCCTAATGGTAGATACCGATTCTCAGTGTAATCTCACAGGTCTAGCTATTGGCGAAGATTCCTTTGAAAGATTTTACGAAGAAAACCCCAATAACAATATCAAGTCTGCACTTGATCCGGCATTTTTGGGGCAGCCGATTCCTATCCAAGCAATTGAAGGAGTTCAAGTTAAAGAAAACTTGTGGCTTGTTCCAGGGCATATTGATATTACGGAATTTGATATTTCTCTTGGAATGGCACACAATTTTTCTACATCTATGGCCATTTTGATGAATTTACCTGGTGCAATATACGCATTTATTCAAAAAATGGTCGAAAAACACCAAATTGACTATGTTTTAATTGATATGAACCCAAGTCTTTCGGAAACAAATAAAAACTTATTGACTATTAGCGATTACTTCATCGTTCCTACTGCACCGGATTTCTTCTCGCAGATGGCTTTATCGACATTAGCCTCAACGGTTCCAAAATGGAAAAAATGGTCCTTAACTGCTAGAGCGTTTTTTAGAGACAGCATTTATCCTTTTCCCGAAAAAGATCCTAAGTTTTTAGGCATTGTGATGCAAAATTTTACTATTAGAAAAGGGAGCCCCACGCAGGCATTTCAAGGAAAAATAGATAGTGTTGTCGAAAAGGTGCAAAATACAGTCATTCCCGCTTTTGAACCACAAGACTTAGTGTTGGATGGAGAAAAAAGAGCAATTCAAGAAAGAGTTAAATATTGTTTGGCGTACATCTCCAACTTTCAAAGTCTAGCTCCCAAAATGCAAGAAGACAATGGACCATCTATCCCTGTATTTGCCATTGATGAGAGATATTTAGGAACCGGACAGGTGCTGGAGAACTATCTTGAAAAAAGGCAAATGTTTTATAAGGTCTTTTCTGATATGGTTGATGAAATTGTAAATTTGACAAATTAATAGTGAGGGTTGAAAATGAATACTCCAATTGACAATTTCAATCTTCACATCCTAGAGTTAAAAAAATTGGATGATATTTTCAAGTATAATGCCAGATTGCTTACAGCCGGAATAGATATATCTGGTTTGTTAAGAGCAGAAATTGTGTTTGCAGTTAGTGCTTTGGACCAGTTTATCCATGCGGTGTTAATTTACAAAGCAATGGATATATTGAAAAACGGAAAGCCACAGTCCGCATCCTTTTATAAGCTTACAATTGGCTTAAATTCTGTAAGTCTATTTCTCAATAATACCAATGCAATTGATGCTTTTCCAATCATCGAGAAAGAAATCAGAACCAATTTAGGGTGGAAAAGTTTTCAGCAGCCAGACAAGATTGCTGAGGCATTAAAAATAGTGTGTGATAAAAAAATTTGGGACGAAGTTTCTGGTATAATGGGTATTTCAACTCAGGTACTCAAGGAACAACTTAAGCTGATTGTAAAGCGGCGTGATTCCATTGCACATGAAGCAGACTTTGATTTGGTGAATCAATGCCAATACCCTATTGATAGAGCAAGTACAAAGGATTCGGTAAATTTCGTTATTTCTCTGGTCTATGCAATTGATTCCATTGTTTTCGACTATGTCTATAATCAAGCAAATGTAAATCGGTATCTCATTACATAACAACAAGAAAGTGCCAGCCTTTTGACTGGCACTTTCTTGCTGTCTATATCAATTATAGCCTAATCCTATCAAACTTCAATTTTATGAAATCATTTGAAAATGCTTCAGTGCCGCCATAATAGCCGCTTCCTTTTCAGGTGGGCACTGTGGCACTTTTGCATCTTCCTTCTTTGACAGGTTATAATTCTGTCCCACATCCAGCCCGCACTTCCGCTTGACTTGGGAGATATACAGGCTGGACACCTTCAAACCGTACTTCTCCAGCACATACGCTTTGATCTCATCATAGGTTGCCTTTTTCTCTGCTGCCGTCAAATCCAACTCGTCCATATCCAGCTCAACTTCAATATGCTGCGTCGATTTCAGTTTGGACAAAAGACATACCGTCTCGACGTGATCCGCCCTTGGGAACATGTCCACTGCGCAGGCGCGCTGGGCGGTGTAGCCGAGGTCTGCTAAGCGCTTTACGTCGCGCGCCATGGTCGCGCTGTCGCACGAGACGTACACGACACGTCCCGGCTGCATCTCGGCGATGCTCTCCACCACGTCGGCGGCCAAGCCCTTGCGCGGCGGGTCGACGGTGATGACGTCGGGGCGCAGGTTTTCGCGCGCGAGCTTTTTTGCCACATCGGACGCATCGCCGCAGAAAAACTCCGTGTTTTTAACGCCGTTGCGCGCAGCGTTTTCGCGCGCGTCGTCGATGGCCTCGGGGACGATCTCCGCACCGAGGACTTTCTTCGAGTGGTCCGACAGCGCAAGTGTGATCGTGCCCGCGCCGCAGTAGAGGTCGAGCACCGTCTCCTGCCCCGTGAGGTCCGCAAATTCGATGGCCTTCGCATAGAGCCGCTCGGCCTGCGCGCGGTTGACCTGATAGAACGACGGCACGCTGAGCCGGAACGTCTTGCCGCAGAGTGTGTCCTCGATCCGGTCGCTCCCCCAGAGCGTGCGGTAGCGGTCGCCAAGGATGACGTTGCCCTTTTTCGTGTTCGTGCCGAGCACGATGCCGGTGCACTCCGGGCACGCATCGCGCAGGAGTGTGACGAGCCGGTCTTCTTTCGGCAGCTTATCGCCGTTCACAAGCACGCAGATCAGGCTCTCCCCCGCCGCGTTTGAGCGGACGTAAAGGTGACGAATGAGGCCGCGGCCCATCTTTTCGTCATAGCCCGCGACGCGGCAGGACTGCATATATTCGCGCAGCGCCTCCGCCGCGGCGTCGGCCTCAGGTCTGACTAATAAGCAGTGCTCGCACTCGATGACCTCGTGCGTGCGGGCGCGGTAAAAGCCGACCGCGCCGTCCTTTGATACAGGGTACTGCGCCTTGTTGCGGTAGCGCAGCGTGTCCTGCGCGCCTAAAATCTCCTCAACCGTCACATCACTGCCGCCGATGCGGGACAAATTGTCCTGCACGCGTTGCTTTTTCAGCCGCAGCTCCTCTTCATAGCGGATGTGGCGGTACGTGCAGCCGCCGCAGCGCGGAAAATACGGGCAGTCCGATTCCATGCGCTCGCTCGACGGCTCGAGCACCTCGAGCACTTTGGCAAAGGCGACGCTCTTGAGCGTCTTCAGGATGAGCACGCGGCACTTTTCGCCGCGCAGCGCGCCGTGGACGAACACGACGCGCCCGTCGATGCGCGCAACGCCCATGCCGCCCTCGCCATAGCCCTCGATGGTGACGGTATGCTCCTGATTTTTGGCAAGCTCCATCGTCTTCTCCTCTCAGAAAAGGTACTTCGCGCTTTTATCGCGCGAAGTACCTTTTGTTGTGTATCTCAAATCACTCGCGGAAGCGCTCGATCAGGCTGATGATCTGGCCGGTGAGCGCGGAAATGTCCTTGTTGGGTCTGCCCTTGCAGCGCTTGGCAAACTCAAGCAGCGACTCCGCCGCCGCCACGAGCTTGGCGTACAGGTTGTCGGCGCGGGACTTCTGCGCCGTGCGCTTGCGCTCGGAAATGTAGCCCTCGCTGACCATCTCGTTTGCGGCAAGGTCGTAACACTCGGTAAACTTGGCCGCGTGCGCATGGAAGCCGAGGGAATTGAGCTCTTCGGCAAACACGGGCGCAACGTCCTCGTCGCCGTGGACGACGAACACATGCGCAGGCTTCGGGTCGAAGGCCTTGATCCACTCGACAAGGTGGTCATGGTCGGCGTGGGACGAAAGGCCCTGGAAGTTGACGATCTTCGCCTTGACGGCGATCTCCTCGCCGAAGAGCTTGACCTTTTCAACGCCGTCGAGCAATCTGCGGCCCAGCGTGCCGGGCGACTGGAAGCCGACGAACACGACCGCGCTGTTCGCGCGCCAGAGGTTGTGCTTCAAATGGTGGCGAATGCGGCCGGCGTCGCACATACCGGAGGCGGAAATGATGACCTTGGGTGTCGTGTCCATGTTCAGCATCTTCGATTCCTCGCTCGACTCAACAAGGTTGAGGTTGGGGAAGGTGAACATGTGCGTGCCGTCCTTGACAAGATCAAGCGCCTGCTCATCAAGATAGCCGCGCAGGTCGCCGCAGAACACAGTCGTTGCCGCCTTAGCAAGGGGCGAGTCGATGTACACAGGGAAATTCGGCGTCGACTTGACGAGCTTTTGATCCTTGATCTCGCGGATAAAGTACAAAAGCTCCTGCGTGCGGCCCACAGCGAACGACGGAATCACAACGTTGCCGCCCTTGCCGAGCGTTTCGTCGATGATCTCGGCAAGCTCGTCGGTATAGCTCCAGACCTCGGTGTGGTTGCGGTCGCCGTAGGTCGACTCCATCACGACGTAGTCGGCCTTTTTGAGAAGCTGCGGGTCGCGGATAATGGGCTGGTCGACGTTGCCGATATCGCCGGAGAAGACGATCGTCTTGTGCACGCCGTTTTCTTCCAGCTCAAGCGTGATGGACGCGGAACCGAGCAGATGGCCCGCGTCGGTGAACACCGCGCTCACACCCTCGCAGAGGTCGACCTTTTCTTTATACTCGCAGGTCGTCACGTACTTGAAGACGTCCAGCGCGTCCTGCTCGGTGTAGAGCGGATCGACATGCTCGCGGCCCGCGCGCTCGCCCTTGCGGTTTTCGTACTCAGCGTCGCTCTCCTGAATGTGAGCGGAGTCGAGCAACATGATCTTCATCAAATCTGCTGTCAGGCGTGTCGTCAGGATGCGGCCGTGGAAGCCGTTTTTCACCAGCAGCGGGATACGGCCCGTGTGGTCGATGTGCGCGTGGGTGACGAGCAGAATATCGATATTACCGGGAGCAAAAGCGAGATAACGGTTGTCGAGCTCGTCGCGGCCCTGCTGTAAGCCGCAGTCGACGAGGATCTTCTTACCGTTTATCTCCAGGCAGTGGCAGGAGCCGGTCACGCAGCGGTCGGCCCCGTAAAAGTGCAGTTTCATGCGAATGTCCTCCTTAGATGAGAAAAAAACTTCTTCCTTATACTTCTGTCCTCCGCCGTCGGAGGGCGTTTCGTCGCTTTGTACTATCTTGCTTTGTATTTTACCACAGCAGCTATATAGAGTGCAAGCCATGCCTGACGCGGCGGCGGAATTTATTTACAATCCATTCATATTATACAGCAAATTTCCCTTTGCATATCGCGCAGAGGGATGCTATACTTGTAAGCGTGTCATTATGCTCCCACGAAAGGAAGTTTTGAATATGGGTTTCTTTAGTAAAATGTTCGGTTCCTACAGCGACCGTGAACTCAAGAGCATCTACCCCATCGTCGACAAGATCGAAGCGATGGCGGACGAATACAAGGCGATGAGCGACGCGGAGCTGCAGGCCAAAACGCCGGAGTTCAAGACGCGTCTGCAAAGCGGTGAAACGCTCGACGACATCCTGCCCGAGGCGTTTGCCACCGTGCGCGAGGCGTCCCGCCGCGTGCTGGGTCTGTACCCCTACCGTGTGCAGCTCGTCGGCGGCGTGGTGCTCCATCAGGGCCGCATCGCCGAGATGAAGACCGGTGAAGGTAAAACGCTGGTGGCAACGCTGCCCGCGTACTTAAACGCCCTGACCGGCAACGGCGTGCACATCGTCACCGTGAACGACTACCTCGCCAAGCGAGACAGCGAGTGGATGGGCAAGGTCCACCGCTTCTTAGGCCTCACGGTCGGCCTGATCGTCCACGACCTCACAAGTGAAGAGCGCCGCAAGGCCTACGCCGCAGACATCACCTACGGCACGAATAACGAAATGGGCTTTGATTACCTGCGCGATAACATGGCCATCTACGCAAGCGAACTCGTCCAGCGCGGACATGCCTTCGCCATCGTCGACGAGGTCGACTCCATTTTGATCGATGAGGCGCGCACGCCGCTCATCATCTCCGGCATGGGCGAAAAGTCCACGGAGATGTATTCCCGCACGGAAAACCTTGTACGCGGCTTCCGCAAGAAGGTCATCGCCGAGAGCGACGACAAGGAAGAGGAAGACGTCAACATCGACGCCGACTACATCGTCGACGAAAAGGCCAAGACCGCGACGCTCACCGCCCGCGGCGTGAAGAAGGCCGAGGAATACTTCGGCCTTGAAAACCTCTCCGATCCCGAAAACTCCACCATCGCGCACCACATCAACCAGGCCATCAAGGCCCACGGCACGATGAAGCGCGATATCGACTACGTCATCAAGGACGGTCAGGTCGTCATCGTCGACGAGTTCACCGGCCGACTGATGTTCGGCCGCCGCTACAGCGACGGTCTGCACCAGGCCATCGAGGCCAAGGAGCATGTCGAGGTCGCGCGAGAAAGCAAGACGCTTGCGACCATCACGTTCCAGAATTACTTCCGCCTGTACGGCAAGCTCTCCGGTATGACCGGTACGGCGCTCACCGAGGAAGAGGAATTCGGCACGATCTACAACCTCGACATCATTGAAATTCCGACGAACCGTCCCATCGCCCGTATCGATGACCCCGACGTCGTCTACAAAACCGAGGCGGCAAAGTACCGCGCTGTTATCGAGCAGGTCAAGGCCTGCCATGCCAAGGGCCAGCCCGTGCTGGTCGGTACGGTGTCGATCGAAAAGAACGAAAAGCTCTCGTATCTGCTCTCCCGCGAGGGCATCAAGCACAATCTCTTGAACGCGAAGAACCACGAAAAGGAAGCCGAGATCGTCGCGCAGGCCGGTAAGCTCGGCGCGGTCACGGTCGCGACGAACATGGCCGGCCGTGGTACCGATATCATGCTCGGCGGCAACGCCGAATACATGGCGAAAACCGACCTTCGCAGGGCGGGCCTCAGCAATGAGCTCATCGCCGAGGCGACCGGCTATGCCGAGACCGACAACAAAGAAATTCTTGACGCGCGCGACATGTTCGCCAAGGCTCTTGAAAAGCACCGCGAGGAGATCTCCGGTGAGGCGGACAAGGTCCGCGAGGCGGGGGGGCTCTTCATCATCGGCACGGAGCGCCACGATTCCCGCCGTATCGACAACCAGCTGCGCGGCCGTGCCGGCCGTCAGGGCGACCCGGGCGAGACGCGCTTCTACCTCTCGCTTGAAGACGATCTGCTGCGCCTGTTTGGCGGCGAGCGCATCACGAACCTGATGGAGCGCTTCAACCTCGACGAGGATACGCCGATTGAAAACAAGACTCTCTCCAAGGCAATTGAAAACGCGCAGACGAGCGTCGAGTCCCGCAACTTCCAGTACCGCAAGAGCACGCTCGAATACGACGACGTGATGAACAAGCAGCGCGAGATCATCTACGGCCAGCGCAAGCAGGTGCTCGACGGCATGGACATCAAGCAGACCGTTTTGAACATGCTGAGAAGCAGCATCGAAAGTCAGGTCGCCTTCGCCTTCGGCGAGCACGACAAGACCGACGACGAGCACCGCGCCGACGCGCTCAAGAGCTGCGAGGGCACGTACTTCCCGCGCAGCGCCGTGGATGCAAACTCTCTCTCCGGCCTTTCCGCCGACGATCTGACCGATCGCTTCTATGAAGCCGCTGAGAAGTATTACGAGGCCAAGGAGGCCGCCGTCACCTCGCCCATCATGCGCGAACTCGAGCGCGTGGTGCTGCTGCGCGTGGTCGACGAATACTGGATGGACCACATCGACGCGATGAGCGAGCTGCGTCAGGCCATCCGTTTACAGTCCTACGGCAACAACAAGCCCATTGACGTCTACAAGCAGGAATCCCTCACGATGTTTGAGGACATGATCTCCGCCATTCAGGGCGACACGGTGCGCCGCATCTTCTCCGCCCGCGTCAAGACCGAGGGCGAGGTCAAGCGCGAGCGCGTGGCCGACGGCATCGTCGCCTCCACCTCCGGCGACGGCACGGTGAAAAAGCAGCCCCGCAAGGTCCAGAAGATTGGCCGCAACGATCCCTGCCCCTGCGGCAGCGGGAAGAAATATAAACAGTGCTGTGGGCGCTGATTGACCACTTGTAAGTGGTGGAACATTTCCCCCACACCCGTGGGGGATACGGGAAAGGGGGCCATTCTCTCACATGAGAGAATGGCCCCCTTGGACCCCCAAGAGAACGCAAGGGGCGCCGCCCCTTGACCCCGCACATTGGTAGTCTGTAGCTTGAAGGGCTGCACGCGCTGCGCAGTGAGGGTGCGGTGTACATGGCTTCGCCATGAATCCCTGCGAGTCGTGACCGCTTGCAACCGCGCCTTACTATCGTGAGGCGCGAGTGACGTTAGAACGGCGGCAGACTGCCTGCTGAATGCGGCATTGCTGCGCTCGCCGCATTGTGGAGACTGGCGGTAGATGGGAATTACTGCGTACTCCTACAAGATGGGCAGAGCGGCAGCGGATGATAGGAGCAGAGGCAAATCGTATAGCAGCTTCAAACGCGGCAACGCCGCGCTATGGGCAGTGCAATCGGCAAGCATTGCAGCTCTTCGAGCTGCTCGCTTGCAATGCAAACGCCTTTCTTTTGGACGGTCACACCGCCCGTTTTCTTTCCACGGAAAGAAAATGGGGGGTGTGGTGCTGCGGCGCACACGCCGCATTTCCCCCGCCGCCTGAGACAGGCGGCGACATCTCCGCACCCTTTGGTGCAGAAAAAGGAGGCACTTTTGATGTCTTTCACCGAACATAACGTAAACGGTCTCATCTACGACACGTCCGATGTCATCACCGCCGCGGGGAGCGGCGCGGTGCACGCGTTCACGACGCGGCACGGCGGCGTGAGCCCTGCGCCCTACGATTCACTCAACTTTGCCGACAACAAGGGCGACACGAGCGAAAACCTACTCGAAAACTACCGCCTTCTCGGCGAGGCCGTAGGCTTTGACGCGAGCCGCGCCGTCGGCTGCCGCCAGATCCACTCTGACCTTGTCCGCATTGCATCGGAAGAGGACGCGGGCAAAATTCTCTGGGATGACCGTCCCTACGACGCCGACGGGCTCATCACGAACGTGCCGAACCTGCCGCTGTTCGCCTACGGGACGGACTGCTGCGTCATCACGCTCTATGACCCGACTTCGCGTTCGATCGGTGCGGTGCACGCCGGCTGGCGCGGTACGGCGAGCGGCATCGCGCTCAAGGCCGCCGTGTCGATGATGAGCTGCTACGGCGCCGATCCCTACACACTGCGCGCCGCCATCGGCCCGAGCATCGGCAAGTGCTGCTTTGAGACCGACAGCGACGTGGCCGACGCCTTTTTCGCCCTGCTCGACCCCGCGATGGACGAGCGCATCGAAAAGCGCGGCGACAAATACCACATCGACCTGAAGGCGATCAACCGCCTGTGGCTGCTGCGCGCGGGCATCGACCCCTCGCGCGTCGATGTACACCCCGACTGCACGAAGTGCCACCCCGAGCGCTACTGGTCGCACCGCGCGATGGGCGACCGGCGCGGCGGCATGGCGGCGATGATCTGCCTTACGGAGGATGCGCTGTGAAGCGCCGCCTCTCTGCGCTTTTGTGCGCGCTGACGCTCGCGCTTTCGCTTTCGGGCTGCTGGAGCGGCGATGTGAGCGACGACAGCAGCGGCGACTTCTGGGAGGAAACGCCGCCGGTGGAAGCGGACACCTCCTCCACCCTGACGCCGATCACGTCGTTCGCACTGCCATATTTGCAGGGCGTGACGCTCGACCCCATCACCTGCCCCGACGGCATGCAGCAGACGCTTGGCGCGCTGCTCTACGAGGGGCTTTTCGTGCTGGACGAGTCGTTTGCGCCGCAAAATGTGCTGTGCAGCCGCTATGAGCACAACGACGACTGCACGAGCTACACCTTTTACCTCCGCGACGGCGTCAGCTTTTCCGACGGCAGTAGCCTGACGGCAAGCGATGTGCTCGCGACGCTTCGCCGCGCGCAGGAGAGCGAGCGCTACAGCGCGCGCTTTGCCAACGTCGCCTCGATGCGCGCAAGCAACGGCGCGCTCATTGTCAATCTCACGCGCGCGGACAGCGCATTCCCCGCGCTGCTTGACATCCCCATCGTCAAATCCGGTTCGGAGAAGAACACCGTGCCGCTCGGCACGGGGCCGTATCTCTTCGTCACGGACAGCGACGGCGCATGCCTCAAGCAGAACCCCGACTGGCGCAGCGACGGCACGCTGCCGTTCGAGCGTATCGAGCTGCGCGCCGTCAAGGACGCGGACACGGCGTCGTACCTTTTCTCCTCGCGCGAGGTGCATCTGCTCTCGGCTGACCTGACGAGCAGCACGGGCGATCTGCGCAGCGCGGACACGGCGCTCACCGACTACGCGACGGCGAACATGATCTACCTCGGCTTCAACACACAGCGCGCGCCGCTCTCCGATGCATCGCTTCGCAGCGCCCTCGCGGGTGCGATCGACCGCGCGACCATCACGACGGGCTACTTCGCTGGTCACGCCGAGGCGGCGCGCTTCCCGCTCTCGCCGCACTCCAGCCTCTATCCGACGGAGATGGCGTCGACGCTCGCTTCGCCTGACCTCGCCGCTGCGCTCGAAAGCGCGGGCGTGACGGAAAGCTGTCCCCGCACGGTGACGATCCTGGTCAGCGAGAGCGACTCGTTCAAGGTCTCCATCGCCGACTATCTGAGCCGCACGCTCTCGACCGACGTTCTGACGGTCAGCGTGCGCTCACTCCCGTGGAGCGACTATCTGACCGCGCTGCAAAACGGGAATTTTGACCTGTACCTCGGCGAGGTGCGCCTGACGGCGAACTGGGACATTTCGTCCCTCGCGCGCACCGGCGGCGCGCTGAACTACGGCCGCTACGCGGACGCGCAGTGCAACACGCTGCTCGACGCGTTCTCGCTCAATGAGACGGATCAGACCGCCCGCGCGCTGTACCGCTACCTTGCCCAGAGCGCGCCCATCGCACCCATCGCATTCAAGACCGCGTCGGTCCTGACGCCGAGCGGCCTCATCGACGGACTGAACCCCACCGTCTCCTCCCCGTTCTGCGGGATCGAGGGCTGGACGGTGCACTTTGACAAGGGATGAGGGCGTAAACAAATCGGAATCTAAGGAGGCGCAAAATGGTAACGAGATTTAAGCAGCAAATGAATATGCCGTATAGCTTACATGATATGGTCGTAAGCAATATCACTTGCCAAAATGGAACTGTTTATTTGGAGTTTGAGCACGGATTTGTAAGTGTCAAAGAGCCTTATACGCAAGTAGATGGGAAAATTGCCATTGAAAACGTCGATATGGATAGCACCTGCGTTTTACTGTTGAGCAAATTAGGAAAATACGGCAGATTTGACGGTGTCAAAGTATCATTGAATGATTTTATTAAGCAGTATGGTAAATGCTGCTTTGAAATTGTAGATGAAATGTATGGATTTCATCAGGTAGAGTATATCGGTTATCTGCGTTTGCCTAAAGATAATGAGTTAGATTTAATCCAAATGTCGTTGTCCATGTATTTTAACGGTGACATTGTATACGAAACCGAAGAATAGTATTTTTATGTCCGCTTTTGCAAGGAACTCAAACAACAGGAATTGAATAACTTCCAGTTTGCCGCAACTCCCTCTAACAGTACGCTTTCCCCCTGTAACAACCAAAACGCTCCTCCGCGAATGCGGAGGAGCGTTTGCTTTTTCTCTTAATACTGCCGCACCACGGCAACGACGCGGCCCAAGATCGTGCACTCGCGGCCGTCGATGGGCTGGTAATCGGGGTTCGCGGGCATGAGCCAGACCTCGCTGCCCTTGCGCTTGAGCGTTTTGACCGTCGCCTCGTCACCAAGCAGCGCGACCACGATCTGCCCGTTCTGCGCGATGTTCTGGCGGTGGACGACGACCAAATCGTCCGGCAGGATGCCGACGCCGAGCATCGACTCGCCGCGCACACGCAGGGCGAAATACTCGTCATCGTGCCCGCCAGTGTCGAACGTCAGGTAGTCCTCGATGCACTCCTGCGCCAAAATCGGGTTACCGGCGGCAACATTGCCGAGGATCGGCACCTGACGGCGGCGTGGGGCAAGCTCGTCGATCTCGACGGGCTGCGGCGCAACGGGAACGGCCTGCAGCTGCTTTTTGAGCGTGATGGCACGGCCCTTGCCCGCGCTCTTCTCAATGAGCCCCATCTCCTGCAGGTGCTTGATATGGAAGTGGACCGTGGAGGGTGACTTGAGTCCCAGCGCCTCACCGACTTCGCGCACAGAGGGGGCATAGCCGTGTTCGGCGATGCTCTCTGCTATATAATCGTATACGCGCTGCTGCATTCTGGACAGTTTTTCCATCTTGTGCGCCCCTTCCAACATTTGCTCGAATCTATGATACCACATTTTTCCCGAAATGCAACATCTGTTTTAGGGTTTTATGTCAATTTCGCGGCTTTTTTCTGCCGCGAAATTTTTTGATCTTTTTTGCGTCCGGCTATTGACAAATGCCGCTTGATGTATTATTGTACTAATCACTTAATACAGTGATACACAAGGAGGATCACTATGGACTGGAACTTCCGCAATGACCAGCCGATCTACTCCCAGCTGACACAGCGATTGACGGAGGCCATCGTCTCCGGCATCTACGCGCCGGGAGAAAAGCTCCCCTCCGTGCGAGAGCTTGCGGTGGAGGCGGGCGTCAACCCCAACACGGTCCAGCGCGCGCTATCCGAGCTCGAACGCGACGGTCTGGTGTTTTCCCAGCGCACGGCGGGACGGTTCGTCACGGAAAATGAAAACATGATTGCAAATGCCAAGCTCCGCATTGCGGACGAGCGCGTGGGAGAATTTCTCCACTCGATGAAAACGCTCGGCTGCACGAGAGACGAAGTCATAGCTCTCATTCAGGGAGCTAAGGAGGAGGAAGAATGAGTATTTTTGAATGCAAGGCGCTCACGAGAAATTACGGCGCCAAAACGGTGCTCGACAGCATCGATCTCACGATCGAACCCGGGCGCATCGTGGGCCTGCTCGGCCCCAACGGCAGCGGCAAGACGACGCTCATCAAGCTCGCCAACGGCCTTCTGACGCCGACGTCGGGCGAAATTCTGATCGCAGGCAAGGCCCCCTGCCGCGCAACGAAGGCCATCGTCTCGTACCTGCCCGACCGAAACACGCTGCCCGGCTGGATGACGATCGCGCAGGCGCTTGACTACTACGGCGACTTTTATTCGGACTTCCGCCGCGGCGTGGCCGAAGCGATGCTGATGAACCTCGGCCTTGACCGCACACAGAAGATTAAGACGCTCTCCAAAGGCATGCGCGAGAAGACGCAGCTCATCCTGACGATGAGCCGCGACGCCAAGCTCTATCTCCTTGACGAGCCCATCGGCGGCGTCGACCCCGCGACGCGCGACTACATCCTGCGCACGATCATCGGCAACTACAGCGAGGACGCAGCGGTCATCATCTCCACGCACCTGATCGCCGACGTCGAGCAGATCCTTGACGAGGTCGTGTTCCTGCGCGAGGGGCAGGTCATGCTCCACGAGAGCGTGGAGACCATTCGAGATGAAAAGGGCAAGAGCGTTGACGAGCTCTTCCGGGAGGTATTTAGATGCTGAGCAAACTGATCAAACATGAATTCCGTGCAACGAGCCGCATCATGTGGCCGGTCTTTCTTGGAATGCTGGCACTGACGGCGCTGATGCGTTTTTCTCAGTTGCTCCTGAACGGCGGGCACATTCCCTGGCTCTTACAGCTCATCGGCGTACTGCTGGTCATCGGCTTTGTGATGGGCCTCTTTGCGCTGGCGTTTGCGCCGCTGGTGCTCTCCGCCTGCCGCTGGCGCGACCATGTGCTCAAGGACGAGGGCTATCTCACACTGACACTGCCGGTGAGCCTCCATCAGCTGCTCATCTCCAAGCTCATCGTTTCCGCCGTGTGGTATGCTGCGGCGTTCATCGTGGGACTTCTCTCGCTGCTGATTGCTGCCTCCGGCTGGAGCACTTTCCAGTATGTCCCCGATCTTTTCAATGATGTTTTCACAGCGTTCTTCGGAATGGAGGCCTCGCTGCGCAGTCACGCGCTGCTGATCGTCTTTGAGCTTTTCTGCAATTTCGTCTTTGCCGTTTCTGCCGCCGAGCTCGTGGTCTACGCCGCCTATTCCATCGGTTACAGCTTCAATAAGCGCAAGGAGCTGTGGACGGTCATCCTGATTCTCGTGTTCTTCCAGCTTGCGCAGTTCACCGCCATCGCCATGATCGGCCTGTTCATCCAGACTTTCCCTGATACATGGATCTCACTGGACGCCAACAACCTGCCCACAGGCATCGAGCTGCTGCTCCTCTGGGGCATGCTCGGCGAACTTCTCTTCTGCGCGATCGGCTACGCCGTGACGTGGTACTTCACGACGAAAAAACTGAATCTCGAGTAACGCGTTTTCGAAAAAGCAGCCGCGAAAGGTCTCCGCTTTTCCGGCTGCTTTTTTCGCCCTTTTTTCGGAAAAATTTCCCCAGGGGTGAAAATTATGTCAACCGTCAGCTTCTAACTCACTCGTTTGAAAGGAGTCATCTCATGCAAATCCTGACTGTTTCCGGTCTTCAAAAGACCTACACCACGCGCTTTAGCGGCAGCAAGGTCCAGGCGCTCAAAAATGTCAGCTTCACCGTTGAAAGCGGCGAATATGTCGCCATCATGGGCGAGAGCGGCAGCGGCAAAACGACGCTTCTCAATATCCTCGCCGCGCTCGACAAGCCCACCGGCGGCACGGTGCTGCTCGGCGGCAAGAACCTCTCCGAGATTCCCGAAGAGACTGCCGCGGCTTTCCGCCGCGACAACTTAGGCTTTGTGTTTCAGGACTTCAGCCTGCTCGACACGTTCTCGCTCGAGGACAACATCTGCCTGCCGCTCGTGCTCGCGGGCAAGTCGCGCACGGAGATGCGCGACCGGCTCTCACCGCTCGCCTACGACCTCGGCATCGAGACGCTGCTCAAAAAGTACCCCTACGAGGTCTCCGGCGGACAGAAGCAGCGCGCCGCCGTCGCCCGCGCGCTCATCACCCGCCCGCAGATCTTGCTGGCCGACGAGCCGACCGGCGCGCTCGACTCCCGCTCGACCGACGAGCTCTTGAAGCTCTTCGGCGAGATCAACGCCTCTGGCCAGACCATCGTGATGGTCACGCACTCTGTGCGCGCGGCGAGCTGCTCCTCGCGCGTGCTGTTCCTGCGCGACGGCGAGGTCTCGCTGGAGTTAAAGCGCGGCAAGGACACGGATTCCCAGTTCTACCAGCGTATCACCGATGCGCTCACGCAGCAGCAGACGGGAGGCGAATGCGCATGAAGCCCGCCTTTTACCCCCGCCTTGCGTGGATGGGTATCAAAAAGAACGCAAGGCTCTATGTGCCCTATCTTCTCTCCTGCGCGTTCATGGCAGCGATGCTGTATGTCATTGCGTACCTCGCCGTCACCCCCGCGCTCTATACGGTCAATGGCAAGGTGAACGGCTCCGGCACCTCTGCGGTCGCGATGACGATGAGCCTCGGCTCGTTCGTCGTATCGGTGTTCATCGCGCTGTTTCTCTTCTACACGAACAGCTTTCTCCTGCGCCGCCGCAAGAAGGAATTCGGCCTTTACAGCGTGCTCGGCATGGACCGCGGCGCACTCAGCGCCATTCTCTTCTGGGAGACACTTCTGGCCGCGGCGTTCACGCTGATCGCGGGGCTTGGCCTCGGCCTGCTGCTCTCCTATGTCTCGCAGTCCGCACTGCTGCGGCTTTTATCTCTCCCCGCCGCAGCTTTCACCGTGAGCCTTGCCGCCATCAAGCAGTGCGCTATCACGTTCATCGCCATCTTCGCGCTGCTCTATGTGCGCGGTGTGCTGTCACTGCGCCACGCACAGGGCGCGGCGCTTTTGAAGAGCGAAAACGTCGGCGAAAAGCCGCCGAAGTCGCAATGGCTGCTCGTCATCCCCGGTCTTGCGCTGCTGCTCGGCGCGTACTACATCGCCGCGACCATCAACGACCCCATACAGGCGATGCTGCTCTTCTTCCTCGCGGTCATCATGGTCATTCTATCGACGTATCTTCTCTTCATCTCCGGCAGCGTGACGCTCTGCAAAACACTCCAGAAGGATGAAAAATTCTACTACAAAAAGCGCAACTTTGTTTCCCTCTCGTCGCTCACCTACCGCATGAAGCGAAACGGCGCGGGCCTCGCTTCCATTTGCATTCTCTCGACGATGGTGCTGGTGATGCTTGCCTCGACGGCGAGCCTCTATTTTGGCGCGGAGGACGCGATCAACACGCTTGCCGTCCAGAATCACTGGCATCCCACGGAAATGGCGGGCGTCCGTGCGGAGTTCTTCTCGCTCTACGGCAGTCTCTTCTTCCTCGGCATTCTTTTAAGCGTGCTGTTCCTGTTCGCAACGCTTCTGATGCTCTACTACAAACAGGTCGTGGAGGGGTATGAGGATGCCTCGCGCTTTGCCATCATGCAGCGCGTGGGCATGACCAAGCGCGACATCCGTGAGAGCGTGAACGCGCAAATGCTGCTCATTTTTCTGCTGCCGCTTGCCGCGGCGGCGCTGCACCTCGCCTTCGCCCAGCCGATGGTCTGGCAGATCTTACAGCTGTTCGGCATCCAGAACCTCACGCTGTTTCTCGGCGTGACCGGCGCGGCGCTGCTTCTTTTCGCGCTGCTCTACTGCGCGATGTACCGCCTGACGTCGAATGCGTATTTCCGCATCGTCAGCACTGGCGGCGCCGCGGCGTGACGCGCTTTACTATATAGAGAACGGGACGGAAATGTTCATTTCCGTCCCGTTCTTCTTTTTCTCTTTTTACACCAGCAGACCGTATTTTTCGACCAGCGGCGCAAGGGCATCTTCGGTGAGATTTCCCTCGTACAAGGCTCTTCCCTGATAGGCGCGCAGGCCCGCTTCCAAAAGCTCCGCGTCGTCGCAGATAAGGCACAGCGGCTTTCTGATCATGTACTGGTAGTCCGCCAGCGCGTCGACGTCCGCCCAGGACGCGAGCTTCAGCGCGACCATCGGCCATTCGTCATCCATCGCGTCGGAGAGCTTGTCCTCCAAATCGCCGTCCGCGGTCAGCACCGCGCCGTGCGTCGCATCGGCGGGCAGGAAGAAGGCTTCCTTCTCCGTTGCCGCGGGAAGAAGGTCGAGGCATTCCGGTGCGGGGCGAACGTATTCCGCGTCCTTGAGCGCTGCTTTCAGCGCGGCGATGTGCTCCTCCGTCGTGCCGCAGCAGCCGCCGAAGAGGGCCACACCTGCCTTGAGCATCTCGGGCACCAGCGCGACAAATTCCTCCGGCGGGCAGTTGTACACGGCCTCGCCGTTCACGATCTCCGGCATGCCGGCGTTGGGCTTGGCGATCAGCGGCACGCGCGCGTATTTATGCAGGCGTTGGAGCTGCGGCAACATCTGCTCGGGGCCTGCCGAGCAGTTCAGGCCGAATGCGCTCACGCCCATGCCCTCCATCACGGAAAGCGCCGCGACCACGTCCGTACCGGAGAGGATCTTGCCGCTCTCATCGCAGGTAAAGGACACAAGGATGGGCTTTTTGCTCATGCTGCGGATCGCCAGAACCGCCGCACGCGCGTCGGTCAGCGTCATCATCGTCTCGATGACGTAGAGGTCAACGCCCGCCTGCTCAAGGCCCGCCGCCTGCTCGGTGTAAATGTCGACGAGCTCTTCAAACGACGCATCGCCGAGGGGGGCTAAAAAGCGGCCCGTGGGCGCGATATCGCCCGCGACCCATGCTTTTCCGTCCGCCGCCTGCTTCGAGAGCTGCGCGAGCGCTTTGTTCATCTCCTCCGTGCGGTTGAAGATGCCGCGCTCTTCGAGCTTCTGGCGGTTGCCGCCGAACGTCGGCGCGTAGAGCACATTCGAGCCGCTCGCCACATACTTGCGCTGAATTTCAAGGATGCTCTCGGGATGCTCGAGCACCCACTGCTCGGCGCTCATGTCGCCGGTGAAGCCGCGCTTTTGGAGCTCGGTGCCGGTCGCGCCGTCCAAAATCACGGGAAACTGCATTTCCATAGGGTTTTCCTCCATTAAAAAATCCTGTTTGGAACGATTTTCAAAATGTCAAACTGTCGGTGAACGCGCGGGAAAAGTCGTCGCGCCCGGAAAGCTCGAGATAGCGGCACTTTTCGGGAATCTCCGCGAGCTTTCGCCAGTTTTCCCCGTCAAGCGCCAGCATCGAAGCGCCCGCGAGCGCCGCGTTGCCAAGGGGTCTGATTTTACTAAGGCACGCGCGCGGCAGCATGCCAATGCGCACTACATTCTCGGGCGAGAGATAGTTGCCGAACCCGCCCGCGAGCTCCACACTCGCAATGTCATCCGCCGTCACGCCGCGCTGCTCGAGCAGCACCCGAATACCGCCTGCCACCGCCGCCTTGGCAAGCTGCAGGTTGCGCACGTCGCGCGCCGTCAGGCTAACGGCCTTCGTCAGGTGGAAGACGCCGTTGCCCTGGCCATCCTCGGTCAGATAGCGGCGCATGTCCTCCGGCGCGTCCTGCGGCGGCAGCAGCCGCCCGCTTTCGTCGATCACGCCTCGCTCCAAAAGCACGGCGACAAGGTCGACCAATCCCGAACCGCAGATGCCCTTTGCCTCTCCCCCGCCGACAATGTCGCAGAGGAAGCCCCTGTCATAGCTCACATGGCTCACCGCGCCCGTGATGCCCAGCATGCCGCAGCTGATGCCCGCGCCCTCAAACGCTGGGCCCGAGGCGACCGCGCAGCAGAGCGCGCCGTTCTCATTTCCCAGCGCCATTTCGCCGTTCGTGCCGATATCGAGAAACAGCCGCAATTCCGGCTGCACAAAAAGGCCGTCTGCCAACAGTCCCGCCGTGATATCGCCGCCGACATAGCCCGCGACGCACGGGGCAAATTGCACGGGAATGCCCGAAAGCAGCTCACCCGCGCCGTCTTCAAACAGCGTCTCCGGCTGAAACGGCGCGCGGGCGATGGACGCGACCTCGCGCCCGTCGAAAAGGTGCTGCATCACGGTATTGCCCGCAATGACGAGCTCCTTGACCTCCTCCAACTTCCGTCCGGCGGCGGAAAGTGTTTGTCCTAAAAGCGTCTCGGTCTGCGCGCGGATACAGCGCGACAGCTCGCCGAGCCCGTCGGACGCTTCCATCGTGTGCTGGATGCGGCTGATAACGTCCGCGCCGTAGGGCGCCTGCGCGTTCCAGTCCTGAGCCTGCGCGAGCAGCTTTCCGTCTGCGCGGTCGAAGAGCCGCAGCGCCACCGTCGTCGTACCGAGGTCGACTGCCGCGCCAAGGCCCGAGCGGCCCGCCTGCGCCTTCGGCAGTGTGAGCGTGTCCGTCAGGATGACGCCGCGCATTGTCTCGGGCAGGTCGATCCAATCGCCGTCCTGCGCTTTCGTCTCGCAGGCAAGGCGCGGCACACCGCTCACCTTCACGCGGCATTTGCCGCAGCGGCCCTTGCCGCCGCAGGCTGCGGGGATGGAATATCCCGCCCGCCGCAGCGCGGAGAGCAGCGTCTCTCCTGCTTCGAACGGGACCGGCGTGATTTTCGCCCCCTGCTGAACTTGAATGCTTGACACGAGCTTCCCCCACCCATATAATAGATAAATAATGTATAAATAGTATTTTATGCAGAAATAAATTCCCTTGTCAAGAGGCATCGCTTATGACAGACCTTCTCACCCTCACCCACGAGGTCGGCTTCTCCCAGTGCGCACCGGTGAATATGGATGCACTCGATCCGCTCGAAGCCGTTCGCGACATGTGCAAAGCTGACCGCTGCGGCCGCTATGGCAAAAGCTGGAGCTGCCCGCCCGCCTGCAGCACACTCGAGCAGGCAAGGGCGCAAATCAAGCGCTATTCACAGGGGATTTTGGTGCAGAGCACCGCGCAGCTCGAGGATGAATTTGATTACACTGGTATGACATCGCTCTTGGAGGCGCATAAAAAGCGCTTTTCGACCTTCGCCCGCCAGGCGCGGCTCTTATATCCCCACTGCCTGCCGCTGACGGCGGGCACCTGCACGCTCTGCCATACCTGCACCTATCCGGACCGTCCCTGCCGCCACCCCAAGCAGCGGCTCTCTTCAATGGAGGCCTACGGGCTGTTCGTCAGCGATGTCTGCGTCCGCTCAAACCTCGCCTACAACTATGGTCCCCGCACTTTGACCTACACAGCCTGCGTGCTGTATTGATAAAGGAGATCTTCCCCGTGTCTACCCCGAAAGGAATTTTTCTTGAACTCATCAAGCCCGACGGCCAGCCCGAGCGTCAGCTCTGCCAGTATGAAGCGCTGCACATGTGCCTCACGGACCCCATCAACACCTATCTTCGCGGCAACCGCAAGCGCGGCTCCGTGAGCAAGGACCGTTGGGGAACGACCATCAGTTTTCCCGAGGACGCGCCCGGCCCTATCCCCGTCCACACGCCGGAGCTGACGGTCTGTCCCGATGTGACGCACTGGAAGGACACCGTCCACGTTCCCGATCTGAGTGTCTGCTCCGAGGGCTGGGAGGAGTGCCGCACGCGCTCGCGCGCCGCCGCGGACGCCGAGGGCAAGCTCCTCGCCGGCTTCATGGGCACAGGCATTTTTGAGCAGTGCCACTTCCTCATGGGCTTTGAAGATACGCTGACCGCGCTCTACGAGCATCCCGACGAGATGCACGAGCTCATCGAGACGATCACGCAGTACCGTCTCGACTATGTCCGCCGTCTGATCGACGGCTTGCAGCCCGATGTCATCTTCTCCCACGATGACTGGGGCACGAAAAATGCCCTCTTTATGAAGCCCGACATGTGGCGTGAGTTTTTCAAGGAGCCCTACCGCCGCTTTTATGGCTACATCCGCTCGCGCGGCGTCATCGCCATCCACCACGCCGACTCGTACCTCGTCCCCATCGTGGACGACATGGCCGAGATCGGCATTCAGGTCTGGCAGGGTACACTGCCGGAAAACAACATTCCCGCCCTCCAGCGCCACTTAAGCGGCAAGCTCACGCTTATGGGTGGCTTTGGCGCGGCCATCGACCGTGCGGACGCGCAGCCCGATGAAATTCTCGCCTACGCAAGGGACGCGCTCGCGCGCTATTGCCCCGGCGGGCACTTCATCCCCTCGATCACCTACGGCCTTGCCGGTACGGTCTTCCCGCACGTGGATCAGTACCTCGATCAGGCCGTGAACGAGTACAACGCGGGGCTGCACATTCCCGTCACGCCGCTCCCCGCCGTGCCGAAGCGTGAGATCGGTGCCGCAAAGGCCGAGGTGGTGCAGGCCGCAACCTCCGCGCAGGAGTCCGCCGATGTGTTCGAGAACATCGCCCGCGCGCTCGAGCGCGGCCAGCAGAAAAAGCTGCTCACCCTCTGCCAGCAGGCACTCGACGAAGGCCACGAGCCGGGCGACATTCTCTCCAAGGGCATGATCATCGGCATGAACCGCCTCGGCGAGGCGTTCTCCGCCAACCGCGCGTTTGTTCCCGAAATGCTCATGGCCGCGCGCTGCATGTCCGCCGCTACGGAGCTTCTGAAGCCCCTGATGGTCGGCGAGGGCACCGAGCCCGTCGGCCGCGTGTGCCTCGGCACCGTGAAGGGCGACATGCACGACATCGGCAAGAATCTCGTCCGCATCATGATGGAGGGCAGCGGCATCGAGGTCTTTGACCTCGGCGTAGACACGTCGGCGGAGCAGTTCGTCAGCACCGCTGTGGAGAATCACTGCGGCGTGATTGCCTGCTCGTCGCTGCTGACCACCACGATGGAGGAAATGCGCGAGGTCGTCAAGCTCGTCCACGAGCGCGGCCTGCAGAATCAGATCAAGGTCATCATCGGCGGCGCGCCCATCAGCCAGAGCTTCTGCGACGAGATCGGCGCGGATTACTACGCCGAAGACGCCGGTGCCGCCGCCCGCGAAGCCGTCGCCATCCTAAAAGCACAGAAAGCGTCATAAACAATTACAATACATCAAAAAGGTCCCGTCCGAAGACGGGACCTTTTTTCTATGCATTCTGTTGTACGGTACGTGTCCTTACTTGCCCGCGTACTCGACCAGCATCTCGAAGAAGTTCAGGCAGGTCTCATAGTCGCACAGGGCCTTTTCGGGGGTCTTGGTGTAGAGCACGAACTTGCAGTCATTCTCGGGGTGGAACTGCACGCCGAGGCAGAAGGTCTTGTCCTGACGCTCGACCGCTTCAATGACTTCCACGCCGTCATACGTCGCCGTGCTGACGACGGTGAGGTTCGTGCCCTCAACGCCGCCGACCGCCTGGTGGTGCCAGGAGGAGACGTTCTTCAGCTCCGTGGAGCCGACGATCTTGTAGAGCCACTTGGAGGCGTCCTTGTTGATGACCACATCGTGGCGGGCATAGGTGCGGTCAGGCGCGCCGACGGGCATTCTGTGCGAGTCGTTGTAGGTCGCGCCCTGCTCCTTATAGTAGTTGGGGATATCCTGGATGAACGTGCAGCCGGAGACGATGGACATCACCTGCTCGCCGCGGCAGACCGCGAACGTCGGCACGTCTTTTTCAAGGCAGTAGGCCATGAGCATGTAGTCGGAGATATCGCGCGTAGCGTTGATCTCTTCGCCCTCGTTCTTTTCCTTCTCGGGGACCTTGAACAGGGACGGGCTCACATCCTCGCCGCCGGTGAAGAAGACGCCGTCGATGGCCTGCATCACAGCGCCGACGTTGCTGGCCGTGAGATCCTTTTCCTTCACCTTGTCAGCGTATTCCTGCTTGAGCATGCCGCTCTCTTCGAGATACGCGGACTCGATCTCGCCCTCGGCATCGTACTTCACGGCCGTGCTCGTCACCTGATCGAGCTCGACGGGGATAGCGCCGACGGTCTTGAAGATCGTCTTGTGGGAGTCGTAATTCTGTCCATTATAGGACCAGCTGATGCCGATGACCGGCTTGTCCGCGATCGCCGCGGCATTCTTGAGCATCTGCTCGAGCATCGCCGTCGTCACGGGCTTAGACGCCTCGTAGGTCAGGCCGTCCATCAGGCCGGACCAGACGGCCATATCGTCATAGTCCGCGGGCCAATCCTTCAGCAGCGCCTTGTCCAGACCGGTGCTGCGCAGGATCATCGCGGCCGCTTCCAACTGCGTAACGGCTGCGTCGGGCGCAAATGCGTCCTTGCTGACGCCGTTGACAATGCCCTTGGAGTAGGCGAGGTTGATCGCGCCTTCAAACTTGCTGCCCTCGGCAACATCCTTGAATGCGCTCGCATCCTTGGCGCTCGCTTCCGCCTGTGCGGCGAGGCCCATGTTCTTGATGACCTTCTGCGTCACTTCGGCGCGGGTCATCGAAGCTGCGTTATCATCTGCGAAGGCGGTGACGGAGAGACTGAGCGCGAGAACAAGTGCCAGGATCAGGGACGTTGCTTTCAGAGACAATCTTTTCATACAAATTCTCCTTCGTTCGATATTGGGCGGCACGCGCATGCCGCTCTACCGCCATGATAACGAGGCAAAATGAAAATAGCAAGTCCAAGTTGCGGCAAATTGCATTTTTAGCCACTGTATACAACCCATCGGCCACTTTTTCCGTGTGATATGCACAATCGCTTTTCCGCTCTCGCATTTTCACTATTCAAGCCGCCGGTGTACGATTTTTGCCCCGCCCTTGTTTTTATGGGGCAATCACGGTATACTATATAAATAAGCACCGTTCCCATTTCATCAGAAAGGAAATATTCTATGGATATCAAATTTTCCGGCTCGGACGCCGGCGGCTTTCAGTTCGACCCGAACGCCGCGCCCAAGCCCAAACGCGAGCGCAAGCCCCGCAAGTCGATCGGCAGCAAGGGCGGCCGCATCGCGGTCAACACGCTCGTCACGCTGCTTGTCGGCGCAGTCTTCTTCTACGTGCAGATGCCCGCCATCAACCTGCATGCTGAAGAGTTCTACGGTTTCGTGCTGCTGCTTTGCGTCACGTACTGCGTCTGCGCACTCTTCACCTCCGGCTTTCAGGGCACGGGGGCCAAGGGCTACTTCACGTTCGTCAAAAAGCAGTGCACGGTGCCCTTCTTTGTCGTGGCGGCGCTCATCGTCACAGCGCTCGTCGGCGCGCTGATGTCGTGGGTCGTGCTGCGGGCCAAGGACTATCAGGCGCTGCTGCCGATTGAGAGCGGCAGCTTTGCAAGCGAAATTGAAGAGGTCTCGTATGACCGCATCCCGATGCTCGACCGCGACAGCGCCGAAAAGCTCGGCGACCGCAAGCTCGGCGAACTGGCCGACATGGTCTCTCAGTTTGAGGTCGCGGAAAACTACACGCAGATCAACTACCACGGCCGTCCCGTGCGCGTTACGCCCCTGCGCTACGGCGACATCATCAAGTGGTTCAACAACCGCTCGGAGGGGCTGCCCGCCTACCTTATCATCGACATGGTCACGCAGAACGTCGAGGTCGTGCGCCTTGACGAGGGCATGAAGTACACGACCGCCGAGCACTTCTCCCGCAACCTCTACCGTCATCTGCGCTTCGCGTATCCTACCTATATGTTTGAAGAGCCGGTCTTTGAGATCGACGAGGACGGCACGCCCTACTGGGTCTGCGCCAAGAAGGAAAAGACCATCGGCCTGTTCGGCGGCACGGACAACCACGGCGCGGTGCTCGTCAACGCCATCACGGGCGAGAGCGAATACTATGAAGAGCCGCCCGCGTGGGTCGATCACGTCTACTCCGCCGAGCTCATCATCGAGCAGTACGACTACTACGGCATGTATCACAACGGCTTCTGGAACTCGATCTTCGGCCAGCGCGACGTGACGGTCACGACCGACGGCTACAACTACCTTGCTGAAGGTGACGACGTTTACCTCTACACGGGTGTGACGAGCGTCGGCGGCGACGAGAGCAACATCGGCTTCCTGCTCTCCAACCAGCGCACAAAGGAGACAAAGTACTATCCCTGCGCAGGCGCGACAGAGTACAGCGCCATGGACAGTGCCGAGGGTCAGGTGCAGAACCTGCGCTACAACGCGACGTTCCCGCTGCTTTTGAACATCGCCGAGCAGCCGACGTACTTCATGGCGCTCAAGGACGCGAGCGAGCTCGTCAAGATGTACGCGATGGTCAATGTCAACCAGTACCAGATCGTCGCCACCGGCGCGACGCTCGCCGACTGCGAGGCGAACTACCGTCAAATGCTGCTCAAAAATAACCTCATCTCCGACGATCAGGGCTCCATCGACGTCACGCCGAGCGATTATAAGAGCGTCGAGGGCACGATCGCCGAGATCCGCACGGCGGTCGTAGATGGCAACAGCATCTACTTCCTGCGCTTTGACGGCGAGAGCGCCTTCTCCGTGCGCATGAGCGCGGCTGAGGTCGCCTATGCGCCGCTGCTGAACGTCGGCGACCGCGTGTGCGTCTACTACCGCGACGGCTACGTCACGGAAAACTGGATCGAAGCGTCCGACGTCGAGCTGCTGGATGGCAGCGCCCAGAGCGCACCGCCCGTAGAAACGAGCGTTTCGACTGAGGACAGCGCGGATCCCGTCGAAAACGCACAGGAAATGCCGTAAAGCGGCGGCAAAGCACTTTCTATTACAAATTTTGATAGGGGTGGCGACACCCCTATCTCTTTTTGGAATGCATTGCACAAAAATGCAAGATTATGAGCAGTTTTTCTCGATGAAATAACCACTTTGAAAGTTGGCTTGCATCAATCTAATATGTTTTATTAAAAAAGTTAAAGTTTTTTGCCAAATTTTCTGCTAAATGCACAAAAAGTCAGAAAGAATTTCTTGCACAGCGCCAATAGCGTTTTGCTTGAGAATTTTTTCCTTTGGTGATAAACTCATAGACAAGATGGCTGAACCATCAAGCCCTGATTTTCAGGGTAATTTTAGAGGAGGCTACTTATCATGAACGCTTACATTGAGAGAGTTCTTGCCGAGACCAAGGCCAAGAACGCGAATGAGCCCGAATTCCTGCAGACCGTCGAAGAAGTCCTGTCTTCCCTCGAGCCGGTCATCAACGCCCACCCCGAGTACGAGAAGGCCTGCCTGCTTGAGCGCATGGTCGAGCCCGAGCGCACCATCGAGTTCCGTGTTGTCTGGATGGACGATAACCTTCAGTATCACGTCAACCGTGGTTACCGCGTGCAGTACAACGCGGCCCTCGGCCCTTACAAGGGCGGCCTGCGTTTCGCTTCCAACGTTAACCTTTCCATCATCAAGTTCCTCGGCTTCGAGCAGACCTTCAAGGATGCTCTGACCTGCCTGCCCATCGGCGGCGCCAAGGGCGGTTCCGACTTCTCCCCCATCGGCCGCAGCGACGGCGAAGTCATGCGCTTCTGCCAGGCCTTCATGACCGAGTTCCATCGTCACATCGGTCAGGACATCGACTGCCCCGCTGGTGACGTTGGTGTCGGCGGCCGCGAGGTCGGTTATCTGTACGGCCAGTATCGCCGCATCGTCGGCGCTGCCGAGTTCGGTGCTATGTCCGGTAAGGCTGTCTGCACCGGCGGTTCCATCCTCCGTCCCGAGGCTACCGGTTTCGGCGCTGTCTATTATCTGCGCGAAGTCCTGAAGCACGACGGCAAGGGCATTGAGGGCCTGCGCGTCGCTATGTCCGGCTACGGCAACGTGGGCTGGGGCATCATGAAGAAGATCGACGAGCTCGGCGGTAAGGTCACCTACTTCGCCGGCCCCGATGGCTACATCCATGATCCCGACGGCGTCTGCGGCGAAGAGAAGCTCAACTTCATCCTCGAGATGCGCGCTAAGGACCCGATGCACTGCAAGCCCTATGCTGACAAGTTCGGCGTTGAGTTCGTCGAGGGTCAGAAGTGCTGGGGTGTCAAGGACGTCGATGTCTACATGCCCGCCGCCACCCAGAACGACGTCAACATGGAGTGGGCCAAGAAGATTGCTGAGTCCGGTGTTCCCTACTACATCGAGGTCGGTAATATGCCCACCACCAACGATGCTCTTGCTTTCCTGATGGAGCAGAAGCACCTCACCGTCGCTCCTTCCAAGGCCGTTAACGCCTGCGGCGTTTCCGTCTCCGAGCTCGAAATGGCTCAGAACGCTCAGCGTATCTACTGGACCGCTGAGGAAGTCGACGCTAAGATGGAAGCCATCATGAAGAATATCTATGATGCTTCTGTTGAGGCTGCCGAGCGCTATGGCCTGGGCTACAACTTGGTCGCCGGTGCTAACATCGCTGGCTTCCAGAAGGTCGCCGACGCCATGATGGCTCAGGGCATTTTCTAATCGAAAATCCCTCACGACTTTCTCGTGCCGCACATCTGTGCGCATGAACCAACAAGAAAAAGGCATCCTGCTTTTGCAGGGTGCCTTTTTTGTTGTCCTCAGGTGTTGTCGCGGCTGATGGGCTTTCGCACCAGCAGCGCAAGCAGCGCCTTTTTGTCGAGCGGACAGAGCGGATAGAGATACCCCTTCCCCACGATCGGCTTCGTCGTCGCGAGCAGCACGACGATCACGATGCACCCGAGCACCAGCCCGATCCAGTCCAGCGCGCCGACAAACAGCAGCAGCATCAGCCGCAGCAGCTTGAAGGCGTAGCCGAGCTCATAGCTCGGCTGGGCGAAGTTCGCGATGGCGACGAACGCCATGTAGGCCAGCACCTCCGGCACGAGCCAGTGCGCCTGCACGGCGAAATCGCCGAGCACGAGCGCACCAAGCATGCTGAATGAGTTGGAGAACACGTCCGGCGTGTTGAGCGAGGCGAGCTTCAATAGGTCGACGATGAACTCCGCCAGCAAAAGCTGCACGAGTAGCGGCACGGAGTAGTCGCTGTCGATGGCCAAAAACTCAAGCCCCGCCTGCGTGCGCACGGGGTCTTTCACAAGCAGGAACCACACGGGTGTGATAAACATCGTGAGCAAAAACACCACAATGCGCAGGATGCGCAGATACGTCCCGATCAGCGGCGGGAAGTAGAAGTCGTTCGCCTCCTGCACAAAGTCGAAAAAGTGCGTCGGCAGGATCATCGCCGCAGGCGAGTTGTCCACGAGCACGACGATGTCACCTTCCATGACGCAGGCTGTCGCGGCGTCGGGCCGCTCAGTGTATCGCACCTTGGGAAACGGTGTCCACCACTGCTTCTTGCCCATCATCGCCTCAGCGATGCTCTCTTGGCTCATCGAGACCGAGCGCACGTCGATCTTCGCGAGCTTCTGCCGCACCTCGTCGAGCAGCTTTCTGTCGACCTTGTTTTCCAAATAGCAGAGCACCACGTCCGCGCGCGAGCAGTCCGACACCTTGTGACCTTCGAGCGTAAGCTGCGGGTCGCGAATGCGGCGGCGCAGCAGCGCCGCGTTGGCAACAAGCGTTTCGATGAAGCCGTCGTGCGCGCCGCGCAGCACCTTGCCCGACGACGGCTCCTCCACCCCGCGCGCGGGATACTGCTTCGCGTCGATCAGTGCGCACTCGTCATAGCCCTCGACCAGCAGCGCCATCTTGCCCAAAAATACGCTTGTCACCGTGTTTTTGACACTTTTCTCGGCGTTTACCTCGTTGAATGTGATGTATCGGTTGATGAACTGCTGCATCGTCTGCGCGTCGCTAACGTCTCTGAGCGGCAGCCAGAAGCTCAGCATCCGCTCAATAACCGCGTCGTCGCCGTAACCGTCCACCACCCACAGCCGCGCCCGCCTGCCGCCAACATACAATTCGCGCGAGATCATATCAAAGCACCGCCCCACGCCAAGCAGATCATCCAACGCGCGGGTGTTTTCCTCGTAGTTTGCCGAAAAAAGCTCCATAACCGCCCTCCGCCACATAATTTTCCTTATTATGCTCATGAGCGGAAATTTTATGCCGCGCGGGCGGCAGATTTTCCCTGCGCCGCGCAGGGGACGCGGGAAAGGGGGCCATTCTCTCACGTGAGAGAATGGCCCCCTTTAAATCCCCCAAGAGAACGCGAGGGGAGTTCCCCTCGACCCCCGACATTGACAGCTTTAGGCTTGAAGAACTGCTCAGCCTGCGGAATCGGGCGCGGTGTACATGGCTTCGCCATGAATCCCTGCGATTCGTGACAACTCGCAACCGCGCCTTACTACCGTGAGGCGCGTGTGACGTTTGCACGGCGGCAGACTGCCTGCGGAATGTGGCATTGCTGCGCTCGCCACATTCTGGAGACTGGCGATAGACGGTGATTAGGCTGTACTCCTACAAGATGGGCAGAGCGGCAGCGGATGATAGGAGCAGAGGCAAATCGTCTTGCAATGCTAACGCGGCAGCGCCGCGCGCATGGCAGTACAATCGGCAAGCATTGCAGCTCTTCGAGCTGCTCGCTTGCAATGGGAATTTTCTCTGGGAGGGTGTAAGGGAGGGATATCTCTTTTTGAAAAGAGATATCCCTCCCTTATCCGTTCCCCGCGTCAGGCGGGGAGCATATCAAACTTCTTTATTAAAATAGAAGAACTTCTCATCCTCTCCCTTCTTCCTCATGCAGGAAGAAAGCATTTTATAAGAAGCGTCGTTCTCCTTGAAGCACTTGGCGACGACGTGTCCCAGGTGGCACTGGTAGAGGCCCCATTCGGCCACGGCGCGGAACGCTTCGACGCCGTAGCCCTGTCCGCCGTATTCCGGCGCGATGCGGCAGCCTTCCTCCGCGCCGCCCTTGCCGTCGAAACGGTAGAGCAGCACCTCGCCGATGCACTTGCCGTCTAAACGGATGGCAAAGTTGATGGCGCGCTTTTTGGCAAAGTCCTCTCGCACAACGTCGAGGAAATAAGAGTCTAAGTCTTCACCCTTCCAGTCGGTGCGGTAGTCGTAGCCCCACCACTTGTTGCGCTCATCGTCGAGGCAAAGCGCGTTGTAGGCCTCGCGGTCCTTGTCGGTAAAGGCCGAAAGTGTCAGGCGCTCGGTCTTGAGCGTCGGGATCTCGTCCAAGTCCTCCAGCTCGTTTTTCACATCAAAGCAGAACTTTTCCGCGAGCTTGCACGGCAGGTATTGGAGCTTCGAGGTGCGAAGGCCGCGGTCGCCCGCATCGTCCTCACGGTTCAAATACCTGACGCCGTCCACCGCGTAGCAGCGGGCGAACTCCTGCACCGTCGCGGGATAGACGCCCTCGTAGCCGTAGAGCGCCTTTTCGATGTGGACGTGCAGCGTCTCGCCGCAGCGCTCGGCCATCGCGATAGAAATGAGCCGCCCCTCGTACTCCATACCGCCGACATAGAGCCACGACACGCCCGTCAGGCGCAGCATCGTCTTCGCAAGCGCCAACTCCTGCCTGGCCGACTGTGAGGTCTTTTCAAACACCTCCGTATAGTCCTGCCAGAAGCGCTCGATCAGCGGCAGATCATCCTTCCCCAGCGCACGGAACTGCGCCTCGGGATAGAGTTTGCGGAATTTGTTGACGTGGTTGCGCTGGCCGCTGTAATGGCGGCCCGGGAACTCGCGCAGATCGTTCGCCTCGTAAATATAGTCGCGCCAGGAACGAAAATTGTTGAGGTGGAAGCGCGGATAGCGCTCTAAGAGCTTCGCCGTCTTCTCCCGCGGCACGACGGACAGCTCGAGCGAGATGCCCTGCTCCACGCAATAATCCTCAATGGCGCAGAGCGCGGCCTCCTCATCGCCGTCCGGTCCCGGCACGGGATAGTCGAAGCAGGGCTTGCCGTCGATGCAGTTTTTCACGATCAGGCAGCCCGCCGCCTCGGCATACTGCGGGTGCAGGTGCCCGCGCCACATCAGCTTGACGAGCGCGGAATACTCGCATAATTGGTAGTTGCAATTCTTATAATAGCGACGCAGGCGGGAAAGATCCCGCTGCGCAACGGGTTTGAACGTCAGCATGGAAAACCTTTTTCTCCTTTTCGAGTCGTATCGATTATTTTACCCGTTTTTGCGCCGCGTTACAAGTCTTTTTTCATTTTGGCTCCAGCTCGGCGAGCACCGTCTGCGCGCACTCAAGGAACTGCTGGAGCGACGCCTGCCGCCCCTCGCCCGCGCGCACGGCCATGCCGAGCTCGCGCGCCGACTTGGGCTCCACCGGCACAAGCAGCACGCCATCTCCGCGGCCGCGCAGCGTCAGCTCCGTCATCATGCTCACACCGAGGCCGTGCTCGACCATGCTGATGACCGTCGGGTCGTCCACTGCCGTCGGCAGGATGTGCGGCTTGACGCCCACGCGGTTGAAGATGCGCATGATGTCCTTGTCAAAGCCCTGCGCAGGCATAATGAAGTCACGCCCGTCGAACTCGCTCAGCGGATACCCCGTGCGCCCGTCGATGGGATAGTCCTTGGGCAGCACGGCATACATCGTGTCGTCTCGCAGATGGATCCACTCGTAGCCACTCTCCTCTTCCTGATGGCTGACAAAGATGACGTCCATCTTTCCCTGCGCCAAAAGCTCATAGGGGCTGCGGATGTGGTCGGCCATGCGGATGTCGACATCAACGTCGGGCCGCTCCTCACGAAAGCGGCGGATAATGCTCGGCAGCCAGTGCATAGCCATGCTGGCGAATGCGCTCACGCGGATGACCTCGCTGCGCGAGGACGCCACCTGCGCGATCGTGCTGTCAAGCCGCGCGTTGGCCTGCAAGAATTCGCGGATGGCGGGCGCCACGCGCTCGCCGTCCTTCGTCAGGCGGACGCCGCCGCGCCCGCGCTCAAGCAGCGTGAAGCCGACCTCGCGCTCGAGGGAATTCATCATGTGCGTCAGGCCGGACTGCGTGTAGCCCATCACCTCCGCCGCCTTGGTAAAGCTGCCGAGGTCTACCGCCATCAGCAGCGCTTCTAACTTTTTGCTCTCCATAGGATATTCCTTTCCTATTAGTATTCAGCATGTTTGGATTATAATATATCCTCGCGCCGTATGCAAGCGGAATTCTCGTTTTCAGCTCCTTTTTACAAACTTTTTCCATCATCTGTCATACAGGTTGGTCTTTTTTGTCCACCTGCTGCGTAAAATAGAGGCTGAGGTGATGATCTTGAAACGACGTTCCGCGCTCTTGCTGCTGTTTTTGTTGACTTTTCTTGCCCTCTGTTTTTCTTGCACTAAAGACGGCCAAGCTGTCGCCGTCTCAGCTGCGTCTCAGCCGCGGCGCTGCATTGCGCTGACCTTTGACGACGGCCCCTCCCCGCAGACGACCGCCACCCTCCTTGACGGGCTCAAGGAGCGCGGCGCGCACGCGACGTTCTTCCTCATCGGCGAGCAGATCGCGGGCAACGAAGATCTCGTCCGCCGCATGAAAGACGAAGGCCATCAGGTCGGCGGCCACAGCTACACGCACATCCGTCTTGACAGCGCTGACGCCGCTGCACTCGCCGAAATCCAGAAAACGGACGAGACGCTGCGCGCCATCCTCGGCGACGGTGACTACTGGCTGCGCCCACCCTGGGGCTTTGCAAGCGACGCACTCAAAAGTGCCGTCTCCGTCCCGCTCATCTACTGGACGATCGACACGATGGATTGGAGCGTGCGCAATAGGGACCTCGTCGCGCACCACATCATCGAAAACGCCAAAAGCGGCGACATCGTTCTCCTGCACGACCCATATGACACGAGTGTCGAGGCCGCACTTCAAACCATCGACGTTCTTAGTGAGCAGGGCTACGAGTTCGTTACGCTCGAAGAGCTGTTTTCCAACGCCGGCGTCACACCGCAGGCCGGACACTTCTATCTGCGCGCGGATGAAGAAGTCCCGTGGTGAGGTCTCGACAAAATTTTTGAAAAAATTTCAAATTAGGACTTGCATTTTCCGGACTGGTGTGCTATCCTATCTAAGCTGACATTGAGCAGTACACATCATCCGGGTGTGGCGCAGTTGGTAGCGCGCTTGACTGGGGGTCAAGAGGCCGTGAGTTCAAGTCTCGCCACTCGGACCAGCTAAAAGCCTTGAAATCGTATGATTTCAAGGCTTTTTTGTAACTTTTGAGAGCGAAATGCGCAGTGCGAAAATGCGTGAAAACTCCAAAAGCGCACAAAAAAGCGCACAACTGCCTTGAAAAAGTTGCTGCGGCTGCTTTTGCATGATATACTTAAAATATCAGTGAATTTAAAAACAGTATTCAAGGGGGCTGCCAGCGATGAAGAAAAAACTTTTTTGCATTTTCGGTTTGATCCTGATTGTCTCGGCTATCGCCTATTTTTGCCACGATCACAGCGTACTTCCGCTCGACGCCGAAAACGCAAACTATATCAGTTTTAAAATTTACCCTCAAAATGAGCCGAATTATATGGTGACAAACGATGACCGAGTGAAAGAGATCGTGCGTGCTATCAATGAACTGGATGTGCAGGAAACAACGGATCAAGTAGACAGGATGTCGGATAGCTTTTACTATTTTTGGATTCAAATATCGGACAAAGATATCCCTGTTGAACTGGATGAAGATACCATTTCGATCAATAATGAACGCTATCAGGCGGACACATCGGATTTACGCGAGCTTTTGGATAAGACGTATCGTGATGTGATGAGCGGTGTTATCGATTGATGAAGATAATATCCGCGTTTAAAGGAAAAATTGCTTGGACTTCGATTTGTAGATAGCAAAGGAGCGGGGCGCAGCTCCGCTCCTTTTTTCTGTTTTCACCCCTCCAGCGGCTTGATCTCCTTACGCTCCACGCGAGGCAGCTTGCAGGCATCGGCAGGATTGAAGCGCAGATAACCGACTGCCACCGCCTGCTGCAGCGCCTTGTGCAACACACCATGCGCAGCAGCAGAGTTCCACTATCCTCCACATTCCCGTCATCATCCCTTGTGCTATACTCCCGATAGGAGAGTATAGCAGTGCGCCCTTTAGTTCCTAAAGGGATTTCCCTTAATACTTTTTCATCAACTTATTAAAAATGATAATTCCTGTGATAATTTGAAACATTAAATATCCGCTGAGATAGAGTATGATCATGCGAGCATTGTCGATAACTTCCAATGCTCCGAGAATACTGAAAACCAAAATAGAGAAACAAATAACCACCAGTCCTATGCCGTAAGCATATCTTCCGGCTCTATCTCTAATTTTTGTTTTCAACTCGTCATGTTGCTCAATTCGGTCGTTCTCCAAACGTTCTTCGTATTGCTCTTTATTCTTGGGGGAACTCCAATAAAAATATTTGCATATCATCATAATTCCAGGGAAGATACCTGCGCCAGCAAAGCCCCATAAAATGCCCTCTAACTTTGTTTCAATCAATAGCGCAACAATCAAACAAACCACACCGAAAAGCACATATAGTATCCCGGTTATCAAATTACTCTTTTTCATTTTCTGCTCCTCTTTCATAGATAAAGATTTCTTCAATCCGTTTACCAAAAAAGTCTGAAATTGCAAAAGCTAATTCCAATGATGGATTATACTTTCCTGTTTCGATTGAACTAATGGTTTGTCTTGAAACACGAAGCATTTTTGCAAAATCATCTTGATTTAATCCTCGCTCCTTTCGTAACTGCTCAACTTTATTCTTCAAAAAAACGCCTCCTTGCATGACAAGTTTCCTTTACAAACTTACTATAGCATGACACGCCCATCTTGTCAAGTTTCCTTTACAATATTTACTTCTTTATCATGGGAAAATTACAATTTATTCATACAGTAAGAGTGCCCAAAAATTTTTTGTCCGGGCGCTCTCAGTATCAGTCATGGATCATCCGCTTTGGCAATATCTGTCGAAAAATTCACCGATGCCTCGCCGGAGTCTGATTTTTCCGTGAGCGGGCAAAAAAGAGCGCCCGCCAAATGACGGGCGCTTCCCCTTTGTTCACTTCAGGTATTTTGCGACTTCCTGCTCAAGCTCCTGCCACACGGGATATTTCGCGCCGTTTTCGTCAAAGAAAGCCTTCAAATCGCGGTTCAGCGCGCTCATTTCATCAGTCGCATTCATGGCGTGGTCGGACGCGCAGATCTTTCCGAGGCTCGTGGCGTACATGAGCTTAAAAAAGCGCAGACAGGTCTTGCGGTACGCCGCGCCTTCAAACTCCGCGTCGTCCTTCGGTAAAATTTCATGTCCCGCGTTTTTGATCGCACGGTAACCCTCGATGTTGGCGTCGATCAAGCGATTTAAGTAGGCTGTGTTGCCCTTGAGCTTTTTGAGGTCGCCGTCGACCTTGTAGCAGGCGAACGCCACCGGCAGCACGAACGCCGCGTGGCAGAGAAGATAATCCTCCATATTCGGCTCGTAGGCTACCTTATATTTGGTGCCGTCAAAGATCTGCCCGATGAGCGTTTCGTTCGACGGCGCGCCCGCGATCTGGCCGATGGTGATCTTCTTGAGGTCGACGGATGCCACATACTCCCGCTCCCGATGTCCTGCTGAGGACGCAAAGGCAAACATCACGTTTTTCTCCGGCAACGAAGCGCTCAGCGCACTTGCGCGCACGTCGTTTCCCGCAAAGACGATATTCTTTGTCGGATTCATCCGCAGGGTATCGAGGATCGCGTCGAGCTGCGTATAGGGAACCTCTGAATAATAGCCTTTGTCCTGTTTCTGCTCGATGTATTAGCCGCAATTTGCACTTAGTTAAGGTGATTTCAGTGCAAAATGGCCATTATTTTTCTGCGTTTCTGCTCCTTTTCCTGAAAAAGGGCAGACTGCCCCTGTATCAGGTTGCGGAGAGTTTTCGCCCGGCCATGGCAAGTGCATACAAATTGGCACAAGCGAACATAGCGTACAGTCGGTTCTCGTTTTTCTTCAAACCACGATACACGGTTTTCTTGTAGCCGAACTGACACTTGATGATCCGGAACGCGTGCTCTACTTTGCAGCGCACCGCGGATTTGCGGTTTTCAATATAACGCTCCCAGTCAATGGCGTTGTCACTGACCCTGGGAAGACTGCTGGGGCGGCGGTTAATGCGGAAATCAATTTTTGAAAAATGCTCGTCGTTTGCGATTTCGGGCCGCTTCTGCACTCCAAGATATCCAGAATCCCCATAGACTACCCCGTCATCTTCCCGGAGTAAGCTCGCTGCCTGGGTGATGTCATGCTCGTTTGCCGCTGTGACGGTCATCGTGTGAACCAGACCGCTGCCGGCGTCTACTCCGATGTGGCATTTCATTCCGAACTTCCATTCATTGCCCTTTTTCGTCTGATGCATTTCCGGATCTCGGGCTTTCTCCGCATTCTTGGTGGAGCTGGGCGCATTGATGATGGTGGCGTCTACAATGGTGCCGCCCTTCATCATGTGTCCGGTTTGTACCATGACGCGGTTGATTGCATCGAAGAACAGTTTGTTCAGGCCGTTTGCCTCCAAAAGATGACGGAATTTGTACAGCGTTGTTTCGTCCGGAACAGACTCCGTCATGAAGTTAATGCCTGTGAATTTTCGCATGGCGTAGCTGTCGTAGATGGCATCCTCGGTAGCCGGATCGGACAGATTGAACCAGATTTGCAGCAGATACATCCGCAGCATTTTTTCAATGCCCATGGGCGGACGGCCACGCTTTCCCTTGGGATAGTAGGGTTCGATAACACCAACCCACTCCTCCCAGGGGATGATCTCGTCCATGATTTCCAGAAATTCCTCCCGCTTCGTTTTCTTCTTGCGGAAGCTGTATTCGATATCCGTAAATGTTTCCTGTTTCTTCATCCTCATACACCACCATTGCTTTGATAGTGTTATTATCCCACATTCGGAGTCTTTGCGGTAGTGCGCATTAAATCAGAGGTTCCATAGCGCAGGACGACGAAGATCACGTCGTACTTGTCCTCCGCTTTCAGCTCCGTCACGACCGGAATACGGCTGACCGACATGCGGGGCGAAAACTTATCCTTGATCCGAAGGCCGTTTTTTTGGATGCTCTCGCCCCATGCTCCCCGCGCCAGCAACGTAACGTCCTTTCCCGCGCAGAAGAAATTCCGCGCCAAATTGCAGCCGAGCACGCCCGCGCCGAATACTAAGGCAATACCGCACAGAAAAGATGCGGAATAAAGGCAAGTGTGGTAAAATATAGGCATGGATAAGCAAGTAAGCCTGTCTGGCCTGAGCGATG
>NZ_JPJG01000098.1 GCF_000765235.1 Oscillibacter sp. ER4 | reverse complement strand
GCTTCGCCATGAATCCCTGCGAGTCGCGACCTGACAGCAACCGCGCCTTACTGTCGTGAGGCGCGAGTGACGTTTGCTCGGCGGCAGACTGCTTACCGAATGCGGCATTGCTGCGCTCGCCGCATTGTGGAGACTGGCGGTAGACGGAAATTAGTCCGCACTCCTACAAGATAGGCAGAGCGGCACCCGCAAGGGGTGTGCCGCATCCGTAAGGCGTCAGAGCCGCCAACGGCTGCGCAACAGCGGATGATAGGAGCGAGCCAAATCGTATAGCAACACTAAACGCGGCAACGCCGCGCTATGGGCAGTGCAATCGGCAAGCATTGCAGCTCTTCGAGCTGCTCGCTTACAATGTGAAAACCTTTCTCTTGAGGGATTTAAAGGGGGCCATTCTCTTTCACAAAAGAGAATGGCCCCCTTTGCCCCGTGCAGCGCCTGCGGCGCTGCTATCCCCCCGCGGCGCGCTGCGCCGCTCAAAGCTCCGGTAAAAGATCTGATATCTCCGGAAACATGAGAAACGCCGTTTGAATGCCTAAATTCTGCGCAAGCTTGACCTTTTGCCGCAAGGTCTCTGCATCGTCAAACAGCACGAAGTGCGTGCCATTTCCCGCGGAGTAGGTGAAATACTTCGCCATCAGCTCGCGGGAAAAATAGACGGACGATGGATGCTTTTCCCGCAGGGCGAGCAGCTCTTCGCGCGTGAGCGGTGTGCCGCAGCCGGAGGGACAGGGGAGGGGAAAGTCCATCATTACGCGTTCCAAGTCGAGCGCCAGACGCTCCGCGCCATAGCGGCAGGCGGTTTCCTCCAGCAGCGCGCGCAGCGACCCGCCGGAAAGGCCAGTGCCGACGAGGAGCGCTGCGCCCTCGGCCGGGAGCGAGAGGGGGCAGTAGAGCGCCATCCCCCGCGTACTCAGGCGGGCGGAGAGACGCGAGAGAAACGAAAGCCGGTCAGAATACGGATTGGTCTCAAAGTCCGCCAGCACGCCCTGAAAGCCGCGCTTGACGCATTCCGCAACGATGGTGCGGCAGAGCGTGTCGATGCGTGGGATGGCCCCGGTGCAGCGGTCGGAAAGGCCCATGAGCCCGCCGCGCGGGAAGGCCGTTGCGTCGCAGCGCGTCAGGCATCCGCCCTGACCGACGGCATAGGCCACGTGGACGAGCGGCAGTGCGGGCCTTGAGGCACACTCAGAGAGCGCCTTTGGCGTGATGGCGAGGTAGGTGAGCAGAAAAATCCCCCCTTGTGAAAAGCGCATTCGGCGCGTATAATAACCGTAATACTTTTATGCGCGATGGGAGACCGATATGCTCAGATTTCTTTGCCCGCAATGGGTGTTTGACAATTACGAGGCCGTGACGCCGGAATTTTTGAAAGAGCATGGCGTGAAGCTGCTCCTCGCTGACCTCGACTTCACGCTCGCGCCCAAAAGCCAGAGCGAGCCGGACGAGTCGCTCACGTGCTGGATCGGCGCGCTGAAGGAGGCGGGCATCGAGTTTGCGATTTTGTCGAACAATAGAAGCCCCGTGCGCGTGGAAAAGTTCTGCAAGCCGCTTAAAGTCGGCTACGTCGGCCACGCGGGCAAGCCCGGCACGCGCGGCTTTCACGAGGCGATGGCGCGCTACGGCGTGAACGCGGGGGAGACGGCAATGCTTGGTGACAAGCTGCTCACCGACACGCTCGGCGCTCGGCGCAGCGGCGTTCTGATGCTGATGGTCGAGCCGCGCGGCGGCGCGGTGGGTGCGTGGAACCACGTGCTGCACGCCCTGCAGCAGCCGTTCAAGGCCGCAAGCGCGCACGACGAGCGGAAAAAGCACTGAAATTTGCAAATTTCACCCACAACATCAAGAAAAACACTTGCATTGCCGCACTATATGCGGTAAAATACCATAGGTTTAGAACCGATACTTTGTGAATTTGAGGATAGCGATGATATCCTCGGGAATACAGGAGGAAATAGTTATGGCAACGATTACCGCTGGTGAGTTCAGAAACGGTAAAGTATTTGAAATGGAAGGCAAGTACTATCAGGTCGTCGAGTTCCAGCATGTCAAGCCCGGTAAGGGCGCGGCCTTCGTGCGCACCAAGATGAAGAACGTCGTCACCGGCGGCGTGACCGAAACTTCTTTCAACCCCACCGCGAAGTTCGAGGAAGTGGCCATCGAGCGCAAGAACATGGAGTACAGCTACAATGACGGCGATCTGTACTACTTCATGGATCAGGAGACCTATGATATGGTTCCCCTGAACCGCGATATGCTCGGCGATGCGTTCCGCTTCGTCAAGGAGAACACGATGTGCATGATCCTGTCCATCAAGGGCAATGTCTTCGGCGTCGAGCCCCCCAACTTCGTTGACCTTGAGGTCACCGAGACCGAGCCGGGCCTTGCCGGCAACACCGCGACCAACACCCTCAAGCCCGCAACGCTCGAGACCGGCGCGGAGATCAAGGTGCCGCTGTTCATCAACATCGGCGACAAGATCCAGATCGACACCCGCACGGGCGAGTATATCGGCCGCGCCAAGTAATAGACATTAAGTAAGCAGCAACAGGAAAATCGTAGTTCCGGTAACAGAAAGGAGTTTTACGATGGGTATTTCTGAAAAAGTCGCGTATCTCAAGGGCCTGATGGAAGGCATGAACCTGAATGCGGATTCCAACGAGGGCAAGCTGTTCCTCGCGATCGCCGACGTTCTTGACGAGATCGCTCTCGAAGTTGAAGACCTGACCGACGAGGTCATGGAGCTCGGCGACGGCCTGGACGTCATCAGCGACGACCTCGGCGACGTGGAAGATATCGTCTATGATGAAGACGAGGACGACTACGAGGATGAGGAAGACGACGAGGACGACGAGGAGGAGTGCTACGCCACGACCTGCCCCGAGTGCGAGGAGGAGATCTTCTTCGACGATTCCGTCCTCGAAGACGGCAAGGTCGAGTGTCCCAACTGCGGCGCGACCCTCGAATTCGATCCCGCCGACCTTGTGGAAGACGAGGAAGAGAAGGACGACTAAGCGTCTGAAAACCGTATAAAGTAAAGGACCGCCACAGCAGGAAACTGCTGTGGCGGTTTTTGCTATTTTGTGAGGTTATGAAGCGGTGTGCTTCGTCTCCACTGTGCTCTTGTCAATGATCAGGATAACAAGGGACACAAGGAACATGATCGCCAATGCGATCTCGAGCACGGAATTCATGCTTGCGAGCAGGGAGGCATCCTTCCACTCGATGTAGGATGTCATATTTGTGGGGATATCATAAATGAAATGCAGCAGCATGGGAATGACGATGTTGCCTGACTTGAGATAGATGACCGCAAAGGTAAATCCGATGGCCCTTGACAGAAAGAAAGCGGAGGTGCTCTAACCGGTTACCACATGAGCCGCCCCAAAGACAAGAAAACTGACAAAAGCATAGAGCAGGCGGCTCCAAACGCTTTTATTCCCGTGGAAATATCCTTCCAAAATGAGGAAGCGGTAATTCAGTTCCTCATAAAGGGCAGTCGTGAGCTGCTGCAATAGGATCCTTGCGAAAAACAGCCCTGCTGAAATTCCCCTGCATCCGACATAGACGGCGGCCACGTAGCACAGCAGAAATACGAGAAAACCGAGACCCGCTTACATGGCGATCTTGCTGTTATGAAGGCTTAGAATTTCCCTTGTCGTTTTCCCGTACAACCGTGTTCCGAGCATCAGGATGATGACTCCGAAAGCGGCGCGCAGCATACTGCTGAGCAGATACCATGGAATGCCAGACACAAAATTCACGATGAGTATCGATAACATGAGGAATGCTGCGCCCAGCACGACGGCCCAGAGGATTCCGCTAAATCGTTTATCCCATAGTAATCTCTTCATGCTACCATCCTAAAAGTCTGCGATGGTCTTTCGGCATCCAATGCATAAAAAGGTCGTCAGCCAGTTTTCTTCGTAGATCGCGCCAGTGCAGTCGGGGGAGACCAGAGTTGCGCCTGCGTATTCCATGCTTTTTTGTGTACAGCATAGGCGCTTTACAGCCGTTGGGAACAAAGTAGTTATCCCCGCAGGTGCGGAGCTTGCCCTGCTGCATCTCTTTGCCACAGAATGGACACTTCACGGTGCGTTCCTCCCTGAAAATCTCTTTTTGTTAAGGCTCGTTTTTCGCAGCTATGCGGTCATGCAGGCCCGCAAAAATAAAGTGGGCCTATGAGTCCTTCACGGGAGCAATCAGCAGTACTGCCATTATGAAAGCATACAAACCGTACAGGCAGCGGGTAACGGTGACGCTCAAGAGACAAGTTGCTTCCGGATGGGTCAATGCATATGCCACAAAAACAACGGCGATCAGCAGCATCACTGACCCGATGGTTCTGCAAACCTTCTTTTTCATGCGGAGATACTCCTTGCCAAATTTTGATTTGGCGGGGAAAGAGTCTCTGCGATATAAAAATCATAGCATGAGGATAATGGAATGGCAAGATAAAGTAGACCCGCCTACGGTTTGTTTACAAATTTCCGGTTGTACGGCGCGCGAAAGCGTGGTAAACTACCTCATAGCAACGAGCGGAGGCGCTGCCGCCGAAGCAATAGACCGGAAAGGAAGAACATACTATGAAAATTGCAATTCCCTGCGAGAATGGCGAAGTGATGCAGCATTTCGGCCATGCCACGGAGTTTACCGTTTACACCATCGAGGATATCAAGCCCATCGAAAAAGAGACCGTCACGTTTGACGATACCAACCACGAGAAGGTCGCGGGCGGGCTCAAATCCCGCGGCGTCGATCTCGTCATCTGCGGGAATATCGGCGAGGGTGCGCACGCCGCCATCGACAACGCGCATATGCTGCTCATTTCCGGCGTGACCGGAAATGCCGACGAGGCGGTCGACAGCTTCCTCCAGGGCAATCTGGAGCTGATGACCGGCGACAGCAGCGCGAGTGCCGACGGCTGCGGCGCGGGCTGCGGGGCCGGATGCAGTGCATGCGGCGGTGGCTGCGTCGGTTGTGGCGGCGGCTTCCACGAGCCGTACGTCGAGACGCGCACGTTCACCGATATCGTCACGCTGACGGAAGAAAACTTCCAGACTGAGGTGCTCGACGATCCGGGCCTCATCATCATCGACTTCTGGGCCGAGTGGTGCCAGCCGTGCAAGATGATGGCGCCTGTCTTTGCCGAGCTCAACGGGGAAGAGGACAAGGTCAAGTTCTGCAAGGTCAACGTCGACGAGCAGCCGAACCTCGCTTCGATGTTCGGTATCGACTCCATCCCGACGCTCGCCGTCGTGCAGGACCGCCACACGCTGAGCGGCATGGTCGGTATGCACGATAAGGCCGACATCAAGGCGATGCTGGAGAAGTGCAAGGCATGAGAATTCGATACAACGAAGACGCGGAGGTCGTCGCCCGCCTGCGCGCCGCGCTCTTAAAGCGCGATTTACAGTGCCCCTGCCGCTTGCAGAAGATCGAGGACAACGTCTGCATGTGCAAGGAGTTCCGCGACCAGATCGCTGACCCCGAATTCGAGGGCTACTGCCACTGCCGTTTGTACTACAAGGAAAAGTAAAAATTGGTTATAGACCTATGGTATTGTACCACACGTCTGAAAAAAGCACCGCCCAAGGCCGGCTCCGCATAAGAAAATATGCGGTTTTGCCTGCACCTTTTTGGCTGAAATACGACCGAAAAAATCTCCCCATTGAACTGCACCCCATTTGTTAGACAGTATGGTATACTACCTAACAAGTGGAGTGTTTTGCTATGCCAAAAGGAGTACCAAACAAACGATATACGCCGGAGTACAAGAGAATGGTTGTAGAAACCGTGAAAAAAGAACATCTGAGTATCTATGCAGCGATGCAGGAATTTGGAATTAACGACCATAAAATTATAGAGCGCTGGGAACGCATTTATTTG
>NZ_JPJG01000097.1 GCF_000765235.1 Oscillibacter sp. ER4 | reverse complement strand
GTCTTCAAATCGAACCTTCAAAACCGAACAATGTAACTTCAAAGCTCCTCTCAAGGCCTTGCCTGCTTCATTCGTAGGTCAAGCCCTCGGACTATTAGTACCGATCAGCTGCACACATTACTGCGCTTCCACCTTCGGCCTATCAACCAGATCGTCTTTCTGGGTCCTTACTCCTTAAAGGATGAGAGATCTCATCTTAGGGGGAGTTTCACGCTTAGATGCTTTCAGCGTTTATCTCGTCCGTACATAGCTACCCAGCTATGCCCTTGGCAGGACAACTGGTGCACCAGAGGTACGTCCATCCCGGTCCTCTCGTACTAAGGACAGCTCCCTTCAAATCTCTTACGCCCGCAACAGATAGGGACCGAACTGTCTCACGACGTTCTGAACCCAGCTCGCGTGCCGCTTTAATTGGCGAACAGCCAAACCCTTGGGACCGAATTCAGCCCCAGGATGCGACGAGCCGACATCGAGGTGCCAAACCTCCCCGTCGCTGTGGACGCTTGGGGGAGATCAGCCTGTTATCCCCAGGGTAGCTTTTATCCGTTGAGCGATGGCATTTCCACTCACATACCACCGGATCACTAACTCCAACTTTCGTTACTGCTCCACCCGTCGGTGTCGCAGTTAGGCTCGTTTATGCGTTTACACTCATTGCACGATTTCCGTCCGTGCTGAACGAACCTTTGAGCGCCTCCGTTACCTTTTGGGAGGCGACCGCCCCAGTCAAACTGCCCGCCTAACAGTGTCCCCCGACCGGATTCACGGCCGCAGGTTAGAAATCCAGCAGTACAAGAGTGGTATCCCAACAGCGACTCCATACAAGCTGACGCCTGTATTTCTCAGTCTCCCACCTATCCTGTACATGTACTACCGAATTTCAGTATTAAGCTGCAGTAAAGCTCCATGGGGTCTTTCCGTCTAGTTGCGGGTAACTGGCATCTTCACCAGTACTACAATTTCGCCGGGCGGGCTGTTGAGACAGTGCCCAAATCATTACGCCATTCGTGCGGGTCAGAACTTACCTGACAAGGAATTTCGCTACCTTAGGACCGTTATAGTTACGGCCGCCGTTTACCGGGGCTTAAATTCAATGCTTCGTTGCCTGACATCTCCTCTTAACCTTCCGGCACCGGGCAGGCGTCAGCCCATATACGTCATCTTTCGATTTAGCATAGACCTGTGTTTTTGGTAAACAGTTGCTTGGGCCATTTCTCTGCGACCCCCCGTAGGGGGCTCCCCTTCTTCCGAAGTTACGGGGTCAATTTGCCGAGTTCCTTAACAACCCTTCTCCCGTTGGCCTTAGGATTCTCTCCTCATCTACCTGTGTCGGTTTGCGGTACGGGCACCTTAGCATACCTCAGAGCTTTTCTCGCCTCC
>NZ_JPJG01000096.1 GCF_000765235.1 Oscillibacter sp. ER4 | reverse complement strand
TTTATGAAAGGAGAGTAACATCTATGAAAAAGTTACTCGCAATGGTGCTGGCTCTGGTCATGACTCTGTCTCTGGCCGTCAGCGCCAACGCCCTCAAGGCCGACGAGAAGATCAACGATAATTACGCTGAAGCTGTCGCCGTCCTCGATGGTATGGGTGTTTTCAAGGGTTATGAGGACGGTTCCTTCAAGCCCGAGAACAAGATCACCCGCGCTGAGGTGGCTACGATCATCTATCGTATCTACACTCAGGATCTCGCCAAGAACGACAAGTCTGGCCTGTACGCTTCTTACAACAAGTTCAGCGACATGGCCGGCGCTGGCTGGGCTGCCGGTTACATCGGCTACTGCGCCAACGCTGAGTTCGTCAAGGGCTATCCCGACGGCACCTTCAAGCCCTCCGGCAACGTCACGGGCTACGAAGTCCTCACCATGATCCTGCGCGCCATCGGCTACGACAAGAACGGTGAGTTCACCGGCGCTGACTGGGCTCTCAACGTCGCTAAGTACGCTGAGCAGGCTGGCGTCCTCGCCAACGTCAAGGGCGTTGACCTCAACGCTCCTGCCACCCGTGAGCTCGTTGCCGAGCTGCTGTTCCGTGCCATCGCCAAGGCTCCCATGGTCACCTACACCGCCGCGTTCGGCTATCAGACCGTGAGCTTCAGCGGCTCCAAGAACGACAGCAAGCTCTTCAAGGACAACGAGACCCTCGGTCACAAGAACTTCGACCTGACCCCCAACGCCACCAACGGCACCTATGGCCGTCCGGCTACCAAGTGGACCTACAACTGCGGCGACAAGTCCACCACCGTCTACGACAAGCCCGTTGCCACTTACACCGAGAAGGTTTCCGCTTGCGATCTCTGCAAGGATCTGAGCGAGAAGAAGGAAGCCAAGGTTGTCCTCTCTTACACCGACGGTGTGAAGAGCACCACCGCTGTAACCTACAAGGCCAACGACACCAAGACCGAGACCGGCGCTCAGGGCCAGCTCACCGAGGTCTATGAGAACGGTGACGATTACACCGTTATCTACATCAACACCTATCTCGCCAAGGTCACCAAGGTGATCGAGGAAGTCAAGGACAAGAACGACCACGTCAAGGTCGAGGCTTCCGTCAACGTTGACGTTTACGGCACCAAGGCCAACAATGCCGGCGATGTCACCAACGAAGTCATCACCGACAACTTCGAGACCGATGGCTTCAAGAAGGGTGATTTCGTCCTCGTTACCTATGATAACGGCGACATCGCTTCCATGGAAGCTGCCAAGGGCGAGGTTGCTAAGCTGACCGGCCTGAAGGGCAAGTCCGAGGAAACCTCTGACATCAAGGCTGTCACCGCTGTTGCTTACAACAACGTCAAGGTTGCTGTCATGGCTACCATGAATCCGCTCGCCAAGGGCAAAGATGCTGTGATCAATCTCAAGGACAGCTACACCTTCTACTATGACACCTACGGCAACATCATCGGTGTGGGCGACTACACTGCTGACGCCAACTATGTTGTCATCGACCGCATCTGGGCTGGCCACGACGACGGCAAAGTCACCGTTTACGCTGACCTCGTCAACGTTTCCGACGCTTCCGTCCTCACCAAGGTCACCGTCAAGAGCGTTGAGGGTGTCAAAGTCACTGCTAACGTTGATCAGGAAGCCAAGCAGAACAAGGAGTTCTATGAAGACCTGATGACCTACACCGTCAACAAGGATGGCGAGTATGAGCTCACCGATACCGGCGTGAAGGTTGAGACTAAGATTCAGGACAAGACCACCAAGCTTCTCTGCACCTATGACGCCAACGAAAAGAAGGACGTCATCAATACCCCCACCGGTTACAAGAACGTCTACATGGATAAGGACACTGAGATCCTGTTCCAGTACACCGCTTCTCCCGAGGGCACCTACAAGGCTTACACGCTCGACACCCTGCCCAACAGCTTCTGGGGCTATGTTGAGTATGTTGTCGGTGAGAACGGTCGTGCCGATGTCGTGTACGTCCGCGGCGCTGACAAGACCTTCAGCTACATCTTCGTCACCGATATCAACGATATCGAGACCAAGCAGGTCGACGATGACACCACCAAGTACATTCTCGGCAGCGCTTACGCTCTGAACGAGGATGGCAAGCTGGACGAAAAGAGCGCTGTTTCTGTCACCAGCGACAGCAAGAACTTCGTCCTCAATGCCAACGCTGTTGTTGGTAGCACGCAGTCCCTCACCACTCTCAGCAAGGCTGGTCTCTACAAGCTGTACACCCTCGGCGAGAATGATCAGGTTCTCCAGTATGTTGAGCCCACCAAGCTCACTGAGGTGAAGGACTTCAAGGACAACACTGTTCTCGGCCTGTATGAGGACGAACTCGTCAACGCTGATGAGCTCCAGAAGTTCTACTGGACCGGTGACTTCGAGAACACTGATGGCGAGAACAGTCCCTATGCTGTTGAACTGGAGAAGGCCGACGACAAGTCCGAGCTGACCTCTATGGAGGCTGGCAACTGGGTCTATGTCCAGAGAGACGCCAAGGACGAAGAAATCGTTGCCCTGCACAAGATCAGCCTTAAGGTTGCTGTGTCCGTCTCCGACAAGGAGAACGCTTCTGTCACCGCTGACACCATGTACTTCGGCGATGCTCTCAAGGATCTTGAGGTCACCGTCAAGGCTTGGAACGAGGCTACCGGCGTTAAGATGAACGGCGTGGCTGCTGCGGATTACACGCTCGCTCAGAAGGACGAGAAGCTGACCCACAGCTCCGAGCGTGTTTATACCGCCAAGGCTGCCAAGAACGCCGTTGTCGATGGTGACATTGTTGTGACCATCGCTGCGGAGCCCGCTTGCAACAGCAAGGAAATCCGCGCTGTTGATCCTCTGCCCGCGGACATCACCAACTTCTCCGTTGAGGTTACGCCTCACACCAACAGCGTGCGCGGCACCGTCAAGGTGATCGCTCCCTCCGCTGCTACCGTGAAGGTCAACGACCTGCTGCGCTGCATCAAGGCCAACGGTACTCATGTTAACCCGGATCTCGTTGTCTTCGACAACAGCCTCGAGAACAAGATTACCGACACCAACGTCACTCTGGACAAAGTTGGCAATGTTGCCATCGCTGTCTACGCTGAGGACGGTTCCGTTGCTTACTACAACGTCGTCGTCGCTGAGCACTAATCTCTGATTAGTCAAAAAAAGAAGGCCCCGAAAGGGGTCTTCTTTTTTTGCTCTTTTTTACTTTTTCAACCCATACAGCACGCAGCCCGAACCTTTCAGGCCGGTAAACTTAAAGGTCATGCTCTGCATGGCGTTCCAGTTTGCGCTGCCGTTCAAAATCGAGCCGCTGAGTCCCTCAAAGCTGTCGTTGCGGTTCTGCGTCGGCGTGTGGTAGCCCGCCGCCACGCCGTATTTTGCCGGAAAAATCCACGCGACGGTCGCCGCGTGGCCGCCCATCGCATCGGCCAGCAGTCCAATACTCTTGCTGTCGCACAGCAGTTCCACCCTGCCCTTGTCGCCTACGCTCGAGCCCGCCGCGTCCACCGTCGCAAACACCAGAAACGCGCGGTAGTCGGCCATGTTCAGCGCCGACAGGTCGTAGACGATGCTGCCGTTCGCCGCCGTCGTCGTGCGCGGTTCTCCGAGCGACACCAGCTTGATCTCCTGCTCCACCGCCACGATTTGTTCCTGCACCGCCGTGATCTGCGTGCCCACGCTCTCCGCGCTCGCCGCCGCGTTTGCTTTGTCGGCGTTTTTCTTCATCTGCGCGTCGATCTTGCCGAACGCGTCGTTGAAGTCGTCCATCTTGATCTGATCCGCCTTGACCCATTGCGGGAGGTTGTAGTTTGCGGTCTTATCCATCGTCCCGCCCCCTTTCAGCGTCCGTGCATGACGGACAGCACACCAAACGCCTCATCGATGCTCGAGAAGCGGTATTTGCGCTCGTCTGCCTCGCGCTGCGCCTTTTCGATCGGGTTGTCGAATTTCATCTGCGCTAAGTGCTCGCACTTTTCAATCTGGGTCCGGGGTCGTTCATAGGTGTTGTTGTACATGTTTTTCCTCCTCATTTTGTGCAGCCCGCGCATTTGCGCGGACCGTTTACAGCTATAAAGCTGTAAAGCGGTTTTTGGGACGAACCGGTGCAACGGAGGAAAAATTTTCGCCTTGACAACGCGGGGAAGCGGGGTATAATGGAGATAGAAAAGGGCGCTGCGACAAGCGGTTAGTCCGGTTCGTAAGTAGTTTCAATCATAGAAACCGTCACTTGCCGGAGTGGCGGTTTCTGCTTTTTACGATAATCGTCACAGTAAACTGCTTGATATGAAACGTAATTCGCATTTCGTCACCCCCTTTCGGGGTACGTGACTAACCGCCTGCCGTTGTGCAGCGCCTGATGTAATTTTACAAAATTTTACACGCTTTGTCAATCTTTTCCGCCCGTTGGGCGGTTTTTTGCATTTTTTAGATGGTTTCGAGCGTCACCAGCGCGTCGAGCAGCGGCCACGCCTGCGCGAGCTCCCGCCCCGCCTGCCAGAAGCCGATGCCCTGCAAGCCCTTTTCCGCCGCGAGGGCGATCTTCGCGCGCAGCGAGCGCGCGTCCTCGAACCAGACGACGTGTTCGCGCCGCATTTTGTCGAAGTAGTGGTAGCAGGGCGAGCGCGCGGTTTCGTCAAACTCAATCTCCGCCCCCACCAGCCGCGCCCGCGCGACGGCCGCTTGCGACGAGAACGTCTCGGCCCGCGTCCGGCCTTTTTCGTAGGGCAGCGGCCAGTCGTAGGCGTACAGCGGCGCGCCGAGGAAGATGTTCTCCCCCGCCGTGACCGAGAGCGCGTAATCGAGCACCGCGCGCACCTGCGGCAGCGGCGCGATGGCCTGCGGCTCGCCGTAGGTGTAGCCCCATTCGTAGGTCATCAGGAACACGGCATTCGCGGCTTTTGATAGCAGCGCGTAGTCGTGCGCCTCGTAGAGCAGTCCGCGCTGCTGCGCGCTCGTCTTCGGCGCGAGCGCGGCGACGGCGGGCTTTCCCTCCGCGTTCAGCGCCTCGCGCAGACGGCAGACGAACGCGGCGTAGTCCTCGCGCAGCTCCGGCGGGACGTACTCGAAGTCGACGTCGAGGCCGTAGGATCCCTTTTTCGCCATCGTCTGCAAAATCTCGGCAGGGAGCGCGCTCTGCGCGCTGTCGTTTTGCAGGAGCAACGCGGCGTTTTCGCTCGAAAAATTCCCCTCCGGCGTCAGCGTCGAGAGGTGCATGAGCGATTTTGCGCCATAGCGCGCCGCACGTTCGAGCAGGCGCGCGTCATCGAGCGGCGCAAGGACTCCCGCGGGCGTGATGCCGTAGGTGAACGGCGTCAGATACGTCAGGTACGGCAGGACCGAGTCGAGCAGCTCGCCGCCGATGTAGGGGTAGGCGTAGGCGTTCACGCCGAGCGTACCGAGCGGCGCTTCGTCTGCGTAGTCGATGGCAAGCACGTCGCCCTCGCGCGCACGGTGTGCAGTGTCTTCGGCGTCCGCACGACGAGCGCCTGGCCGATCACAAGCGGCGTACTCAGCGCAAGGCCGTTGTCCGCCGCGACGAACGCGGGCAGGGCGTCGTGCATCGCGGCAATGGAAGAAAGCGTGTCGCCGCGCTTTACAACATGAATGTGCATGGTCGATCCCTCGCACCATTCTATGCCGGATTTTTCGCGCTTACCCCAGCGCGACGTCCAGTATCATCATCAGAAGGAAGCCCACGAGGAAGCCGCACGTCCCCCGCCGTCCGCCCGCGCGCGGCAGCAGCTCCTCCGCCACGACGTAGAGCATCGCCCCGGCGGCAAAGCTGAGTAACCACGGCATCAGCGCGTGCACGCCCGCCGCCGCGAGCACGACGAGCGCGCCGAACAGCGGCTCCACCGCGCCGGAGAGCACGCCGGTCCAGAAAGCGCGCCGTTTCGACTTGCCCGATTGGTACACCGGCAGCGCCACCGCCGCGCCCTCGGGAAAGTTCTGCACGCCGATGCCTAGCGCCAGCGCGAACGCGCCGGCAAGGCTCTCCCCGTCCGCCGCGAGCGCGAACGCGAGGCCGACGGCCATGCCCTCGGGGATGTTGTGCAGCGTGATGGCCGAGAGGAGCAAAAAATCGCTGTGCACCTCTCCCCCGCCGCGCCGCCGCACGAGCTCGTCGAGCAGGAAGAGCGTCAGCGCGCCGAGTACAATGCCCGCCGCGGCGGGCAGAAACGGCGGCAGACGCCCCTCTGCCTCCGTCTGTTCGATGGCAGGCAGGATGAGGCTCCACACGCTCGCCGCCATCATCACGCCCGCGGCAAAGCCCAGCAGCGCGCCCTGCGCGCGCTCGCACACCTTGCGGGCAAAAAAGAACACCGTCGCGGCGCCCAGCGCCGTCATCAGAAACGTGAAAGACGTGCCGAGCAGAGCCAGCATCAGTGGTCGAATCATATCCGTTCATCGCCTTTACGGTTTGTCAGGCGGAAAAGCGCCTGTATGCCAGTATAGGCGGCAGGAATGAAAAACGTGAAAAAGGGCGCGGAGAATTCTCCGCGCCCTTTTGGAGCAATATTGACTTACTGCATCAGCTGCGCGACCATGTCGGTGTACGCGCTGGGATCTTCGAGCGGCAGCCCCGCGATGAGGTTTGCCTGATCGTAGAGGATTTTGGCATACAGCGCCGCCTTGTCGCGGTCCGTTGCCAGCGCGGCGGCCATCGCCTTGACCGCCGGATGATCGACATTCAGCTCGAGGATGCGCTCGGCCTTGATGGGCTCGGGCATCTGGAAGTTCTTGAAGTACTTCTCCATCTCGAAGCTGAAGCCCTCGCCCGCCGTCAGACAGACGGGATGGGTCTTCAAGCGGTGCGAGACCTTGGCCTCCTTGATCTTGTCGCCGAGCGTCTCCTTGACGAACTGCATGAGCTCGGCGCTTTCGCTGTCGTCCTTTTGCTCATCCTCGCCGCCAAGCTCGAGGTCGCCGTCCACGATGGAGCGGAACGGCTTTTCGTCGTAGTTCATCAGCGCCTGCAAAACGAACTCGTCCGTCTCGCCGGTCAGGTACAGAACCTCGTAGTCCTTGTCCTTCAAAAGCTCGGTCTGCGGTAGCTTGTCCACGGCGGCGATGCTCTCGCCCGCAGCGTAGTAGATGCACTTCTGGCCTTCCTTCATACGCTCGACGTACTCTTTGAGCGTCGTGAGCTTCTTCTGCGTGGAGGAATAGAACATCATCAGGTCCTTGAGCGAATCCTTGCGGCTCTCGCCGCCGTCGCTCACGATGCCGTAACCGATCTGGCGGCCGAAGTTTTCGTAGAATTTCTCGTAGCCCTCGCGGTCATCCTTGAGGAACTTTTCAAGGTCGGCGCGGACCTTCTTTTCGAGGTTCTGGCCGATGACCTTGAGCTGGCGGTCGTGCTGTAAAAGCTCGCGGGAGATGTTCAGGCTCAGATCCGGCGAATCGACCACGCCGCGCACAAAGCGCAGATAGTCAGGCAGCAGCGAGTCGCACTTGTCCATGATGAGAACGCCTGCGCTGTAGAGCTGTAATCCCTTTTCATATCCTTCCGTGTAGAAGTTGAACGGGCGCGAAGACGGCACGAACAGCAGTGCCTTATAGGTCACGCTGCCCTCGGCCGAGACGGTGATCGTGCGCTGGGGCTTGTCGAATTCATGCGTCAGCTCGGAATAGAACTTGTTGTACTCTTCGTCCGTGACGTCGCTCTTCTTGCGCTGCCAGAGCGGCACCATGGAGTTGACGGTCTTCATCTCCTCGACGGTCTCGTACTCGGGCTTCTCCGGGTCGCTGCCCTCTTTGACCTTCTGCTCGGGCAGCAGCATGCGGATGGGGTAGCGGATGTAGTCGGAGTACTTCTTCACGAGCGCGTGCAGACGGTAGGACTCCAAGTACTCGCTGTACTTCTCCTCGTCCGTGTCGGGCTTGATGTGCATGATGACGTCGGTGCCGACGGCTTCCTTGTCGCACTCGGCGATCGTGTAGCCGTCCGCGCCTGAGGACTGCCACTCATAGGCCTGCTCCTCGCCGTATTTCTTCGTGCGGACGGTGATACTGTCCGCGACCATGAACGCGGAGTAGAAGCCCACGCCGAACTGGCCAATGATGTCGATATCGGCGTCCTTCTTGTCCTTTTCCTCGGTCTCCTGGCGGAACTTGTAGGAGCCAGACGACGCGATGACGCCGAGGTTGTTTTCAAGCTCTTCGCGGCTCATGCCGATGCCGTTATCCGAGACCGTCAACGTGCGGTTCTCCTTGTCGACCGACACCGTGATGGCAAAATCGCTGCGGTTCATGCCGACCTTGTCGTCCGTCAGCGCAACATAGCAGAGCTTGTCGATAGCGTCGCTGGCGTTGGAAATGATCTCGCGCAGGAAGATCTCCTTGTGCGTGTAAATCGAGTTGATCATCAGATCGAGCAAACGCTTCGATTCTGCTTTAAACTGTTTTTTAGCCATAAAAGCATCCCTCTCTGAATTGTATTTGAACCTAAGTATAGCAGGAAATTCCTGATATTTGTTACTAAACTCTTAATTTTTAGCACTCGTCGGCAGCAAGTGCTAAAGCGAAACGGTTACCTTTGTTATATATAAAAGGTACTATTGGTTTCGCACCCGTGCGAAGCGCTTCGCGGCACTTGTGCCGCGGGGGAAGCAGCGCCTACGGCGCCGCACGGATCAAAGGGGGGATTCTCTTTTGCAAAAGAGAATCCCCCCTTTGGAACCCCCAGAGAAAGGCCTTGGATTGGCAGTCTCAGGCTTGAACAACTCTGATGTCTCCGAAGTGAAAG
>NZ_JPJG01000011.1 GCF_000765235.1 Oscillibacter sp. ER4 | reverse complement strand
CCCCCTTGTCCCCCCTTCCCCCTCTTTCCCCTATAACCCCTATCTCCCCTATCCCCCCTATAATCCCCCCTTTCCCAAGACTGCGACGGTGGTTTTTGCGTCGTGGCGGCGGCTGTAAGTAATTACCATTCCGTGAGTAATAGCAGGGGCTTACGTATAGCAAAGGCTTACAGTAGGAGCAGTGAGTAACGAATAGCAGGGGGTAAAGGCTTTGCAAGGGTATTGCAAAATAGACAACTAAGAGACTGGAGGAGAAGTAAAAAACGCGCGAGGGCTGGGGCAATGAGGCAGACGGGAGCGGCTGGGTTGGGGCTGTCGCCGCCGCGATTTAAGAGTTTATTAACTATTTTCCTTGATTTTGCAGGGCTTTTCGGGGCTGCTGTGTCTTTACTGCGTCATTTGCGGGCAATTCGGCAGGGATGGCCGACGGCTGCGCGGGGTCAATGACGGCGCGCAGGGATGCAATAGGGCAATTCCCCTACTGTAGCGATCCGGTCACGGCCTGGGCGCGTGGGGATGGCTGGCGGCTGCGCGGCGCAGGGATGGGAGCACGTATCCCGACAACGAACTAAGGGGCCGGGGGGTAGCGGAAAAACGGCGGGGTCTCGCGGGAACGGGTGTATATATTATTCTCCCACATCTTCCCCGCTCTTTTTGCAACTCACGGGTAGCGGAAAAACTGGCGGCAGGGTCTTGAAAACGGTGGTCTACGAAATATTTTGCGGATGATACTGGGCGACACTGTATCTCGCTGTATCCATGAAATTTTGTCAATTGACTGGGCTTGCATTTCGTGCATAAATGAGAACTGGGACGATGGATTAGCAAGTGTGATCATGAGAAAAGACCTCCTACCCGGCTGCCCCCTACGGCATGAAGGGCAGCCACATGCAGACATAGCTCATTTGGGAGAGCGGCAGCAATTATGGCGGGGTTGCTTGCGACGATGCAGGTTCGATTCCTGCTGTCTGTGCCAACGAAACGAAAGGGGGAAAACGGTATGGCGGATGAGCCGATCAAGAAGCGGCGCGGGAATCCGGCCTTTTCGAAGAAAAAGGGCGAGCCGGGATATATCGAAAACCGCGACACCGTAACGGGGCAGCTTGCCCGCTCCAAGGCGGCCCACGAAGTCGTCTCGATTTTCCCTCATGTCGAGGACTTCCAGAAGGTCGCCGACGCCTATTTTGACGAATGCGACGAGCGCGGCGTGCTGTACGGCGAAGCGGGACTTGCGCTTTACCTCTCCGAGCACAACAAGAAGGGACGAACCGTAACGCTCACGGTGCTGCGCTCGTGGTATGACGGCGAACGCTGCGCGTATTTGCAGGACGCCGTGCAGATGGCGTATCTTCGCATTCAGAATCAGGTCGAGACAGACGAGCGATACCGAGAGAAAGGCATGGTCACGAGGGGCATTTTCCTCCAGAAGCAGACGCGCCTTGGCGGCTATCAGGACAAGATCGAGCAGAAAAACGACACAACGGTACGCATCGTTCACGGCGACAGCGTGGACGACAGCGATTTCAAGTGAGAAAGGGGCGAACAGGAATGACGGCGATGCTTGCGGTGCTGTTGGTGATGGCGGCGGTCATCCTCGCGGAGACGTCGGCGCTGTTTGCCCGTGAATTTTTCAAAACCAAGGAGCAGCGCACCGAGCAGCGCGTGGAGCGGGAGATGCAGAAGCCACCGCCGGACCCCATCGACGAGGGATTCGAGAATATCATGCGGTACGCCGTGAACGGCAAGACCAGATTCGAACGAGAGTGACAAAGGAGTGAGGACATGAGCATTGATCTGAGCGTTCAGGGCGTTTTTGACAAGGCTATGTACCTTATTGACGCGCAGAATGAAAGCACCGGCAGCACGGACAACAGCGACACGACCGAGTACAAGGTCAGGACGCTGGGCATTCTCAATAACCTCATCGATGACGTCTACCCGGCGAGCGATACCTTCGCCATCAGCGAGGACGGCAAGCGCCCGGCGCTCGACGATCTGACGAGCTTTTCCGACGAGATCAAGATGGACCCGTACATTGTGCGCAGCGTCCTCCCCTGCGGGCTTGCAGCAAAGCTGCTGAGCGAGGAAAATCCGACGCTTGCAGACTTTTTCTGGCAGCTCTATGAGCAGCGCCTCGCTAAGGCGCGTGAGGGAGTTCCCGCCTCGTTCGAGAGCATCGAAGACGGGCTGCCGTATGGCGGCATCGAGTATGGGGAGTTTGCGCGATGGTGGTAAACGGATGGTATACCTGCCCCAAATGCCGGAAAAAGCTGCTGCGGGTGCTGAAGACCAGCACCGTGCGTAATACGCCGGTATGGTGCAGCAAATGCAAGGCCGAGCGATTCCCGCTCATCGTTGACGGGGTGCAGCTCGCGGACGAATAAGTACATAACAAGCAAGAGCGTTCAACGCCGAGACACACGGTTTTCCGTGCTGTTTCGGCGTTTTTTATTTTTATCCATACGCCGGTGCAGACCAGCGCCGGTGCAAATACATATGTGGAACCGGCAGAAGGACAGCGGCAAAAACATGGCCGAGCTGTTCGCGCAGAACGGCGTGGGCCTGCTGCGGGCGAGCAACAACCGCGTGCAGGGCTGGGCGGCGGAAAAGGAAATGCTCAAGCCTCTACGCGGCGAGAAGGACCGCCCCGGGCTTCTGGTGACGAGCAACTGCCGCGCGCTGATCCGAAATATCATGCTCATCCAACATGACGAGAAGAACCCGAGCGACTGCGCGACCGAGCCGCACAACATCACGCATATCAACGACGCGCTGCGTTATTTCTGCATCACGCGCACGCTGGGCGCGCAGCTGCCGGAAGCCGCGGAAGACCCGATGCCCGGCGAGGCGAACGAGGACTATGACGAAGAGATGACCGGCGGCGAAATGGACATGAGCTATCTTTCCTACGGAGGTGAGTAAAACTTGGCACAGATCACGGCAAAGGACAATTCCAGCATTCTGAAGATCAAATCGTTCCTTGGTCTGAACGAGAACCCCGACGGCGATACCACGCTGAAAGTCGGCGAGATGGCCGAGATGCGAAACTTCCGCGTGACGCAGGACAAGCACCTGCAAATCCGCCCCGGCTCGAAAACGCTTCTGAGCCTTGCTGACGCGCTTTCCGCGCTGAGTGAAGAAACCGCAGGGGGCGAAAGCGAAACGCGCGTATACGGCGTTTGGCGCGGCATTGCAGGGGCTTCCGAGCACATCCTCGCCGTGTACGGTGGGCACATTTGGGACATTGACGCTGAAATCGGCAGCGCCAGCGGCAAAGGCACGTGTCCCGACGGCGAGGCGCATTTCTTCGGCTTTGGCGGGAAGGTGTATCTGCTGGCCGGAGGCGAATACAAGAGCTGGGATGGTGGCAGTGAAACAAGTTTTGAAACCGTCGAAGGCTATGTGCCGCTCATCCAGACAGCAACGACGCCCAAGGGCGAGGGCACGCTTGTTGAAAACGTGAACCGGCTGACCGGCAAGCGGCGCGTGCAGTTCTCTCCCGACGGGACGGCGAAGGTGTTCCAACTGCCGGAAAAGGATATCAACGAGGTCAGCAGCGTCAAGTCAGGCGGCGAGCCGGTGACGGACTGCACGATGGACCTTAAAAACGGGACGGTGACGTTTACCGCCGCCCCAGCCGCAGGGACGAACACTGTGGAGATCGAATACCGCAAGGGCGACGGCGCGCGCAGCGAAGTGACCGGCATGAAATACAGCGAGCTTTTCAACGGCGCGACGGATACCCGCGTGTTCCTCTACGGCGACGGCACGAACCGCACGATCTATTCCGGCGTCCCCTACGACACTGGGAAAGCGAGTGCTGAATACTTTCCCGATCTCTATGAGGTGGCCGTGGGCGAAAGTAACACGCCGCTTACGGCACTGGTGCGACACTATTCCCGCTTGATGGCGTTCAAGACGGACAGCGCGTGGACGATCATGCACGGCGAGATCAGTCTTGCCGACGACACGAGCACGGCGGCGTTTTACGTGCAGCCGGTCAACCGCCAATTTGGCAACGAGGCGCCCGGTCAGGTGCGATTGCTTGAAAATAACCCCCTGACCTTGGATGCGGGCAGCGTGTATCAGTGGCGCAGCGGCAGCAACTATGCAAGCTATATCTCCAACAACGAAAACAACGCCAAGCGCATCAGCGACCGCGTGGCGGCGACGCTTAAGAGCTTTGATCTGCCGAAGGTGCGCACGGCGAACATCAAAAGCGATCACGAATATTGGTTCCTATTCGGGCGGCGCGCCCTCATCCTGAATTACGCAAATGACGCGTGGTATCTCTACGAAGGTCTTCCCTTCGACCGTGTTCTCGAGTGGAACGGCACGGTGCTCGGCTTTGCCGACGACGGGAAAGTGCTGGAATTCTCCCACAAGTACCGCAACGACGATGGCGCGGCCATTGACTGCTACGCGGCGACCGGCGCGATGGACTTTGACAAGGACTGGCTGCTGAAATACAGCCCCATGATTTTTGTCGCCATGCAGCCCGCGTCCAATGCGCGCATCTCCGTCACCGTGGAGACGAACCGGCGCAGCGATTATCCCGATAAGGTGGTCGCTTACAACCTTGCGACGTTCCTGCATGTGGACTTTAACCACTTTTCTTTCGCAACGAGCCGAAAGCCGCAGGTGAAGAAAGTAAAAATAAAGGTGAAAAAGGCGACGTTCTATCGCCTGATCTTCAAAAGCAATTCTGCGAGCGCGACGGCGACGGTCATTGAGACGGACATCCGGCTGCGCTACGCGGGCAATGTAAAGTGAGGAATCACGAATGACAAATCGAAAAATGACCCCACAGCGCGTGGCAGCGGAATACGATGCTGGCGTGCAGTTCAACACCGGCATCAACCTGTACGACACGGTGCAGACGAATGAAAATTTCTTCATCGGCAAGCAGTGGGAGGGCGTGCGCAGCAATACCAACCGCGCCAACCAGCAGCGGCGCGCACAGGCGCAGGTGGTGGCGAACCAAATTAAGAAAAACAATGCCGAGAGAGTAAACAAATACTCTCTCGGCAAGGGCGTTGCGGGCGCTGTGGCAAAGGGCGTCAATCAGGCAGCACAGGGCGTTGCCAGCACACTGGCGATGGCTGAGGACGTGCTGCTGTCACCGTTCGAGCTGCTTTCCGGGCAGAAGCTCGGAGAGCTGTCCGACACTGCCCCACTCAATAAGCTGGCGCAGCGTATCAAGAACGAGGGACAGGAAACACAGAAGAAATACGCCGACAACGTTGCAAAGGGCGGCAAGGCGGCGGAACTGCTGGACAAGTACGGCGCTGCGACGGTCGCGGCAGTACCGCAGGCGGTCATGGCCTACCTGACGGCGGGTGCGTCTGCGGGCGCAAGCACGGCGGGCCTCGGCGCACAGGCAGCGGCGGAAATGACCCCGAGCATGGCGGGCACGATCCGGCGCGGCGTGACAGCGATGGCGAAGGACCCGAACTACTGGACGGCGTTTTCTCAGGTTGTCGGACAGAGCTATGACGAGGCAATGGATGACATGGCGAAGACCGGCACAGAGAACAACAAAGCCCGCACGAAGGCGGCGCTCTATGCGATGGGCAACGGCCTTTTCAATGCGGCGGTCGAGGTCGGCGGCGGTATTCAAAAGCTGCCGGAAGAGCTGAAACATGGTGCGAACGCATGGAAAGCATGGGTCGATTCCGCCGTGGACGAGGGCAAGGAAGAAGCGGTGCAGGGCGTCATTGAACGCGCCTTGCAGAACGGTGTGTACCACAAGGGCAACAAGCTCGCTTCTCTTTCGGACGGCGACGCCATTCTGAACCCGCGTACGGCGGCAGAGGAATTTGCGGGCGGCGCGGTCGTCGGCGGTGTGCTCGGCGGCGGTCAGATCGGCGTCAATGCGATGCTGAACGCCATGAACGGGCGCGGCAATGGCACAGAAACGCCGGACGTTGACGCAGGAGCGCGTCAAGCGACGAGCGAGGGTAATTTCACACCCGCGCAGGAAAACGCCGCAGAGGGGACGCAGGGCACGTCAAAAGGTGCGGTTTCGGCAAATACGAATCTCTTCTCCCGCAACATTCTCGAGAACTTTAACCATGCAAGGACATACTTCATTGACTTTGCAAAGAAGAATTTCCCAACTGTCGTTACCAATGCAGAGACAGGACGGCAAATCGGCATTTCACGAAAAGGGCTCGATAAGTTCCTCAGCGGGAATATCCCCTATGAAAAATATGCAAGCGGATTCCACATTCCAGAATTGATTGAAAACGGACACAAGGTTGCCGAAGCTGGGAATTACCATCCCCAAACAGCAAACAGTATCCCGACGTTTGAATACTACGACAGCCCCATCAAAATTGACGGCGAACAGTACAATGCCCACATTCGAGTAAAAAACACGAACGTGGGCGACAAGTATTACGGACATACAATAAGCGAAGTTGAGGACATAAAAATAGAGCCCCCAACGCGGACGACCGCCGAAGCAGTTGCGCCCGAAAATACAGGGGGCTCCACCGAAGCGCCCTCGCCTGCATCAGACGGGACTTCTGCCCTTTCGGGTGACCTCGACCACGTAGCAAGCGGAGACGCTTCAACGGATACAGCGCCGCGCACCAATCAAACCAGCCTTGCCGCCGACGGCGGCGCTGGGGTGCAAGCACCAGTATCTCTTGACCCCACTGTAACACAGGGGAACAGCGGTGTCAAGGGAGAGGATATGCAGCGCGGCGGGAATTATGCGCCGGAAAACCACATCGACAACCGCACGGCGGAAAGCGTCGCGCCGCGCAGCGTGAACGCCTTTTCGTTCGACCATCCCGAACTGCGCGGTTATTATGTCGAGGCGGCGGAGCAGATCGCGGGCATTGCCGACCTCTCCCGCCAGTACGGGCAGCAGATGGGTGCACGCGAGCGCACGGCGAATGGATATCAGCGCGCGAGCAACATCTATGAGACCCCTGCCCTGCGCGCGGCAATGAACGAGGGATTGTCTCGCAGCCAGATCATTGACGCCGCTGACCGGCTCATCAAGGATCACGGGCAGGAGAATGTAAAAGCGGCAAAGACCCTCGAACTCATCCTTGATGACATGCTGACGAACGGCTATACCAACGTGGCTGGGGAACAGGTCGGCCCGAACGCGGCGTATCTTGCCGCCAAGGCACAAATCGACGGTGCGCAGCCGGTACAGGCACGGCAGGCAGAAGAACTGCCCATTTGGGATATGGATGTGCCGGACGATCTTCCCGGCAGCATCGGCGCGGCGCGGGCAGGCTATCAGGCCCCAGACGTGGAGCCTGTGGAGCGCACGAGCCGCCTTGCCGAGAGCGCGGCGCGCTACACGCAGGCGGAGGGCGATGCAACGGCGCGCAGCCGCGAAGACTACGACGCACTGTTCCGCTACCGCGCGCAGAGCGAGGCGGAAAGCCTTGCCAAGGCGGATGACCTTGTGTACATTGAGCGGGACGGCAAGCGGCAGTTCTTAAAGGACGCGGACCCCGCCGCCTATGAAGAGCTGACGCAGTATCTTGAATACGCCCCCGCGTGGAACGCGCAGATGGTCGACGCAGCGATGCAGATCAAGAACGAGCTGCAAGGCCGCAGTATTGCGATGGAGATCACCGAAGACGAGTATACCCGCTGGCTGGATATCATGCGCGAGCATGCGACGGAGACCGGACGCGGCACGCAGGCATGGGCCAAATACAGCCGGGAAGGCAACGAGGGCGGACAGTCGAGCGAGCTGTCGGCGTGGGAGAATCTGCAAAAGAGCGACCTTTCCGACGCAGACCGCGCCGAACGGTTCCGCAGCATCCTCATGTACGACAAGAGCATCGAGCAGGCGGAGACGCCCGAGGCGATGCGCGACATCATCCTCAATATCGCAGAGGAACGCGGAACGCTGAACGGCATCACCGGACGGCAGAGCGCGATGCTGCGCAAGGCGGCGGAATCGGCGCTTGGCAGCATGGACTTTGGGCAGCTCAAGCAGTTTGCCTATGAATCCAGTGCGGCGCTGTCGACCGACGCGCAGAGCGCCAACATGGGCCAGAAGCTCAAGACGGTGCAGGTGCTCAACATGCTGTCGAACCCCAAGACAGCGGCAAAGAACATCGCGGGCAACACGACGTTCTACGCGCTCGACGCGATGAGTATGCGCGGGGCGGCGGTGCTCGATATGGCGCTTTCCAAGCTGACGGGCACGCGCAGCGTCGCCTTTGAAAAGTCGGCCATGAGCAGCGAGAGCCGCGCCGCCATTATGAAGGCAATCCGCATGTCGGCGGCGGAGATCACGCTTGACGTGGACATGGGCGCGAGCGGACGCTATGAGCAGACCGGCAACCGCACGTTCAAGGCGAGCGGCAACATCATCGACCGCGTGCTGTCCGCCTGTGAGCGGAACATGGGGTATCTGCTGACGACCTCGGACGAGGCATACAAGGGCGCTGCGCGCAGTACGCAGCGTGGAACGCAGGAACTCATCGAAAGCGGGAAAATTCAGAACGCGCCCAAGGGCTACGCAGAATCTCAGGCGGACGCGCTGGCCAAATACCGCACATTCCAGAATGACAGCCGCACAGCAGACGCGATCCGGTCGGTATACGACATCCTAAATATGCTTGCCGGTGTGGGAGACAGTGGGAGAAAAACCAAACGAGGGCATACTATCCACAGCTTCGGCGCGGGCGACATTATTGCGCCGTTTACGCGCGTAGCGGGCAACCTTGCGAGCGTGGGGCTTGATTACAGCCCCGTGAATGCTGTGAAAGGCACGGTCGAGATCGTGGAAGCGGTCGCCGATGCGGCGAGAAACGGCGCAAACCCCGCAAAGCAGGCAAAGGCCGTGAGCGACTTCGCGCGCGGCATGACCGGCACGGCCATCGCCTATGGCTTTATGCAGCTGGCGAAGATGGGGCTTTTGAAGCGCGCAGACGACGAGGACGACAAGGACGTCGCTGCGCTGAACAAGAGCGAGGGTCTGACCGGCGCGCAGATCAATATCACCGCCGCCAAGCGCTGGATGGATGGTGACGAGACCGGCATGTGGCGGGACGGCGACACGCTCGTCGATTTGAGCAACCTTGAACCGCTGAACTTCATGGTGAGCCTCGGGGCGGAAATGGCGGATAACGGGAATGACAGTTTTCTTTCCACGTTTGTAGCCACTCAGAGCTACACAGACACAGCAGACAGTTTTGTCAAGGCGGCGGCAGACCTCCCCGTGATGCAGACTATCGGTAATTTGCGCAAGGACATTTTGGTCTATAAAAAGGACTGGAAAGAGGCCTTGCCGGAGGCAGTGGGCAATACCGTAATTTCGTCCATCACGCCGAACGTGCTGGCGTCCATCGCCAAGGGCATTGACGACAAGCAGCGCAACGTGTATGCAGGCGACGGCACGAAGGACGTTCTCATCGACACGCTGAAAAGCCGCATCCCGAAGGTGCGCGAAACGCTGCCGACCACGGTGAACACGCTGGGCGAGGAAAAGGACAACCCCGGAAGCCTTTCCAAGCGGCTGACGAATGCCCTTATTAACCCCATCGGCGTGAACAAGTACACGCAGAGCGAGGTATCGCAGGAGATGGAGCGCGTGCGCGGCGCGACTGGAGAAACGGGCTTTTACCCCACGACGCGCAAGCCCGATTCGCTGAGTTACAAGGACGTCGACGGTAAGGAGCACACCGTCGTGCTCGACTATGACCAGAAGCAGGCCTTCCAGGCGGCGTGCGCGACCGGGCAGATGGCCTATACCGCCGCCATGATGAAAACCAGCATCTACAAGGCGGCGGGCGACACGACCAAGGCGGAATTGCTCGACCGCTACTACAAGTACAGCTATGAAGCCGCCAAAGCGGAAGTGCTGGGCGACGAGGCGGTCGATAAGTGGGTGCTGCACGCAAGGAACGCCAAGAGCGAGCTCGGCATGAGCACGGCGGACTATCTCGCAAACTTTGAAAAATACGGTTCTGACGTGATGAGCGGCACGGGCTTTGAAAAGACAAAGCGGATGCTCGACGCCGGACTTTCGCTCGATGACTGGGCAAAGATGCGCGGGAGCGTGGACGCCGACAAAAACGGCAGCGTGAAGAAAGCCGAACTGACGGGCTACATCGAATCGCACTTCCCGCAGGATAAGTGGCGCGAGCTGTTCGACGCCTACAAGGGCGGGCAGAACTGGAAAAATCCATATTGACGCAAAGAGGCAGGGCGCTTGCCCTGCCTCTCCTTATGCCATTTTGAGCTTTCTCTTCACCCACGCCCACAGGTTACGCCACGGGTGGGCTTCTGCGTAATTGGCGCGCTGCTCAGCGTTGTATTTTCTATTACGCATTACATTAAGGGCCTCTTGCTTAAAAGCGCACTCATCGTTCGCCCGCCCAAGCGACGCCTCAGTGTCAGCGAGCTTATTCCGCAGCGCATCCGCGTCCGCTTTCAGATTCGCAATCACGTTTGCCTTGTTGATTGCCTCGCCGTTCATCTGGCTGATCTGCTCGGTCATGGCGGCGTTTGCCCGCCTTAATTCCTGCACTTCCGCCTGCGCTTCCTCCACCATCTTCGCCATCTGGTCTTTGGTGTACTTCTTTACGTTGATGCTCATAATTTGTCCCCTTTCATCCTCAGCTGTTCTTCCTGCCCTCTATCGCTTACGATGCTCACGACCTTGCAGTCGCCGTATCGCTCGATGTCCATGGCGATGCGCTCCTTGAGGCCCTGCGCGTCAGCAGCGGGGACGTTGGCTTTAATCGTAATCGTCAGCATGTGTCCTCCTTCGGCTTACTGCTCGCGCAGTAAAAGTCGTCTGGGACTGTGCAATCCACACAGATGCCGTAGGCGCATACGCGCCCGAACGCGTCTTCGTAGCTGTTCGCACAGTCCTTGCACCGCGTCACCGGCGCAACGTCAGCGGCGGGAATGCCGTTAATGGCTTCAATCCCTTCACCGCATGGATAACACCTATGGCGCAGTTCAGCAATGGCTTCGCTGCGTGGAATGTATTCAGCCATTGTCAGCCCTCCTGTTCCACTTTTCGACGATAAATTTGGGTTCGCTATATACGCCACTTTCAAAATCACACTCTGGACAGTATATATAGCACTCTTCTTGGCTGTTGCCATCTACTGTTTCAAGTATCGTCTGTCAGGGCCGCGTCATCACGTCCAAACGCTACCCGCTCCCTTCTACATACTGACCCCGGAAACGCGCGCACGCGGCAACGTCGCGCGAATCTGACAATAAAAAAGCGCCCTGCGCGGCAACGCAGGACGCATGACCAATCTACCCCGCAACCACGACGAAGCAAGGCAAATTTGGGAGGTCAAGACACAGTATAGCACGCCTTCCATTGTCTGACAAGTAATATTTGGGAGGTAAACCATCATGACCAAGAAAAAATACTATCAGAGACCGGACGGACTGTTTGAGACAAGCAGGACTGTCAACGGCAAGCGGATCTTTTTCCGCGGCAAAACATGTGCAGAGGTCGACCGCAAGATCCTCGAGTACAGCGCCGAAAAGAAATTAGGGCGAAAGGTTCCCATCATCGCCGACGAATGGTTCGCAGCAAAGGAGGAAGAAGGGATCAGGCAAGGCACTTATCGCCCGTACCACTGCGCGGTAAAGCGGATCAAGAAAGCATTCCCGATGGCGGCGGGAGATGTATGCCCTCGCGATATCAAGAGATATATCGCAGAATTCGAGGGCAAGGGCTATTCCAGACAGACAGTGCAAATAGAACTCTATGTACTCAAGGCGATATTCTCTCACGCCGTACTCAAGGGGGATATTGACGTAAGCCCAGCAACAGAGGCAAAGCACAGCCGTAACCTCCCCCGCAAAACGCGCCACGCGCTGACGGAAGAGGACGAGCGCAAGGTCGAGGAATACCGCGGAGAAGACTATCTTCTCGGGATGATGCTGCTCTATACCGGCTGCCGCCGCGGCGAGCTGCTGGCGCTCAACTGGCAGGACATCGACCGCAAGGCCGGGACGATCACGATCAACAAAAAGCTCAACTACGAATACGGGAATATTCCACGCCTTGAGCACTTTATGAAGAACCGCAACCGCGAGAACAACGATGGCAGCGGGCGCACGATCCCCCTGCTCTCGCCGCTTGCCGAGGTACTGCCAAACCAGCGGCTCGGCCTGATCTTCCACAACGAGGACGGGCAGCCATTGACCGCTTCGCAGTTGAGCAAAAGATGGAAAACTTACTGCCGGAATACTGGTCTGGTCGAATACGTCCAGAACGAGAACGGGGAGCCGATTCCAACGTACCCCATCACGCCGCACTGCTTCAGGCACAGTTTCACGACGATTTGCTATGAGGCTGGGCTTGACGTTAAGACGATGGCGGCATTCATCGGCGATACGGAACAGGTCACGACCACTGTCTATGCGGAGCTGCGCGCCCGCCATCATGCCAGCGGCGCGGAGCGGGTCAACGCGTACCTTGCAATGAGGTCCGAAGACCGGGCAAATTCCGCGAAAGCGGAGTGACGAAGCAGCAAATTTACTGCGTCATTACTGCGTCCGAGATATAGACAGTTTGGAACAGTCCCGCACAGTCCCGTGCAGGCCGCAATCCATTGCGGCACAAGGGTTTCCCTTGATTTGCAAGGGTTTCCGGATTTTCTTTTTATTTAACGAGATTTTAACACTAATGCGTCGGTTTTGCACAAACAAAGTTGAAATCCTGACCGAAACGGCAAAAAAGCGCCGCGTCCCGAAGAAAATACGGGACGCGGCGCTTTCTGTTTTGCCGGATTTACTTGAATTTTTTGCCATCCTCGAACGCGCTGGCGACCTTCTCGCCCAAGACATAATAGCCGTGGTTGGCGTAGTCAAAGGTGATGACGTGCAGCTTTTCGACAGCGAGCTTGCCGTTTTCGTCGAGCGCGCGCTCGTCCACGCTGACGTTCACGATCTCGCCGGTCAGGAGTCTTGTCTCCTCGTCGTAGCTCACGAGCTTGCACTCGAGCGCGAGCGGGAACTCGTCGATCACCGGCGCGTCCACATGCTCGCTCTTCGTCACGTGGAAGCCCGCGCGCGCCACCTTGTCGGGCACGCTGTTGCCGGACTCGATGCCCACATAGTCGCAGGCCGCCGCATGCTCTGCGTCGCCCATGCTCACGGTGAACGCACCGCGCTTTAAGATGTTCTTCACGGTCTTGTGGCCGCCGCTTAAATACATTGCGACGCGGCTGCTGTTGGCCACGCCGCCCCAGGCGGCGTTCATTTCGTCGGGCGTGCCGTCCTCGCCGTAGCTTGCGATGATGAGCACGGGCTGCGGATAGACCTAGGGCTGTGCACCAAAATTCTTTCTCATGTCGAAATCCCTCCAAAATAAATCTGTCAATTGATTTTATGGCCCGATCTTTTCGAGCTTCGCGCGCAGCGAAATGCTGCGCGGCGTTCCCATGCCGTCAAACTGGATGACGTGCGCGCCCTTGTTCAGGTCCACGTCCAGCACCGTTCCCTCGCCGAACACCGCGTGGCGCACGCGCTGCCCGATGGGCAGCGTGCCGTCGCCGTCGTCCTCGCGCAGATACTTGTCTCGCCGCGTGACGTCATCCGCCGCTTCACGCAGAAGTGTCTCGTCGACCTCGTGCGTGAACGACAGAAGCTCGCGGTCGATATCCAGCAGAAAGCGCGAGGGATAGCGCGGCGAGCCGTCAAAATTCCACCCGTCGGCCTCGGAGAGGTAAAGCCCCTTCTCCGCGCGCGTCAGCGCAACGAAAGCGAGCCGCCGCTCCTCCTCCATGCCGGGGAGCGTTCGCACCTTGCGCGAGGGGAAAATGCCCTCGTTCATGCCGCAGAGGAACACATACGGGAATTCGAGGCCCTTCGCCGCGTGGACGGTCATCAGCTTCACCTTGTCGCCCTGCTCGGCGACATCGCCGTTGCTGAAAAGCGCGATGTGGGCAAGGTAATGCTCCATCGTGCTCTCCTCGCCGCAGCTCGTCTCGTATTCGTAGATGGACTGCTTGAGCTCGGCCAGATCGTCCAGCCGCTCCTGACTGCCCTCGGTGCGCAGCGCCTTTTCATACCCGCTCTTGTCCAGAATATCCGAGAGCACCTCAGAGATGGGCCGACCCTGATACGAGTGCGAAAAGCGCTCGATCAGATCGACGAACTGCTTTGCCTTCGTGCCGCTGAACACGCTGTCTTCGAGGTGGTTTTTGAGCGTTACATAGAGGCTCGTCCCCTCTTTTTCCGCCGTCTCCTGTAAAAAGGCCATGCGCCGCTTGCCGAGGTTCCGCTTCGGCGCGTTGGCAATGCGCCGGAACGACAGATCGTCCTGATAGGCGATCATCCGCAAATATGAAAGTGCGTCCTTGATCTCCATGCGATCGAAAAACTGCACGCCGGAGTAGATCGTATAGGGAATTTTTTCGTGCATCAACGCCTCTTCCACCGCGCGCGTCACATAGTGCGCGCGGTAGAGGACGGTCATATCCCGCAGCGGCAGGCCGCGATCATGCAGCCGCTTCATCTCGCCCGTCATCCACTGCGCCTCCGCCTCCTGCGTGTCGGCAAAGTGGCAGACGACCTTCTCGCCCGAGGGCTTCGTCGGGAGCAGGTTCTTTTTGATGCGGTGGCCGTTTTTTGCGATCAGCGAGTTCGCCGCCGCCAAAATCTCCGGCGTGGAACGGTAGTTTTCCATCATCATGATGGTCTGCACGTTTGGAAAGACCTTGTCGAAATCCAGCAGATACTTGACGTTCGCGCCGCGCCAGGTGTAGATCGTCTGGTCCGGGTCGCCCACGATGAAGAGGTTGCCGTGATAGCCGCACAGCACCTCCATCAGCTCATATTGCAGCGCGTCGATATCCTGAAACTCGTCGATCATGATGTATTCGAGCCGCTGCTGCCACTTGAGCCTGATGTCCTCGTGCTGCTCGAAAATATAGAGCGAGAACTTGATGAGGTCGTTGTAGTCGAGGCCGAAGCACTTTTTCTCCTGATAGAGATAGCCGTAGAAGATGATGTCCCCCGCCGTGTCGGCGCGCTTGTACTTTTCGCGCAGCGTGTCGAGCGACATCGTGATCATGTCCTTGTAATACTCCGGCTCCTTAAAGAGCTTTCGGATCTCGATCATGTCCCGTGCGGCGGAATAGGTCATGTCGCGCAGTGTGAGGCCGCGCTCTTCGTAGATGATGCCGAGCATCGCGTCGATGTCGGAATTATCCAGCACCAGAAAGCTCTTCGGGTACTGCACCGCATGGCTGTCCTCCTGCAAAACGGAGACACAGAAGCCGTGGAACGTGTTGATATAGCCCGTGTCGTTGTCGCCGGTCAAGGCGTGGATACGCTGGCGCATCTCGTTGGCTGACTTGTTCGTAAACGTTACGCACAGGATGTTCCCCGGCAGGATGCCGAGCTCGTTGACAAGATACGCAAAGCGGTGCGACAGCGCACGCGTCTTACCCGAGCCCGCGCCCGCGATGACGCGGACATACCCCTCCGTCGCCGTGACGGCCTCGTGCTGCGCGCGGTTCAGTCCCGCAAGCAGATGCTCCATGCGCTGTCCCCTCCCCTCTGCAAATTTCTGAATGGCGGTATTATAGCACGGTTTTGATAGTCAAACAAGTGTTCGCTTGAAAACTTCTTCTCTATTGCACGGCGAGCTTGCTGCTTCAAGCTTCATTCCACCGCAAAATGTGCGGCAGGAGCTTTTCAAGAAGCGCGTCACGGTTCTGCTCGTCAATGAAGACAAGCTCCGCGTTCTCGTGCCCGCGCACGGCGCGCAGGAACGGTGTGTCTTTCGGCTTGACCGCGGCAAGCACCGGCGTGTCGCCGTCCAGTGCGCACAGCACCGCGGACTGGAACACCTTGGCGTCATTTTCGAGAAAGCCGAGTTCGTCCATCAGGATGATACCGCCGCTCGGTGCGGACTTAATGAGCTGCGTGCCAAGGCCGTCAAAGACCTCCGGATGGCGGATGCTCGAGCGGCTGTCGCACGTTCCGACGAGATTCGCCGCTTCATTGTGCCGCTCGTCCTCTTTCTGCGATGCGGGATAGAGATAAATTAGAAAAAAGCCGTTTTTGTCCGCGATTGGCAGACGTTTTGTCACAAAGCCTCCGACCTCCCGCGTGTTCTTCTCCAGCAGGCGGCGGATCAGCGTCGACTTGCCGACGCCGCGCTCCCCGCAGATCAAAAGATGCCGTTTCATACTGCTTCCTCCTTCGAAATAGCCGCCGTCTCAATGGTGAACAGGCACAACGCCTTTTTGTGCGGCAGGTAGTAGGGAAATTCCGCCGACGGCCCCGCGGTCAGGCGCGCTCTGATTTCATCTTTCGAGAGTACTTCGCTTTCGCTGCGGTTGTAGAGGGCGAAAAAGCGCTCCGCCGCCTCGAGCGAGCGGAACGGCTGTCCGAACTCCGCCGTGAAGCGCTCCACGGTGTAAGGGATACCTTTTTCGCGCAGAACATTCTCCGTACTCCCCGCCGTGTACTCGCCGAGGCTTACCTTTCCCGCGCTGAAGCGGTGATGCGAATAGTCCCGCTTGACGAGGAAAATTCTCCCGCGGCACTGCTTTTTCGCGATCCGTAATGTATCCTGCGTGCGGCCAAAGAGACAGAACACCATCGCGTCGTAGGGCTTCTCCGGCGCAAGCGTCTCCATATCGCCGCAGCGCGCGGTGACGCCTTTTATCAGGTGAGCTTCCAGCGTTTTGATGGCCAGCTCGTCGGCGTCCACCGCCGTGACATGGCGGCAGTACGGCTTCAGAGCAAGGCTCAGCTCGCCGATGCCGCAGCCCGCGTCGCAGACGTGCGCGTTTTCTTGGAGCTACGGCGTGATCTTCTCCGCGAAGGTCTCATAATAGCGGTTCATCGCCGCCGCATCACGCAAAAACGCAATGCTCTCGTCCGTCCACTGCATGCCGCATTTCCCTTTTCCCATTCAACCTGTTTCACGGGCAAACCGATACCAGCGCAAAGCACCGCTTTCACGCAAGACATAGCCGCTGAATATCAATATACCTTTATAGAATCACTATAATTCGCCGTGCCGTCTGTTGTCAAGGTACAGCGAGTACCGGTGTCGTTTGAAAGCGTCGTTGCTATTTTTAATCGCTGACTCAAAGAGGATATTTAAGAAAAAACAGCAGGAAGCCGGTGCGATACGCCGGCTTCCTGCTGTTTCTGATTTTTATAGAGGCTCAGCCCTTTTTGAAGAATGCGACCGCCACCACGCCGGGGCCAGTGTGCGTGCCGATCACGCTGCAAATGAGCGTGGAGTCGAGCGAGTCCGCCTTGTCCTGCCAGATGTCGCGGCTGTCCTCGACATATTTTTTGAGATACGAATCGCTCAGCCCGCTGTATCCGAGGATGATCGGCTCGTCGAAGTCGATGCCGCCGCTCTCATGAATTTTCTGTACGAGCAGGTTGTTGCCCTGCTTCGACCCTCTCGCCTTGCCGATAACCTGAATTTCGCCGTCGACCACGGTAATGACCGGCTTGATGTTGAGAAGTCCGCCCGCAAACGCGACAGTCTTCGAGATACGCCCGCCCTTTTTGAGGTATTCGAGCGTGTCGAGCAGCGCGATGAGGCAAATTTCGTCGCGCTTTTTCTCCAGCGTTTCGGCGATGGTCTTCGCGTCCATGCCCTTGTCCACGCACTCGAGCGCGTACTCGGCGAGGATGCCAGAGCCGATAGCCGCGCTCTTGCTGTCCACAATGTAGATGTTGTCGTACTCCGCCGCGGCGATGCACGCGCTCTGATACGTGCCGGAGAACTTCGACGCGAGCGTCACAACGACCGCGCTGTCGCCCACCGACGCAACGTCGGAGAAGATCGCGTCGAATGCCGCGGGCGACGCCTGACTGGTCGTCGGCAGCTCGTCGCGCTCGACAAGGAGCTCGTAAAAGCGGTGCTTGTCGATGGTCACGCCGTCGATGAACTCCTCCGCGCCAAAATGCACCGTGAGCGGCACGATGCGAAAACGGTCCTTCATGCGCTCGGGCATGTCGACCGTCGAATCCACAATGATCTGAACACTCATGCTTTTCCTCCGTTATTGTTCGTCGCGGGCGGCTCTGTCGCCCGCGGTCTTCTTATGGGTATAAATCCGTTCCAAATTCTCGCTCACGAGCGCGAGCGCGCGGTACATCGTCTGCCGCTCGGCCTCGCTCAGGCCCTCGGATGCCGCCTCGACGATGCGCGTGATCTTCTCCCCGATCGCACGTCCAACCGCCTTTCCCTGCTCTGTCAGGCGCAGTGGGCTCTTATAGCGCTTGCCCGCGCCGCTTGCGCAGGTGATGTAACCGTTTTTCTCGAGGTCGTCCAGCGAGCGGGAGATAGCCGCCTTGTCCTCGTCGCAGCGCTCGCAGAGCTCGGCGGCTGTCATGCCGTCTCGCTGGGAGAGGTAGTAGAGGCAGGACACATGCGGCCCTTTCAGTTCGAAGTCCGCCATTTCGTCCGCCTTGATGCGCTTGATGCTGCGGCTGATACGCGCAATCAGGACGGTAAAGGTCTCAAAGCGCTCCTCCATTGGTAATTCTCCTTTTTCCTATTTGTTGACAAATCAACAAGTTTACCTATTATAGCGTATCGATGTTGATTTGTCAACAAGTTTGGTAAAAAAGAGAGTCTGCGTGATGCGCAGACTCTCTTTCGATATTCTATTTCGCATGCTCTCCTTTTGCGCTTTTCGGTCCGATTAAAACGCTTTTCCCTCAGAATGCCACGTGCATGAACAGCGCCACGCAGCACAGGATGACCGCGAGCGGCACGTAGACGAAGCGGCCCACGTTGTACCACAGCGCACCGCGCTCTTTCTTGCTGCCGGTGTTCACGGCGGCGAGCAACTCGTCCTTTTTCATCACGTAGAACCACGAGATCGCGCCGAGCGTTGCGCCGATGGGGATAATATAGATGGAAACAAGGTCCATCCACGGGCCCCACTTGCTGATGGGCTCCATGAAAATGCCGATGCCGAGGCACAGCACACACAGGATCGCCAGCACCGCCGTGCGGCTGAGCTTGGGGAACTTGTGCAGCAGCGATTCCGCCACGGCCTCGAACATGTTCTGCAGCGAGCTCACGCCCGCGAAGATCATCGCAAGGTAGAGGATGATGGCGAACAGCCGCCCCATCGGGATATCCTGTAAAATGGTCGGCAACGTAACGAACAGCAGGCTCGGGCCCGCGCCGACGTCCAGCCCGTAGGAGAAGCATGCGGGGATGATGACGAGCGCCGCAACGACGGCGGCGATCGTGTCAAACAGCGCCGTGTGCTGCGCGACGCCGACGACGTCCTCGTCCTTCGAGAGGTACGCGCCGTACACGATCATGCCGCTGCCCGTAACGGAGAGGGAGAAGAACGCCTGTCCCATCGCCCAGATCCAGATCATCGGGTCCTTGAGCGCCTCCCAGCGCGGAGTGAACATGAAGCGGTAGCCCTCGCTTACGCCCGGCAGCATCGCCACGCGCACCGCAAGGATCAGGAAGATGATGAAAAACAGCGGCATCATGATCTTGTTGGTTTTTTCGATGCTGTGCGCGCCCAAATAGAGCGTCAGCAGCGTCCCCACGACCACGATGATGTGGTACGGAATGACGGAATACGGTGTGGAGGAGAACGTGCCGAACCACGACGCGGTGTCCGCCGTCATCAGCGTGCCGACGAGCGAATCCACCAGCGCCTTTAAGATGTACGTGACGATGACCGCATAGCCAAGCGCAATGCACAGCGAGCCCGCAAGCGGCAGCCAGCCAAGAAGGCCTCCTACCTTGCCTGCCCCCTTGCCGCGCGTCGACCACGCCTTTTCATACGCGCCGAGTGTGCCCGTCGCCGCGTGGCGGCCCATGGCGAACTCCGCGGGCAGGCCCACATAGCTGAAGATGAAAATAAACAGCAGATAAATGAGCAAAAATGCCCCGCCGCCGTTGCTGCCCAGCTTGTTGGGAAAGCCCCAGACGTTCGCCATGCCGACCGCTGAACCGACGGACGCCAGAATAAAGCCCCATCGGCTCGCAAAGTTTTTGGTGTTCTTCATGTTTTCTCCCATCCAGGCGAAAAAATAACCGCGTAAGCATTCCTCGGCTCACGCGGGCATCAGCCTGTCTCTCATCAGATTTTGTACGCAGGATACACAACGCATGAAAATTCCTGCTCTTATATTTTATACATTTTAATGCCGCTGCACAAAAAAGTCAAGCGCTCGAGCGGTTTATATTATGGCTGTTCCAGCCTTTTCTTCACCGGCGCGCGTTCTTCCCGCACCGCGGCGCAAGGGTCTCGTAACAGCATCGCAGTAGATTTGTTCATATCTTTTATGATATGATCGCCGTACCAAAAGGAAAATGAGGCATTACAGGAGGATCATGATGAGCGCCTGCATCTTTTTCGCTTCCGACGCGCCGCTGCCGGAGGTCTTTCCTCCGCCGGAGTACGAATACCTCGCCATCAACGTGGACGACGGTACAATCGACGACGGCGGCGCAGACGACAACTTCGCGCTGCGCACTTACCCAGACAGTTTTCTCTATACCGACAAAGCCTTTGCCGTCTGCCTCGACTGGGCCTACTATACCGAGGGCCGCGCGCGGCAGCTGATCGACTACATTGGCTCTGCCCTCGAATCCGCGCCCTGCGTGGAACTCTGGCATATCTGGCAGGGCGGCTTCTACTCGTTCGATGAGCGTCCCGTCGTTCACCGCGCTGCTGTGCAATTCGATGAATTCGTCGTAGACGATCTGCGCGAGCTCGGCGAAACTGACCTCTGGAACAACAAGGAGACAAACCGGTTATCATTTTACTGCCTGACCGTCACACGGTGAGCAGTATTTTCCATACTTTACAAAACGAGGTGACTCCCATGTCTCATTGCACCACTTTCGCCGAAGCAGGCCGCCTTGTGGACGCCGGCCGCCGTGCACCGTTTCTCCTGACGCTGTGAGAGGAGGATGAAAACGAGCTGCACATCACCATCTGCTGCGCTAAAGCGGAGCCAAATGCACAGACTCCGTCCACAGGAAATGCCGCCCTCGACGACATTCTCGCGCACTGTACGCCGCTGTGCCCCGATGAAAACGCCAAGATCGAGCTCATCTTTGAAAATTACCTGCTCTATCAGGTGCGCAACGAATCCTACTGCGTATTTGACGCAGACGAAGTCCGCAGCGGCACCTATCTTTGCACGTTCGAACGGTCCAAACTGCTCGACTATCTTCCCCGTGCCATTGATGTCCAACTTATACCCGATGGAACGGACGCTCCCGCATCGTGGAAGCACTACGGCATTTACACGCAGAATCAGATCATCGACATCGTTGCCCCGTCCGAGCCCACGGTGCGCACGTCCTTTTGACGTACACGCGCATATATTATGTCAACAGATGTTCTATTCCATAAGACAGTCAAAAAGAAAAAGCCCGTGTCTTGTAACACGGGCTTTTTGAACCTCGCAGTAGGGTGAGATTACTTGATCTCGACCTTCGCGCCAGCCTCTTCGAGCTGCTTCTTGAAGTTCTCGGCATCCTCCTTGGACACGCCCTCCTTCAGAGCCTTCGGAGCGGACTCGACGAAAGCCTTGGCCTCGGCCAGACCCAGACCAGCGATCTCGCGGACAGCCTTGATAACCTTGATCTTGGCAGCAGCGTCGAAACCGGCGAGGACAACGTCGAACTCGGTCTTCTCCTCGGCAGCGGGGGCAGCACCGCCGGCAGCGGGAGCAGCCATAGCAGCGGCGGAAACGCCGAACTCTTCCTCGAGAGCGTGGACGAGCTCAGAGAGCTCCAGGACGGTAAGGCCCTTGATTTCTTCGATCATAGCGGTAACTTTCTCGCTCATTGTAATGATCCTCCAATTTTAAGATATTTGTTTTAGTTTTTGAGTTGGGTGCAGACGATTACTCTGCGGAAGCTTCCTCGGCGGGAGCACCGTTCTTCTCGGCGATCTGCTTGAGGACGCAAGCCAGGCCCGAAATGGGAGCCAGCATGGTGCCAAGCACCTGTGCCTGCAGGACGGGCAGCGCGGGGATCGCGGCCAGAGCATTGACGGTGGCCATGTCGACGACCTTGCCGTCCATGAAGCCGCCCTTGATCTCGAACTTACCGTTGAGCTTCTTGGCAAAGTCGGCGATCACGCGCGCGGGGGCGACGGGATCGGCAGCGATGGCAAGAGACGTGGTACCGTTCAGCTGATCATCGAGCTCATTGAGGCCGACGTTGTTGAAAGCAAAGCGGAGCAGGGTGTTCTTGACAACTGCATACTCGACATCGTTCTTACGGCACTCAGCGCGGAGCTCGGTGTCTTCCGCGACGGTGATGCCCTTGTAGTCAACGATAACGCCGGCAGCCGCGCCCTGCAGCTTCTCGGTCAGAGAGGCCACGATCGCCTGCTTTTCAGACAGAACTTTTGCGTTAGGCATTTCTTGAGTTCACCTCCATTGGATTTTGCGGCACGCCTCGCGTGCCAGGGGAAAGAGGCGTTCTAAAAAGGAAACCGTCCTCATGCAGGACATGAGGACGGTAAAGCAATCAATAAATGTTTGCCATCCTCGGCAGGACTTACGAGACGAATCTCACCTGCTGTCTTTGGAACGCTCTAATAGTATATCCAGAGTTGGCAGCATTGTCAACCCCAAATATCGTTTTTTCCGCAAAATACCCCATATTTGCGCCGCGCACAGCGCAAATCATTTTTCTGACGACATACGCGCCAAAAATAATCCAATTTGATTTTTCTGACGACATGCGCGTCAGAAAAATACCGCGGCTCAGCCGCGATCGCGCGGCGACACCAGTTCGCAAACTGGTGAGGGGGAATCTAAAGGGGGGACAGCGTCCCCCTCTTTAAGTTTTCTTAGATCTTTGCGGTGTTCATCTTGACGCCGGGGCCCATGGTGGAGGCGGCGACGCAGGACTTGATATACTGGCCCTTGGAAGCGGCGGGCTTGGCCTTGATGATAGCACCCATGAGAGCGTTGAAGTTCTCAGCGAGCTTCTCGGGGCCGAAGGAAACCTTACCGATGGGGCAGTGGATGATGTTGGTCTTGTCGAGACGATACTCGACCTTACCGGCCTTGGACTCCTGAACAGCCTTGGCGACGTCGGGAGTGACGGTACCGGCCTTCGGGGACGGCATCAGGCCCTTAGGACCGAGCACCTTACCGAGACGGCCGACAACACCCATCATGTCAGGGGAAGCGACGACGACGTCGAAGTCGAACCAGTTTTCCTTCTGGATCTTCTCGACGAGGTCCATCTCGCCGACATAGTCAGCGCCGGCAGCCTTGGCAGCCTCGGCCTTGTCGCCCTTGGCGAAGACGAGAACGCGGACGTTCTTGCCGGTGCCGTTGGGGAGGACGATGGCGCCGCGGACCTGCTGGTCAGCGTGACGGGAGTCGACGCCCAGCTTGACGTGCAGCTCGACGGTCTCGTCGAACTTCGCGGAAGCGGTCTTGCAGATCAGGCCGAAGCCCTCTGCGGCGTCATACTGAGTGTTCTTTTCGATCTGCTTTGCAGCATCCTGATACTTTTTACCTCTAAACATTGTTCACACCCTCCTTATTCTTCGACGACAACGCCCATGGAGCGTGCGGTACCGGCGATCATGCTCATCGCGGACTCGAGAGTGCTCGCGTTGAGGTCACGCATCTTCATCTCAGCGATCTTCTGGACAGAGGCCTTGGAAATGGTAGCGACCTTGGTCTTGTTGGGGACGCCGGAGCCAGACTCGATGTTGCATTCCTTCTTGATGAGGACGGCAGCGGGAGGAGTCTTGGTGACGAAGGAGAAGGAACGGTCGGCATACACCGTGATGACAACGGGGATGATAAGGCCCATGTCGTTCTTGGTGCGCTCGTTGAATTCCTTGGTGAACGCAGCGATGTTGACGCCGTGCTGACCGAGCGCGGGGCCAACGGGGGGTGCGGGAGTTGCTTTGCCTGCAGGGATCTGCAGCTTAACGTAACCGGTGATCTTCTGTGCCATGAGAGGCACCTCCTTAATATTGAATGTGGTAACGACCGGCGATTCCGGCCGCCCTTGGCGAGACTGAACGTCTCTCCCACGTTTGCCGCATACGCGGCTCATCGCTTTTAGCGGTGATTACGGTTCTACGACCTCGACCTGGTCGAGCTCCAGCTCGACCGGCGTTTCGCGTCCGAACATGGACACGACCACGCACACCTTGTTCTTCTCTGCGTCGATCTCTTCGACCGTGCCGAGGAAGGACGAAAGCGGGCCGTCGGTGATCTTGACCTGATCGCCGACATTGTAGCGCACGACGATCTCTCGCCGTTCCATGCCGAGCGCCAGGACTTCCTCTTCCGTCAGAGGAATGGGTTCATTGTTCGCCGTGCCGACAAAGCCGGTCACACCGCGAATGTTGCGGATCAGATGCCAGGTGTCGTCCGTCATAATCATCTTGACGAGCACGTAGCCCGGGAAGACCTTGCGTTCGACTTCCTTCATATCGCCCGAGTCGGTCACTTCCGTGACGGTCTCCAGCGGGATCTGGATGTCGAGGATCATGTCCTCCAGATGACGGTTGGCGACGAACTTCTCGATGGCCGTCTTGACTGCGTTTTCATAGCCGGAGTAAGTATGCGCAACATACCACTTAGCATTATCAGCCATGACTGCTCTCCTGTCAGCCCGCGAGACCGATCAGCAGGTGCACTGCGGAAACGGCCACGTAGTCGAAGATCCAGATGCAGGCGCCGACAACGAGGGAGCACAGCAGCACAGTGCCGGTGTTCTTCGCAGTGGTGGATGCGGTGGGCCATACGACCTTTTTCAGTTCGCTTCTCATTTCACGGAACCACTTGCTGCGGTCCTTTTTCTTCTTTTCTTCTGCCATGTTTCAACAGCCTTTCCTAATTACTTGGTTTCGGTGTGGACGGTGTGCTTCTTGCAGAAGGGGCAGTACTTGTTCAGCTCAAGCTTGTCCGGGGTGTTCTTCTTGTTCTTCATCGTGTTGTAGTTTCTCTGCTTGCACTCGTTGCATCTGAGCGTGATCTTAATGCGCATCTAACGGCACCTCCTTATTTACTCAGCTCCGTTTGCCAAAAGCGGCATGAAGCTGGCGATTGCCTCCCTGCTCTCAAATTTGAGGGGTGCTTTTCCCTTGCGTGCCGAGAAGCAAAAGCGCGCAAAAAGAAAGCCCTCTTTCACAGGTAAGTAAGATGATACCACATGTCATGTCCAGCCGTCAAGCACTTTTTGCACGTTTTTGCAGAAAATCGCGCAGATTTTGCTCTCTTTCCCCTGTTTTTTTCTCCCGCTGCCTCTCTTGACGCGATTTTTTCCGTTTCCGCACGCCACTTCCCTGCCCCGCGCTTGCTTTTTGGGTGAAAATCCTGTATGCTGGCAGTCAAAAGAAACGCTCAGGAGGCAATTTTATGAAAATCATGGCCATCGACTACGGCGACGCGCACACCGGCGTCGCGATCTCCGATCGCACGCTGACGCTCACTGGATTTTCGACCGTTATCACCGCGTACCGGCCCGAAGCGGTCATCGAAAAGCTGCTGCCGCTCATCTCCGAGCACGAGGTCACAGAGCTCGTGCTCGGCCACCCGCTCAACATGGACGGCACGCGCGGCCCCCGCGCAGAAAAGGCCGAGGGCTTTGCCGAGATGCTGCGCGAGGCCACATCGCTCCCCGTCACGCTCTGGGATGAGCGCCGCACGACCGTCGACGCGCACAATATTCTATTGAATAATGGCAAGCGCGCCAAGGAGCGCAAGAAAACCGTCGACGCCGTCGCGGCGAGCCTGATGCTTGAAGGTTACTTAACCTTCAAAAACCGTCAAGGGTAACATATCACAGCGCGGCAGCGCTGTACTTTGTTCCCCTGCGCCGCGCAGGGGAGCGGGACAAAGGGGCCATTCTCTTTTGCAAAAGAGAATGGCCCCTTTGAAACCCCAGGAGAAAGGCTTTTGATTGGCAGTCTGAGGCTTGAATGACACTTATACCTCCGGAATGGGAATGCCTGCGCGCGGCGTTGCCGCGGTTAGTGTTGCTATACGATTTGTCTCTGCTTCTATTATCCGCTGCCGCTCTGCCAGTCTCGTAGAAGTGCAGCCTAATTTCCGTCTACCGCCAGTCTCATCAATGCGGCGAGCGAAGCAATGCCGCATTCGGCACGCAGTCTGCCGCCCAGCTACCGTCACTCGCGCCTCACGATAGTAAGGCGCAGTTGCAAGCGGTAACGACTCGCAGGGATTCATGGCGAAGCCATGTACACCGCACTTACATTGCGCAGCGCGTGCAGTCATTCAAGCTACAAACTGCCAATGTCGGGGGTCG
>NZ_JPJG01000095.1 GCF_000765235.1 Oscillibacter sp. ER4 | reverse complement strand
GTTAGGGGTGCAGGGGCGAGATCGAAACGCCCCTGCCGTTCTCTTGGGGGATCAAAAGGGGGTATTCTCTCACGTGAGAGAATACCCCCTTTGCCTGCGCACCCCTGCGGCACGCAGGGAATTCCCGTCCCTCAGCGGGACAAGACCTTTCTTGCCAAAGGCCCGATTACGCCGCCGACGGCGTTGCCGACCGTCATCACGAGCAGATATAAAACCGCGCGGCCGCTCCACGCGCCGCCCATCGTGAAGTAGTACATATTCGCCACGCAGTGCTCAAAGCCGCAGAGGATGAACACGCACACGCCGAAAAAGAGCGCAAGATACTTGCCGAGCTCGTGCGGGTTGGAGCGATAGCCCTCGACGCCGATGTAGATCATCACGTTGCAGAAAACGGCAAGGATGAACGCGCCGAACAGCGGCTCGGAGAGCTTCAATTCACAGATGCCCTGCGCGCGGGCGCTGAGGGATACAAGCCGCGTGCACTTCTCGGCAAGCGCGATGAGCGACGTGCCGACAAGATTCCCCAGCCAGATGACCGGCAGCGTTTTGGCGTAGGCTGCGTCGTTGTCAAACACATAGCAGACCTTGCCGGTGAACAGATGCAGCCCGCGCGTACAGACGACAAAAAGGCCGATCGTGAAAAAAATCGACCCGACGACCGTATTTTCCACCGACAGAAACACCGTGCCGCCAAAGGCGATGACCGCGCCGGCAAGGATCGCGGAGAGAAAGATCTTTTTCATGCGGAAACTCCTCCAGACCGTGTGATTGGGTCTATTTTACCGTATGTCAGCGAGCGTTGTAAACGCTTCTCTGTGGAGAGATAAAAAGTCCGCAGAAAATGAGGGTTTTTGCCGCTTTGGCTTAACAGAACGCGGCATTTTGCGCGGCATGGAGGGAGGCTCGCCGTGATTTTTATTGCTTTTCCCTCCCCCGGATAGTACAATGGTCTCACCATCAAACTTTCGGAGGACTTTTCCCCAATGAAACTCATCTCATGGAACGTCAACGGCCTGCGCGCGTGCATCGGCAAGGGCTTTTTGGATTTTGTGAATTTCATCGACGCAGACGTCATCTGCCTACAGGAGACGAAGCTGCAGCCGCATCAGATCGAACTCGACCTGCCGCAGTACCACATCTACTGGAACAGCGCGGACAAAAAGGGCTACTCCGGCACGGCGGTGTTCACCAAGCAGGAGCCTCTTTCCGTCACCTATGACTTTGGCGAGGACATCCACCGCCACGAAGGGCGCGTCATCACGTGTGAATATCCGGACTTCTACCTCGTCTGCTGCTACACGCCGAACTCGCAGGACGAGCTGCGCCGCCTTTCGTACCGCATGGAATGGGAGGATGCGCTGCGGCAGTACCTCTGCGAGCTCGACACGATCAAGCCCGTCGTGTACTGCGGGGACTTAAACGTCGCACACGAGGAGATCGACCTCAAAAATCCGAAGACGAACCACTTTAACCCCGGCTTTTCCGACGAGGAGCGCGGCAAGATGACGCAGCTTTTGTCCTCGGGCTTTCTCGATTCGTTCCGCACGCTGTACCCCGACAAGACGGACGCCTATTCGTGGTGGAGCTACCGCGCCCAGTCGCGCGCACGGAACGTGGGGTGGAGAATCGACTATTTCATCGTCTCCGAACGCCTGCGCTCCCGCATCGAAAACGCGGATATCTTAGCTGAGGTCATGGGCAGCGACCACTGCCCCGTGCTGCTCGAGCTCAAGGAGGAAGAAAAATGAAATTCAACAAACAGGAAATAACGGGCCGCACGAAGATCACCCTGATCATCAGCGGTGCGGCCATGCTTGCCGGCATCGTGATCGTTGTGCTGTTTGCCGCCGGCGTGCTCGCCCTTTCCGAACAGAGCCGCAACGTGCTCGCGATTGCGATCTCCGCCGCGCTGGTGGTGTTTTCCTACACGCTGTGCAAATCGTTGGGGGTACTTAAAAATCAAAAAAAGTGATTCTCACCCCCACGCCCACGTGGGGAACGGGTAAAAGGGGGTATTCTCTTTCACGAAAGAGAATATCCCCCTTTTGAACCCCCAAGAGAAAGGACGAGGGGAGGCCCCCTCGACCCCCGACATTGCGGGTCTTATTCTTGAAAGACTGCACGCGCTGCGCAGTGTAGGTGCGGTGTACATGGCTTCGCCATGAATCTTCTGCGAGTCGTTACTACTTTCAACCGCGCCTTACTATCGTGAGGCGCGAGTGACGGTAGTCTGGCGGCAGACTGCGTACCGAATGCGGCATTGCTTCGCTCGCCGCATTGATAAGACTGGTGATAGACGGAAATTAGTCTGCACTTCTACAAGATCGGCAGAGCGGCAGCGGATGATAGAAGCAAATCAAATCGTCTAGCAACACCCAACGCGGCAACGCCGCGCGCAGGCATTCCCATTCCGGAAGCACAAAAGTCATTCGAGCCCGAAACTGCCAATTTAAAACCTTTCTCTCGGGGGATCAAAAGGGGGATACTCTCTTTCGTGAAAGAGAGTATCCCCCTTTTATTCGCACCCCCCTGCTTGCAGGGGACCCTATTTCTCCACAGAATGTGGAAATCACTCACGCCTTGGTACGGTCGTAAGAAACGACCACGCGGCGGTTCGGCTCGGTGCCGATGGAGAACGTCGTCACACTCGGCGTATCCTGGAGCGCGGTGTGGATGACGTGGCGCTCGTAGGCGTTCATGGGCTCGAGGGTGACATTGCGGCGGTACTTCGTCACCTTGCCGGCGACCTTTTCCGCCAGGCGCTCGAGGCTCTGCTCGCGCTTTTCGCGGTAATTTTCTGCGTCGACCTGCACGCGGGCGCGGTTCTTCTCGCTGCCGCGGTTGATGCTGTAGTTCGTCAACTGCTGGATGGCGTCGAGCGTTTCGCCGCGGCGGCCGATCAGCGCGCCGAGCTTCTCGCCCTCGAGATAGACCTTGTAGCGGCCCTTCTCGCTCTCGTAGACCCTGACCTCAGCGGCGGAGTCCATGTGCTCAAGCAGACCCTTGAGGAACGCGCGGATCTGCTCGCTCTTCTCGTCGTGGCACTCTTCGCCGAGGTCGACAATGGGCTTGGGCTGCGGGGCGGGACGCTCCGCGCGCTCGGCGCGGGGAGTGCGGTTCTCGCGGCGGTCTTCGCGCGCGGGACGGTCGCCGCGTTCGGTACGCGGCTTGTCGTTTGCGCGGGATTCTTTTTTCTGCAAAACCTCGGGCGCGTACATGGGCACGGCCTTGGGCGCAGAAGCGGGTTCAACTTTCTTTTCGGGCTTGGGTGCGGCAGGCTTTTCCACCGGCTTGACCTCTTCGGCTTTGCCGTCGTCGTAGCTCACGCGAACGCGCGCGGGCGCGCTGCCGATGCCGAGGAATCCGGCTTTCGCGCGCTCAAGAATTTCAACAGAAACGTCATCTCTGTCCATTCCCAGCTGAGCGAGCGCACTCTGGATCGCCTCGTCCTCCGTCTTGCCCGTTACGTCAATAAACTTGATCATTCAGACAAGCTCCTTACAATTATTCTCCGTAGTGCTCGGGGTCGTAGGAACGGCCGCGGGCATAGGGGCGGTCGCCGACGCGTCCGCTTTCGTTCGTGGAATTTTTCTTTTTTGTGGCCTTGGCAGCCTGCTTTTCTGCGCGCTTTTCCTTCAGCGTCTTCTTTTTCGCCTCCTCGGCGGCGATCTTACGCTGCTGCTCGCGGGCGGCTTCCATGCGGCGCAGACGGTCATCTCGCTTCTGCTTTTCCTTCTCGCTGAGCTCGTCCTCCATGTGGCTCTTATAGTACTTGGTCAGAACCTTTTCCTGGATGGCGTAGAGAAGCGAATTGACGATCCAGTAGACGCCGAGAGCCGCGGGCAGCGTAAAGCCGATCCACAGCGACATGAGCGGCATCATCCACATCATCATGCGGCTGGAGCGGGCGGTGGCGTCGTTGCCCTCAGCGGCGACGTTGCCGGCCATGGACGCCTTGGACTGCAGAAAGCTCAAAGCACCGGAAATGAACGGGATCAGCACAACGCCGATCACGGGCCAGCCGCCGGTGAAGAAATCCTTCCACACATCCCCCGGCATGACCGTGAGGTCAAGGCCGAGGAAGTTGTAGTTCACGTTGAGAAGGCCGTCAAACTTGCCGGAAAAATCCGCAAAGTTGTCGGAAATAAACTTGGCAAGGCCGATCTCTTCATAACCCACGCGCACGCTCTCAGCATTGTAGCCGAGGGTGGTGGCAAGGGTCGTGATCTCCGTCACGACGTCCTTGGAGAGCATCATGAAGCGGCTGAGCGGCTGACGGATGATGGAATACAGGGCAAGCAGAATGGGGAAGGGCAGCAGCGACCACAAGCAGCCGCTCATGGGGTTCACGCCCTCCTGTGTGTAGAGGAGCTGCATCTCCTCGTTCATGCGCGTGGGATTATTGGCGTATTTCGTCTGGATCTCTTTCACCTTGGGCTGGAAGAGATTCATGCGCATCATGCTCTTTTTCGACTTCATCTGGAAAGGCAGCGTGATGAGCTTCACGACGAGCGTGAAGAGCACGAGTGCCCAGCCGTAAGAGCCGGTCAGCTCATAGAAGGTGCGCAGGACCCAGGCGAAGGGAACGCAAATATAGTAGCCGATGGTTGACATTCTTCGGTTTCCTCCGTGGTTTTAGGTTCGGTCACGGGACCGGGTCGTAGATTTTTCCGCCCTTGTAGAACGGATGGCACCGCATGATACGCTTGAAGGCAAGCCAGCCGCCCTTGACCGCCCCGTACTTCTCGATCGCTTCGAGCGCGTATTGAGAGCACGTGGGGATAAAGCGGCAGCAGGGGGGACGGTATGGTGAAATGGCCCTGCGGTAAAACCGGATGAGAAACAGCAGAAAGCGTTTCATGCCTGCGTCTCCCACAAATCGAGCTTTTTGCACGTTTTTTCAAACGCGCGCTTGAGCTCCCAGTAGTCCGCGTGGGCGGCCCTTGTGCGGGCGACGACGATGCAGTCGTAGCCCTGCTTCATCTTCCCCTGGCTCAGGCGGAAAATTTCGCGGATGCGGCGGCGGACGCGGTTGCGCACGACGGCGTGGCCGAGCTTAGTGCTGACCGTGACGCCGAGGCGGTTGTGCCCCAGCCGGTTTTTCCGATAATACACCACAAGGCAGGACGAAACACCGGACTTGCCCTTGGCATACATCCGGCGGAATTCGTAATTTTCCTTGACGGTGGTGGTGCTTTTCACGCGCGATCTCCCTGCTTTTGCGGATTTCTCCGCATAGCCTGCAAGGGACGGCGATCGAAACACATTCTCATCGGCCGTCCCTCATTGTTTCATGTGTAGCATACGATACGCAAGTTGCTCCCGCTTTAGTGGGTCAGACGGGCGCGGCCGCGTGCACGACGGCGAGCGATAACCTTGCGGCCGTTGGCAGTGGACATTCTCTTGCGGAAGCCGTGCTCCTTGGAACGCTGGAGCTTCTTGGGCTGATAGGTGCGAGAAGTAGCCATTTCGTTTTACCTCCTGAAAAAATTTTACCGGCAGCACCCCTTTTGGAGGTACTGCACTTACTCGACGGCGGGCGGAGAAAAACTCCCCGCGGACCGCAGTTGATAAAAATAGTGCCGTATTGATGCGGCATACGGGGAGTATTATATCGGTTTTGCCGCATTCTGTCAACCAAAAATGCAAAAATTGGTGCATGTTTCCATTTCTCGCAAAACCTTGTGGCGCGTATCGAAACATGCAACTATCTCTTGTGTCCTTTTGCCTGTTTTTCAAGGCTTTTGCACTGCAAAAAACAGCGTTTTATATTTAGAATATGTGTTGCGTTCATGCGCGTTTTTTGGTATAATGTAGGGAGTAAATTTTCGGCTGTCACAGCCGTTTATTCCAAAGAAAGAAAGGAGCGCTTCCGTGAACTCTGTTGCAGACATCTGGAAGATCGTTCTCTCCCGCCTCAGCCAGGACTTGTCCGAGACGACCATCTCCACGTGGTTCGACGAGGTGGAGGCCGTGTCCATCAAGGACCGCACGCTGTATCTCCACTGCCCGAACGATTTTAAGCGCAGCACGATCGAATCCATGTTCTCTGACCGCATCAAGGATTCCCTGCGGGACATTTACTCCGCCGATTTCGACGTAAAGCTCCTCTCCACCGCGGAGAGCACCGCCCTTTTCGAGCCCGAGGTCAAAAAGTCCACCGCGCTGCTCGATTCCGGCGAATTCACGTTCGACACGTTCGTCGTCGGCGAATCGAACAAGATGGCCTATGCCGCCGCGCGCGCCGTGGCCGACGGCGTGGGGCACTACAACCCGCTATTTATCTACGGCGACTCCGGCCTTGGAAAAACGCACCTGATCTACGCCATCGCTCATCAGATCCGCACGACGCGCCCGTCGGCGAAGATCATCTACATCAAGGGCGATGATTTCATCAACGAATTCATCGAGCTCGTGCGCGCGGGCCGCGGCAGCGAATTCCGCGCGAAGTACCGCGACGCGGACCTGCTGCTCGTGGACGACGTGCAGTTCGTCGCCGGCAAAGAGCAGGTGCAGAACGAATTTTTCCATACGTTCAACACGCTCTACGAGGCCGGCCGCCAGATTGTCCTGACCTCCGATAGACCGCCCTCTGACATGCACCTTCTCGACGACCGCCTGCGCACGCGCTTTGAGTGGGGCTTACTTGTCGATGTGCAGCCGCCCGATTTTGAAACGCGCCTTGCCATCGTGAAGAATAAGGCTGCGCAGTGGGGCACCGTCATCGACGACGACATTGCGCGTTACATTGCCGAGAATGTCACGTCCAACGTCCGTCAGCTCGAGGGCACGATGAACAAGATTCTCGCCTACCGCGATCTCATCGGACGCGAGATGGACGCCGACGCCGCGCACCGCGCAGTCGAGGACTTTATGAAAAAGAACGCGAACCTCGCCCCCACGGCGGCGATGATCATCACCGAAACGTCGCGCTACTTCGGCATCGACGAAGAGGTCATCAAGGGCCCGTCTCGAAGCCGCGAGGCCGTCAACGCCCGTCAGGCCGCGATGTACCTCGTGCGCCGCATGACGAATCTGTCGACGCCCGATATCGGCCGCGAGTTCGGCAAGCGCGACCATACGACCGTGCTCCACTCGCTCGAGCAGATTGAAAAGAAGATGAAATCCGATCCCGTCTTCAACCAGACGATCAAAGAGATCACTATTAACATCAACTCCAAGAGATAACAAAGTTTTCCACATTATCCACAGGGTTGTGCAGAGGGAAGCTGTGGAAACATTTTTTCAAAATTTTGGGTGTGGAAAGTGATAGAACTTTTCAACAACCCACGAGGGATAAATTTTCCTTGCCACTTCGGGCAAAAATTGGGTTTTCCACATTTTTGCGCCTCTACTGCTGCTATTTCTAAAAACTATCCTTTTTCTTTTCCAAAAGAGAAAAAATCACCCGTTTTACGAAAGGAACGCCGCTATGAAATTCTCCTGCGAAAAGCTGCTGCTGCAAAATGCAGTCAATACCGCCTCCCGCGCCGTCGCGGCGAAAAGCTCCATCCCTGCGCTCGAAGGACTGCTGCTGACCTGCGGCGGCGAGAGCCTGACCGTTTCGGGCTACAATATGCAGACCGGCATCCGCACGAAGTTTACGGCCGAGGTCGAGGAATCCGGCGAGCTGGTCGTCAACGCGCGCCTGATCAGCGAGATTTTAAGAAGACTGCCCGACGACGTCGTGACCTTCAACGCGAACGACAAATTTTTGATCCACCTGACCTGCGGCGACGCGGATTTCGACATCATGGGCCTCTCCGCCGCCGATTTCCCCGAGCTGCCCGAGGTCGAGGAGAAGTACGCCGTCCAGATCGCCGAAAAGACGCTCAAGTCCATGATCCAGCAGACGAGCTTCGCCGTTTCGACGAACGAAGCGCGCCCCGTGCACATGGGCTCGCTGTTCGAGGTATCTGCCGAGGGGCTGACCGTCGTCTCCGTCGACGGCTTCCGTCTTGCGCTTCGCAAGGAAGCACTTGAAAAGATCGAGGGCGGCGCGTTCTCGTTCGTCGCGCCCGGCACGGCGCTCAATGAGGTCGAGCGCATCTGCGAGGAGATCGACGAGGTCGTGACCATCACGCTCGGCCAGCGCCATATTCTCTTCGAGGTCGGTGAGACCGAGCTCATCTGCCGCCGCTTAGAGGGTGAATTCCTCGATTATAAGAACGCCATCCCGCGCAGAAACCCCATCAACGTCGTCGTCGACACGAAGACGATGCTCCAGAGCCTCGAGCGCGTGAGCGTCGTCATCAGTGAAAAGCTCAAGAGCCCCGTGCGCTGCCAGTTCGGCGAGGACAAGGTGACGATGTCCGCCAAGACCGCCAACGGCGACGCAAAGGACGTCTGCCGCATCGCGGGCGACGGTCAGGGGCTTGAGATTGGATTCAACAACCGTTATCTGATGGACGCGCTGCGCTACGCGCCCGCCGACACCGTGAGAATGGAGCTCAACACCGGCATTTCGCCGGCCATCATCGTTCCCGTCGAGGGAGAAGAGAACTTCCTCTACATGGTGCTGCCCGTGCGCCTGAAGGCAAATTGAGACAAAAAACTGAATCCATATCGTATAAAATGGTACAACGATTTCTGATAGGAATCGCTTTGTAAAGGACTTTTTATGACTGACATTACCATCACCACGGAATTTATCAAATTGCAGGACCTCTTGAAGCTGGCGAATCTGGTCGGCACGGGCGGCGAGGCGAAGATCGTCATCCAGAACGGCGACGTTTCGGTCAACGGCGAGGTCTGCACGATGCGCGGCAAGAAGATCCGCCCGGGCGACACGGTCGCCTTCGACGGCAAAGAGCTGACGGTCTCCTATGCGAATTGACGCGTTGGCGCTGCGGAACTTTCGCAATTACGACGCGCTGAATGTCACGTTCGCGCCGGACTGCAACGTCATCGTCGGTGAGAACGCGCAGGGAAAGACGAACCTCTTGGAAGCAATCGTCTATCTCTCTTCCGCCCGTTCGCCGCGCGCGAGGGCGGAAAAAGAGCTTATTTCGTTCGGCAAGAGCGAATGCAGCATCAAGGCGAACGCGTTTGCGCGCAACCGAGATTTTCTGCTCGAGATTGCGCTCGCCGCGGGGAGAAGACGAAAAATTCTCATCAATAAGGTGCCCGTGAAAAAGGGGAGCGACCTCAGCGACATGCTCGGCGCGGTCTACTTCTGTCCGGAGGATCTGCTGCTGATCCGCGACGGCGCGGCGGCGCGGCGCAAGTTCATGGACGACGCGCTCTGCCAACTGCGCGCGCGCTACGCGCAGGCGCTCAGCGACTATCACCGCGCCTACGAGCACAAAACGCGCATTCTGCGCGACAGCGAGGAGTATCCGTCGCTTCTTGATACTTTGCCGGAATTTGATCTGCGCATGGCGCAGAGCGGCGCGGTCATCATCTACTACCGTGCGCGGTTCTGCGAGCGATTGAAGGAATATGCGGGCATCGCGCACCGCGAATGCTCCGGCGGCAGGGAAGAGCTGGGCGTCGAATACCAGACGGTTTCGACCATTTCAGACCCGCTCGCGCCAATTGAAACGATTTACGACCAGCTGCGCGCGCATCAGGCATCGCACGCGGCGGCGGAACGGGCATCAAGAATGTGCCTTTCCGGCCCGCATAAGGACGATATCGCCGTGACGATCGGCGGCGTGAACGCAAGGCAGTTTTCGTCTCAGGGCCAGACCCGTACGGCGGCGCTGGCGTTCAAGCTCGCCGAGCGGGAGATTTACCGCGAGATCACATCCCGCACACCGCTGTTATTGCTCGACGATGTGCTGTCCGAGCTGGACCCACGGCGGCAGGAATATGTGCTCAACCGCATCCTTGGCGGGCAGGTGTTTATCACGTGCTGTGAAGAGGATCGGTTGGGGACACTTTTGAGTGGAAAAGTGTTCCATATCTCGCAGGGAGCGGTAGTTTAGCCGCACCTATGCGGCTGGGATATGCCGCCTGCGGGCGGCAAGACCACACCCCCCATTTTCTTTCCCGAGAAAGAAAACGGGCGGTGTGACCGTCCAAAAGAAAGGCGTTTAGATTGGCAGTCTCGGGCTTGAACGGCCTTTATGCCTCCGGAATGGAAATGTCTGCGCGCGGCGTTGCCGCGTTGAAGTTGCTATACGATTTGGTTTGCTTCTATTATCCGCTGCCGCTCTGCTGATCTTGTAGAAGTGCTGACTATTTTCCGTCTATTGGAGCACTCCACAATGCGGCGAGCGAAGCAATGCCGCATTCCGCACGCAGTCTGCCGCCAAGCAAACGTCACTCGAGCCTCACGACAGTAAGGCGCGGTTGAGAGTGGTGACGACTCGCAGAAGATTCATGGCGAAGCCATGTACACCGCACCCACACTGCGCAGCGCGTGCAGTTATTCAAGCTGCAAACCCGCAATGTCGGGGGTCGAGGGGGACTCCCCTCGCATTTCTCTTGGGGTTCCAAAGGGGGGATTCTCTTTGGAAAGAGAATCCCCCCTTTGACTGCGCACTCCCATGCCAATGGGAGACCACCCCGCGCCCTTTGAGCGCGATATCTGAGGAGGTACCATGTACCTGCACATCGGCAACAATGTCATGTTACCCGAAAAGCACATCATCGGCGTCTTTGATCTCGAGATCACGTCGCAATCGAAGAGAACATCAGAATTTCTCCGCCGGGCGGAGGATGAGAGCTTAGTCATCGACGCCTGCGAGGACATTCCCAAGTCGTTTTTAGTGTGCGACCACCCGTATCACCCGCAGCTGGTTTATTTATCCGAGCTTTCGAGCCAAACACTGCAAAAGAGAATGGAGGAGCAGACATGAATATCCCCGTTGCTTTGACAATGCTGGCAAGTCCCTTTTCCCTTCCCCACAATGAGCGCTGGATACTGCCCATCGCGCTCGGCTTTTTCACGCTGCTGACGGTGTATTTCACGTGGCGGCTCAAAACGGACGAGGGCAACAAGTGGCTCTTTCGGAAGAAAATGAAGGTGTCGGCGCTCTTCTGGCTTGCATGCGAAGTGCTCTGGCAGTTCCACGGTGCGGATTCGACGTTTCCCGTCGGGCCAATCACGGGCATTTTGTTTCTGTACCTAATGAGTCAGGCGCTGGTGTACGGTATTTACTGCGTGATTCAAAAGAAGAAAACAACAGCCGCGATGTAAGCGGCTTTCCCATCAAAATAGTGCTCGAGGCAGGGAGAAACGGGCCGGAAAGGGCTCCGACCCGGTTCTTCCTGCCTGATGACGAAAGGAGAACCCAAATGGCAGAAAATGAGATCCTGCAATCCACGGCGGTGGATGAAAACAATGATTATAACGCCTCGGAAATTCAAGTTCTCGAGGGGCTTGAGGCGGTGCGCAAGCGCCCGGGCATGTACATCGGCTCGACGTCGGTGAGCGGCCTGCATCACCTCGTCTACGAAATTGTGGATAACTCCATTGACGAAGCGCTTGCGGGCTACTGCACGGAAATTCAAGTGACGATCAACGAGGGCAACACCATCACCGTTGTGGATAACGGCCGCGGCATTCCGGTCGACATTCAGGCGCAGACGGGCCGTCCCGCGCTCGAGGTCGTCTACACCGTGCTGCACGCAGGCGGCAAGTTCGGCGGCGGAGGCTACAAGGTCTCCGGTGGACTGCACGGCGTCGGCGCGAGCGTTGTCAACGCGCTGTCCGAATGGCTGACGGTGCAGGTCCACAAAAACGGCAACATCTACGAGATGAAATTCTCCCGCGGCAAGATCACGCAGGAGATGACCATCATCGGCTCGACCGACCACACGGGCACGACCGTTACGTTCAAGCCCGATCCCGAGATGTTCGAAGAGCTCGAATACTCCTACGAAACGCTGCATACCCGCATGCGCGAGGAGGCGTTTCTGAACGCGGGTCTTCGCATCACCATCGAGGATAAGCGCCTTGAGAGTGAAGAAAAGCCCGAGAGCGAGCGCCGTGACTCGATGTGCTACGAGGGCGGTATCCGCGAGTTCGTCACCTGGCTCAACAAAAAGAAAGACCCCCTGCACAACAGCGTCATCTACATGAGCGGCATGAAGGGCGATTCGTTCGCGGAACTGGCGCTCCAGTATGACGACGGCTATCAGGAAAATATCCTGTCGTTCGCCAACAACGTCCACACACCCGAGGGCGGCATGCACGAGACCGGCTTCAAGGCCGCGCTCACGCGCGTTTTGAACGCCTACGGCATCAAAAACGGCATCATCAAAGAGGGCGACAAAGTAAGCGGCGAAGACTGCCGCGAGGGCCTGACCTGCGTCATCTCCGTCAAGCTCACGAACGCGCAGTTCGAAGGTCAGACGAAGGCAAAGCTCGGAAATTCCGAGATCCGCACGCTGGTCGACGGCATCGTCTCCGACCGGCTGATGCAGTTTCTTGAGGAGAACCCCGTCGTGGCGCGCACGATTTTGGATAAGGCCATGACGGCCAACCGCGCGCGAGAGGCCGCGCGCAAGGCGCGCGAGTCCATCCGCCGCAAGAGCGCCCTCGGCGGCGCGGCGATGCCCGACAAGCTGCGCGACTGCAACGAGAATAACCCCGAACTCACCGAGCTCTACATCGTAGAGGGCGACTCGGCAGGCGGCTCTGCCACCCAGGGACGCGACTCACGCTTCCAGGCGATCCTGCCGCTCTGGGGCAAGATGCTGAACGTCGAAAAGGTGCGCGCCGACAAAATTTACGGCAACGACAAGCTCCAGCCCGTCATCATCGCGCTCGGCGCCGGCCTTGGCGAGGATTTCGATATCAATAAGCTCCGCTATCATAAGGTCATCATCATGGCGGATGCCGATGTCGATGGCTCGCACATCCGGACGCTGCTGTTGACGTTCTTCTTCCGCTATATGCGCCCGCTCATTGAAAACGGCTATGTCTATGCCGCGGTGCCGCCGCTTTTCAAGTTGACGCGCGGCAAGACGACGCGCCTTGCCTTCACGCCGGAGGAGCGCGATCAATACTCCGCCGAGCTGCGCGGCGACAATCCGAACGCAAAGGTCGATATTTCGCGCTTCAAAGGTCTTGGTGAAATGAACCCGCATGAGCTGTGGGAGACGACCATGGACCCCGAAAAGCGCACGCTCAAGCGCATCACGCTCGAGGACGCAGTGCTCGCCGACGAGACGTTCACGGTGCTGATGGGCGAGAAGGTCGAGCCGCGCAAGGAATTCATCGAACAGAACGCGAAATACGCGGTCAATCTGGACTTTTAAGAGAGGAGGACGAAGAAAATGGCACACAAAAACGTGGATTACAAACCCGAAGACATTCAATTCCCCAACCAAAAGATCGTGCAGAGCGAGCTCGTGCACGAGATGCAGTCCTCCTACATCGAATACGCGATGTCGGTCATCGTCGGGCGCGCGCTGCCCGATGTGCGCGACGGCTTGAAGCCTGTCCACCGCCGCATCCTGTACGCCATGTACGAAGACGGCCTGACGAGCGACAAGGCGTTCAAAAAGTCGGCGACCTGCGTCGGCGACGTGCTGGGCCGCTATCATCCGCACGGCGACGCGTCGGTGTACGACGCGCTCGTGCGTCTCGCGCAGGACTTCTCCATGCGCTATATGCTCGTCGATGGCCACGGCAACTTCGGTTCCATTGATGGCGACCCTCCGGCCGCCTACCGATACACCGAGGCCAGAATGTCGAAGATCGCGAACGAAATGCTGCGCGACATCGACAAGGAGACCGTCGACTGGGACCCGAACTTCGACGAGAGCCGCAAGGAGCCCCGCGTGCTGCCCGCGCGCTTCCCGAACCTGCTGGTCAACGGTTCTTCCGGTATCGCCGTCGGTATGGCGACGAACATCCCGCCGCACAACCTGACCGAGGTCATCAACGCCTGCGTCTGCGTGCTCGACAATCCCGAGGCGACGCTTTATGACCTGATGCAGCACGTCACGGGCCCCGACTTCCCGACCAAGGGCATCATTATGGGCCGCAGCGGCATCCGCGCGGCTTACGCCACGGGCCGCGGTAAGATCATCCTGCGCGCCCGCACGGAATTTGAAGAATTCGGCCGCGACCGCACGCGCATCATCGTCACCGAGCTTCCGTATCAAGTGAACAAGCGCATGCTCATCAAGAACATGGCCGACCAGGTGAACGACAAGCGTTTGGAGGGCATTTCCGACATCCGCGACGAAACCGACCGCACGGGCATGCGCATCGTCATCGAAGTCAGGCACGACGCGAACCCGCAGGTGGTCTTAAACCGCCTGTTCGCCCAGACGCAGCTTCAGACGAGCTTCGCCATCAATATGCTGGCGCTCGTCGACAACCAGAAGCAGCCGAAAATTCTGTCCCTGCGCCATATCATCGACGAGTATCTTACCTTCCAGGAAGAGCTCATCACGCGCAGAACGCAGTATGACCTCAAAAAGGCGCGCGAGCGCGAGCACCTCTTACAGGGCTTACTGATCGCGCAGGACAACATCGACGAGGTCATCCACATCATCCGCACGAGCTACGACGACGCGAAGGAAAAGCTGATGGAACGCTTCTCGCTCTCCGACGTGCAGGCGCAGGCCATTCTCGATATGCGCCTGAAGGCTTTGCAGGGCCTCGACCGCGAAAAGCTCCAGAACGAGTTTGACGAGCTGGAAAAGAAGATCGCCTACTTTGTCGAGCTTCTCTCCAACGAGACGATGCTCAAGGGCGTTTTGAAGGACGAGCTTCTTGAGATCCGCGACAAGTACGGCGATGAGCGCAAGACCGAAATTCAGGAGGTCGAGGACGAGATCGACATTGAAGACCTCATCGAGGAGGAGCAGTGTGTCTTCACCCTGACCCGCAACGGCTACATCAAGCGCACGAGCGCGAGCGAGTACACCGCGCAGAGTAAGGGCGGCATGGGCAAGAAGGGCATCACCACCCGCGACGAGGACACGGTGGTCGACGTGTTCACCGCCTCGACCCACGACTATATCCTCTTCTTTACGGACACCGGCAAGGTGTACCGCAAGAAGGGCTATCAGATCCCCGAGAGCGGCAAGGCTGCCAAGGGCACAAACATCGTCAACATCATCCAGGTGGAGACGGGCGAGCGCGTGCAGGCGATGATCCACTTCCGCGACTTGAACGCCGAAAATCTGTTCCTCACCATGGTGACGCGCAACGGCACGGTGAAGCGTCTGCCGGTCGAGACGCTCAAGAACCTGCGCAACAACGGCATCCGCGCGCTGAACCTCGACGAGGGCGACGAGCTGGTGAGCGTGCGCGAGACGGACGGCGAGCAGAAGATTCTGATCGCCACGCACGACGGTATGGCGGTCGTCTTTGACGAGACCGATGTCCGTGCGATGGGCCGCACGGCGGTCGGCGTGCGCGGCATCAAGCTGCGCGAGGGCGACTATGTCGTCGGCGCCGCCCGCGCCCAGGAGGGCAAGGAAGTCCTGACCATCACCGAAAAGGGCTACGGCAAGAAGACGCCGGTCGAGGAATACCGCATCACGAACCGCGGCGGCCTCGGCATTAAGAACTACATGGTGACCGAGAAGACCGGCGGCATCGTCGGCGTCAAGGTCGTGGACGGCAGCGAGGATCTGCTGCTCGTCACGCGCGCGGGTATCCTCATCCGCACGCCGGTGGAGGCCATCCGCACGACGGGCAGAGCCACGCAGGGCGTGATCGTCATGCGCTTCAAGGAAGAGGGAGATAGCGTCATTTCCATGGCGCTCACAGAGCATGAGGAGAGCGAGGAGTAAACTCCTCGAACCTCTTGTCCCACTGCGTGGGACGAAACCACCCCCCCATTTTCTTTCCCGAGAAAGAAAACGGGCGGTGTGACCGTCCAAAAGAAAGGCGTTTCCCATTGCAAGCGAGCAGCTCGAAGAGCTGCAATGCTTGCCGATTGCACTGCCCATAGCGCGGCGTTGCCG
>NZ_JPJG01000094.1 GCF_000765235.1 Oscillibacter sp. ER4 | reverse complement strand
CCATTTTCAAGCCTCCTTTCGCCGCTCTGAATAAAAAAATAAAGCAGGAAAACCGTTTCGGCTTTCTCTGCTTTTAATGTTACTTCTTTCATAACTCTAATTATTGCGTTTTATATGTTGACTGCTGAGTTAAAATGAATTATAATATTGTGTAATTGTATGGAGTTTTGTTAGGCCGAATTTACATGATGCTTAACTTACATGGCTCATTAAGATACAATTTCAACGATCATGAAATATGAAAGGAGCATCGTTCTTATGTCAGGAATTATTATTAATTATTTTATTATCTTGGATAAACAAAATAAATTTAATTAAAAACACATAGACACAACTATTTTATATATAGATATATAAGCGACAGTTGCGTTTTAGCGTGTCGCTTTTTTGTTGTCCTTGTGTTTATGAAGAAGAAAGGATACTATATATGAAATCAAATAAAAACTGGAAAGTTTCCGCTGTATTATTTTTATTAAGCCAAAATATATCTCTTTTTGGTTCGTCAATTGTTGGCTATGCTGTAATCTGGCATATAACCCTTGAAACATCATCAGGCTTTTGGATGATGATGGCAACTATATTTAGCAATCTGCCCCAAATAATAATCTCCTTATGGGGAGGTGCCTTAGCAGATAGGTTTAATCGTAAATATATGATTATGGCGGCAGACGGTTTTATAGCGTTGGCAACATTGGGTTTAGCAATATCGTATTGGGCAGGTTTTCAAGATAAAATTCTATTGTTGGTTGTTTTAGCAATTCGTTCGACGGGGGCAGGCATTCAATCTCCGGCAGTCAATGCTATTTATCCGCAAATAGTGCCAAAAGAAAATTTGACTAAAATTCAGGGTATTAATCAAACAGTAAATGCAATTTGTTTATTACTTGCTCCTGCTATTGGTGGAGTTTTGCTTGGTTCCATCGGTCTTGTTTGGGCTTTCATGGTCGATGTTGTTACAGCAGTTATTGCTATTACCATAATGAGCATGATCAAGGTTGGAAAACAAAATTCAACAGTAAATACAAACTCAATGATTTCAGATATTCGTGCAGGAATAGATTATGTATTTGAACATTCCGAGTTAAAGAAACTAATTGCTTTCTATGCTATTGCCTTTATTTTGCTGACCCCGGCAATGGTATTATCGCCGTTAATGATTGAACGTACATTTGGAAATGAAGTATGGCGATTGACTGCAAATGAAATTCTTTGGACTGTTGGTTCTCTTATTGGAGGCGTTTTTATTGCTTTAAGAAAGCAAATTAAAAATAAGGTATTTGCAATTGCTGCTGTTTTTATTGCATTTGGAATAGCATTTGGGTTTATGAGTATTGCGACAAATTTTGCATTGTATCTCGTATTTATCTTAATAGCAGGATTCTTAATGCCTATACTCACTACTGTACAAACCGTATATGTTCAGGAAATTACAGAGCCAGATGTATTAGGGCGAGTTTTTTCAATTATTCAAATAGCATCAACAAGTGCTTTGCCAATAGCTATTCTATTTCTGGGACCATTGGCAGACATTGTTAGTGTGCAATCTATGTTGTTTGTATCCGGTGTTTTATTAGTTATTTGCGGTGTGCTGTATGGCAGATAACGCTAAGAAAATAAATTGATATAAAATGACAAAAAGGAGGGCATTGTAGTATGGCAGGTACTTTTTGGGTGCATAGCAAAAGCTATTGCACTCTAAATATTTAGAAACTATTTTGTAACAGCTTTTGCTAATCCTAAGATTTATTTTTTAGGAGGTGCAGGATGAGCTATGTTAGGGAACAGGAAGCAATGTTGCCATTTCTTATTGATATCTTTGAAACGAATACTGGCGTAAAATAATGAAGATTGGAGTGCTGCAA
>NZ_JPJG01000093.1 GCF_000765235.1 Oscillibacter sp. ER4 | reverse complement strand
TGCTGCTGTTGCTGACAATAATCTTGAGATGGAAAAACTTACAGATTTCGCACAGACCTTGCTTTCAGGGTTAAGCCGCTAAATTATCATTTATACGCCGTTTTAGCTCGATCCGCTCCGTAATGGTCTGATACGCCTTCACAATGCTGCGCTGTTTGTCAATAGAGGGGACAGGTAGCTCTACCTTGCACATTTCATCCCAGTCCATTATTTCCCGGACGCTACCGTGAGACTTAAAACGTGCGTAACGATCAAACTCCGGTCTGCTGAACCAGAGCATTAAGTATTCAGGCAGTAGCTCGTTTTCATCTTTCACTTCAAAAACGGTATAGATATTGCTGACAAGCCCCTCATCATAATCCGTTAGAAGAGCAATACCAATTTTGTCTCCACGCCGAGAAGTATCTGGAATGTAGGTAAACTGCCCCCGTTTGACTTCCTTGTATTTCGTAAAGTCGGTACCAACCGTGTTTGCAATAGAGGGAATGAACATCTTTTGGACGGAAACACCTAAAAGGTTTTCCTCTTTTCCGTCTGTGTTCCTGACATCGACTTGGCGAATGAAGTCTCCAAGCAGCCTATATCCTTCTTTCATTGTGACACCTCACCCTATGTATTTTCTGTGTGCCAGCTTGACGTTTTGCTGTTTGACCATAGCATAGTGCATGGTCGTGTCGATTTTCTGATGCCCTAAGAGCTGCTGGACTTGCTCTATGGGCATCCCTTTATCTATGGCAGATGTTGCCAGTGTTCTTCGGAACTTATGTGGATGGACACGAGGCAGATTCAGCCTTTTCCCCAGTTCTCGAAGCCGTCTTTCTACGCCGCCAATCTGCAAACGGTCATTCGGTGCGGTCAGCGAGACAAACAACGCTGAACAGGTGTCTGTGCGGCTTTCCAGATAGTTTTGGAGATGGATTTTTGTCCTGGCATCGAAATAAACGATCCGTTCCTTGCTTCCTTTTCCGAAAACAACGCATTCCCGTTCATTGAAGTTGATGTCATCGCGGTTAAGGGCAATCATCTCACCGACACGCATTCCGGAGGATGCGAGAAGGTCAATCATAGCGAGATCGCGGACATTGCAGCAGTTGTCCCGCATGATTTCCAATGCCTCATCGGTGTAGGTTTCCTTGATCACCTTTGCCGTTTTTACTTTGTGAATCCGGCGCACCGGGCTTTTCACGATGTAGTCCTCATCTTCAAGCCACGAAAAGTAGCTGGACAGGATGCGACGGATATTATCTATCGTGACCTTGCTTGATTTCCGGCTTGTCTGATACTCTGTCAGGTACTTTCGCAAGTCCTCAGTTACGATCTCTTGTGGTTCTTTGTCAATGCCGGATAGCATTGACACAATGGTCTGACGGTAATAGCTCAAGGTTTTTTCTGAGCAGCCTTCAATACGTTTTGCGTTGATGAAACAGACAACCGTATCGACCTTTGCGCTTTCTACCATGCCAGCGCTGTGACTTAGCTCTACGCCACTCAGCACCCCTTCAAGGACACTTTGAAGCTGTTTTAACTGTGCGTTGTTCAGAAACGGAAGCATCTGACGCTGCACTTCTTGAATCAGTTGTTTTTTCATTGTCGTATCTCCTTTGATTATTCTCAGAGAACGACTTTTCAGTGGCAGTTCTTAGGGTAAAACTCTCGCCACTGGTGAGAGTATTTCAATTTCTAATAGCCCATGTCCTTTAATATCTTATCAATTTCGGCAAACTCTGCCGGACTACTTGGTGTCCAGTCAGAGGAATTGCAATATCTGCAATACATCGCCTTTTTATCTCTCAGGCGGTGGCAGTATGGACATTGAACCGAATCGTCTTCAAAGTCAGTTTTCCGCGTTCTGTGAGTACACACTGAGCAGTAAATTGTGTCTCCCTCATCCCAGAGGGTAGCAGGATTATCATTCCCGCAGTTGGTACATTTCATTGTGGTCATTCCTCCTGTAAATGATAATTTAGCGGCTTGATAACATCTTCACCATAGTATCTTTGACCTCGTGGAGCTTTGATATTTCCGTTTCATTAGACTCGATAACTCCGAGAAACGAGGAAATCTTTGTGTTGAACTCTGGCAGACTTTGCTTATTAGGAATAGAAAGCTCAAATTCCCCTAAAAGCGGAGGATTTGCTTGCGGTTGAGCTGAACCCCCAGCGTTCGTCTGAACAAAATCAAGGAACTCGGAAGATGTAATTGCAAGTCCAAAGTAGTATCTGTATTCGTCATCAATGGGTCTTATTCTAACAAGGAACGATGCAAATACAGAATCGGGAATATTTCTGCCGACCATTTTAGCATACCCCACGGTTGCTCCTGTCCGAGCTACAACGACATCGCCTTCCGAGAGAACATATTTTTCATGATTTCCCTCGCTGATTGGACAATATGGTACACCATTCCAATCAATATAATTCTGAGCGATGTCTGTTATACGTAAGAACTTCGGTCCAACTGGTTCGGTGGTAGCTGTTTCAGTGTAACCGTACTGCATAACTGAGTAATCTTTGAGTTTGCCTGTTATTGAAGCGTTATTTGCTGTATATTCCTTGAAATATGCTCGCATTTGAGCCGCTAAATTATCATTT
>NZ_JPJG01000092.1 GCF_000765235.1 Oscillibacter sp. ER4 | reverse complement strand
TAAATAAGGGTCAAAGAATCGCAGAAACGAAAAAATCCTTGAAAGCACAATGCTTTCAAGGATCAATCATGGTGCGCGAGGCGGGACTTGAACCCGCACGTCCGTAATGAACACTAGAACCTGAATCTAGCGAGTCTGCCAATTCCACCACTCGCGCATATTTGATTTTTAAAAAGATGGTGCGGATGGCGGGACTTGAACCCGCACGTCCATACGAACACTAGCACCTCAAGCTAGCCTGTCTGCCAATTCCAGCACACCCGCATGTTCATCTTTCAAACGGCTGTCTCTCAACGACCGCTTGGCTATTATAAGCCCAAAATAGGCCAAATGTCAACCTTTTTTTGAGAGAAAAAATAAAAAATTTTGCTGTAAGAGAAATGTCGGAAAAGCTCAGATTTTTCAAACTTTTCCGGCATCTTTTTTGCGTTAAAGCTGCGCGAGCGTCTCCCCCACGGCTCCCGTGATGACAAGGTCTGCACCAAGTCCGCGGTCGAGCGGCGTCTTGTTGATGACAACGAGCTTGTGTCCGCGATAGTAGCGCACGAGGCCCGCCGCCGGATAGACCGCGAGCGATGTGCCCGCGATGATGAGCACGTCGGCCTCCTGAATGTACTCCACTGCGCGATAGAGCGTCTTTTCGTCCAGGTCCTCTTCGTAGAGCACCACGTCGGGCTTGATGCGCCCGCCGCAGGTGCAGCGCGGCACGCCCTGCGAATGCTTGATGTAGGACACGTCGTAGAACTTGCCGCACTTCTCGCAGTAGTTGCGCAAGGTGCTTCCGTGCAGCTCGAGGACATTCTTGCTGCCCGCCGCCTGATGCAGCCCGTCGATATTCTGCGTGATGACGGCCTTGAGCTTCCCTTCCTTTTCCCACTCGGCGAGCTTTAAGTGCGCGGCGTTGGGCTTTGCGCCTTCGCAGAGGAGCTTCGCGCGGTAAAAGGCGAAAAACTTCTCGGGATAGCGCTCATAATACGTGTGACTCAGGATCGTCTCCGGCGGGTCGTCCCACTGCTGATGATACAGGCCATCCACGCTGCGAAAATCCGGGATACCGCTCTCGGTCGAAACACCTGCCCCGCCGAAAAACACGATGTTGTCCGTTCCGTCGATGAGTTCTTTTAATTTCTTGACTTCGTCCGTCATAGCTTCTCCTTTGCGCGCGTGCGCTTATCTCACATAGCTCTTGTCGATCTGCACCACAGCGAAATAGCTCGGATCCAGCTCGTGTACCGCCTTTTTGATCTTCTCCTCCGCTTCCCTGTCGCTCATTTTGCAGCCGTAGGGAACAACGGCGTCGAAGATCACATTCGTGTGCGTCGGCCCCGTGACCATGCGGAAATCGTGGATGGAGATGTTCTCGTCGATGCCCCGCACCAGTGCTGCGATCCTCTGGTGCGCAGCATTTACCGCTTCATCATTCGTCACCACGGGATCCATGTGAATGACCGCCTCGCAGCCGAGCTTATCGTGCAGCTGCTTTTCCACGTTGTCGATCTCGTCGTGCAGGGTGAGAATATCGCCGTGCGCGGGCACCTCGGCATGCAGCGAGATCATCACGCGGCCGGGGCCGTAATCGTGCACCACAAGGTCGTGGATGCCGCACACGGCCTTATTCGCCATCACAATATCGCGGATCTCCTGCACGAATTCCTCTGTCGGCGGCTGGCCAAGCAGCGGAGAGAGCGTGTCCTTTGCCGCCTGGAAGCCCGCCCACAGAATGAGCAGCGACACAACAAGGCCGCACCAGCCGTCGATCTGCCAGTGCAGGAAATAGCCCGCCAGTGTCGCAAGCAGCACCGCCGCGGTCGCCGCGCAGTCGGACAGGCTGTCTGCCGCCGTCGCCTGCATAGCGGCGGCGCTGATCTTCTTTCCCACACCGCGGTTGTAGCAGTACATGTAGAACTTGGCGCAGATGGAGACAAGCAGGATCGCCACCGTCAGTGCGCTGCACTCGACCGACTCGGGGTGCAGGATCGCGCCCACGGCATCGCGCAGCAGCTCAAAGCCCATCAGCAAGATGACGATCGAGACGATGAGACCCGAGATGTACTCGAGCCGCCCGTGGCCGAACGGATGCTCGGGGTCGGGCTTCTGCCCGGCCAAACGAAAGCCCAGCAGCGTCACGATGGACGCGCCCGCGTCGGACAGGTTGTTAAAGGCATCCGCCGTGACGGCGACAGAGCCCGCAAGCGTCCCCGCAAACAGCTTGAGCGCGAAGAGCAGCAAATTGATGACAATGCCCACCGCGCCGCAAAGCACACCGTAAGCGCGCCGCACTGCGGCGTCGGACGTGTTCTGATAGTCTTTGATGAACCGACTCGCAAGAAAACCGATCATAGTCTTCCCTCACTCGCTTTTGATCTGTAATTTCATGCGGCAGCAGAGGCGGTCAAGGTCCTCATCCGTTGCCGCAGGGATGCGCAGCTTCGCGCCGCAGCTTTTGCACACAAGGTCGACGTAGGTGCTGTGGATCTCCATGCCGTAGCTTTTGCTGCCGCAGGAGCAGGTGATGCCATCCTTGCGCGCGGCGATCTCCTTGAGCTCGGAGAGGATCTCATACATGATGACGCTGTCGGCAAAGGCGGCGGGGTCGTCGCCCTGCTCGCGCTCCTTGGCCGCCGCGAGCGAAAGCTGCTCCATCTCGTGCTCGACGGCGTAGTCCTCGCCGATGAAGCAGCAGAGCATCTTCGTATCGGGGCAGGCAAGGCCGATGCCGCGCCCGTGCAGGAGCTTGTCGGCGCTGCACTCCGCCAGATGCTCCTCACCGCACACGCCGCACGGCACACTCAGGCGGAATTTGTTCTCCTCCGCCTCGATGGTCAGGCTGGATTCGCCGCACTCGCAGCTCACGACCACGCCCGAGGCGCTCAGGGCAAACACGCTTCTCTGCTGGATGACGCGCTTGTGGCACGCGGGGCAGAGATAGCCGATGGTACGCATTTCTTCTTTCATTCCATTTCCTCCCGGAAAGTAAAATATCATATGGTAATTTGGATATTATACCGCGTCCGTGCGCAAAAAGAAAGGGAGAAACACGCTGTTTCTCCCTTTTCTTTTTGGTTTTCGCGCTTTACGGCTTGACCGCGATGGCCTCGATCTCGACCAGCGCGCCCTTGGGCAGGGCGGCCGCCTGCATCGCACAGCGCGCGGGGCACTCGCCGGAGAAATACTTGCCGTACACCTCGTTGACAACGCCGAAATCGCCGATATCGATCATAAACACGGTCGTCTTGACAACGTCCTCAGCCTTGCAGCCAGCCGCCTCGAGCACCGCGAGCAGATTCTTGATGCTCTGCTCCGCCTGCTCGGACGTGCCGCCGGGAACAAATGCGCCGGTCGCCGGGTCCAGCGGAAGCTGGCCGGAGACAAATACAAAACCGTTTGCTTCGATCGCCTGGGAGTAGGGGCCGACGGCGCCGGGGGCAGTGGTCGTAGAAATCACATGCTTCACGGAAAAATCCTCCTATATCAATGTATTTTTATCATAACATCTTGCGCAATATGCGTCAAGTACTCATATTCTTGGAAAAACGGCAGAAACTAATGCCACTTTTGAACGATTCCCCTAAATCCATCGGAAAGGAAGAGCGTGATGGAGCAAAAAACCGTCGGCGCGCAGACGCGCCGCCTGCGCACATGTCCCTCCGTCCTCTCGTTCGCCGCCGTCGGCGGGCGGTTCGAGGGCGAAGGCCCGCTGCGCGAATACTTTGACGAATTGAGCGAGGATCACTTCTTCGGCGAGAAGACCTGGGAAAAGGGTGAGAGTACCATGCAGCGCCACGCGCTCTCCCGCGCGCTGGAAAAGGTGGGGCTCAAGGTGAGTGACCTTGACCTCATCTTTGCGGGTGATCTTTTGAACCAGTGCGTCGGCTCGTCGTTCGCTCTGCGAAAGAGCCGCATCCCATTCTATGGACTCTACGGTGCGTGCTCCACGATGGGCGAGAGCCTGTCGCTCGCCGCATTGATGCTCGACGGCGGGTATGCCTCTTGCGTCGCGGCGCTGACCTCCTCGCACTTCTGCACCGCCGAGCGGCAGTACCGCATGCCGGTGCCCTACGGCTCGCAGCGCACGCCGACCGCGCAGTGGACGGCCACAGGCAGCGGTTGCTGCCTCCTCGCGTGCGAGGGCGAGGGGCCCTATATCACACACGTGACAACCGGGAAAATCGTCGACAAGGGCGTCACTGACGCAAACAACATGGGCGCGGCGATGGCCCCCGCCGCCTATGACACGCTGTGCGCGCTCTTTCGCGACACGAGGACAAAACCCGAAGACTATGACCTCATCGTGACGGGCGACCTCGGCAGGCTCGGGCATCAGATCGTCTCGGACTTTTTCGCGCGCGATGGGCTCCCTCTCGGTGAGCGCTACACCGACTGCGGGCTTCTGCTCTACGACATCGAATCGCAGGACATGCACTGCGGCGGCAGCGGTTGCGGCTGCTCGGCAAGCGTTTTGTGCGGGTATCTGCTGCGCGGGATGCGCGAGGGCAAATGGAACCGCATCATCTTCGCGCCGACGGGCGCGCTGCTCTCCCCCACGACGACATTTCAGGGCGAGAGCATCCCCGGCATCTGCCACGCGGTCGTATTCTCGAATCACAAGGAGGGATAAGCGGTGGATTATCTGAACGCCTTTCTCTGCGGCGGCATCCTCTGCGCCATCGGACAGATTCTCATCGACAAAACGCCCCTCACGCCCGCGCGTATCCTGGCGGGCTATGTCGTCTGCGGCGTTTTACTGACGGCCATCGGCGTCTACGAGCCCATCGTCAAATGGGGCGGCGCGGGCGCGACCGTGCCGCTGCTCGGCTTTGGCTACTCGCTCGCCAAGGGCGTCGAAAAAGCCGTTCAAGAGCAGGGGTGGCTCGGCGTGATGACCGGCGGCCTCAGCGCCACGGCAGGCGGCATCGCCGCAGCGGTCGTCTTTGCTGTGCTGATGGCGCTCATTTTTAAGCCCGGCGACAAGCGGTAATAATAAAAAACGAGGAGAGGGTTTTCACCCTCTCCCCTTTTATGGAAAATCGCTTTTTACGATGCGCGCAGGCCGGGCTCTTCGATCTGCTCAAGCGTCATCACTCTGGTGTGGCAGATTGGCTTCCACTCGACCTTCGTAAAGAGCGACGCAATGCAGATCGGCACGTAGGTGAGCATGAAGAGCGGGAACGTGAAGGCGTAGAGCACCTTTTTCCACGCCGCGCAGCGGATATTCTTCCACTCCGTCACGGTCGTGATCGCGCCGAGCACAAAGAGCGTTAAGTACAGGCTCATCAGCGTTTGCAGCACGGAGACCGCCAGCACCGCCATCGAACCGCCTGACGTCGCGTTCGCGATCGCCGCGCCGATGTTCACGACCACGCTCAAACCCGTGAGCACCGCCGCGGGCATGATATTCATCGTCATGTCATAGCAGGAAAAGCTGCCGCGCGCAATGCCGGAGAAGAGCTCGGAGGCGTACTTGCGGAACACCTGCAGGTAGCCCTTCGACCAGCGCATGCGCTGGCGCCAGGACTGGGCAAAGCTCGTGGGCTGCTCGTCATAGAGCACCGCGCCCGCCGCGTAGCCGACCTTTTCCCCGCGCACGACGTTGTCAATGGTAAACTCGATGTCCTCGGTCAGCAGGAAGAAGTTCCAGCCGCCGCACGCTTCCAGCACACCGTCGGAAAACAGAAAGCCTGTGCCAGACACGGCGCAGCTGCTTCCAAGGCGCATGCGCGCGTTATTGAGATACTGCGCCTCACGCAGGAACCACAGCGCATAGCCCGCGGAGATCCAGTTGTCGCCGTAGTTTTTGGAGTTGCGGTAGCACGTTACGATCTCATAGCCGCTGGAGTAGACCTTCTCGATCTCGGAGATGAAGTTCGGGTCGAGGATATTGTCGGCGTCCAGCACGAGATAGGCATCGTAGTGCTTGCGGCCCGGGCGCTTGATGCGCTTGAGCATTTCATTGAGCACATAGCCCTTGCCGACATGCACCGTATCGTGGCGCTCAAAGACGATCGCGCCGCGCTCGCGCGCCACGCGGGCCGTGTCATCCGTGCAGTTGTCCGCGCCGACGTAGATGTCCACGTGGTCCATAGGATAGTTCTTCTGCGCGTGGATGCTGTCGAGCAGCTGGCCGATGACGTTTTCCTCGTTGCGCGCGGCGATGAGGACGGCAATGCGGTGGTTTTCATTGCGGCAGGTGAATTTTTTCCGCTTCAGCAGCGCCACCGCCACATAGAAGAATTGATAGGAATAGCATACGAAAAATAGCGCCATGATGACGGCGTTGATCGTGATGACAGTCTGCATAATATGTTCCTCCATTGCCGGAAGCTCCGGCCCATTTTGGTTTCTTTCCCGCCTGTGGGAAAAGTTATATCATGCAAACCTTGTGATTCCACTGTGAAAATTCTTAACAAATTCCGAACATCCACGGTAGAAATTATTAAGCCCTGAAATGAGTAACAGGCAGCGCCGCTGGCGCTGCCTGTTCACTCTTTTATAATGCAATCGCGCCCGGTTTGACATCAAAATCGTGGTTGGCGATGCACGCAACGCAGTTCCGCTCCCGACTCTGTTGATCCACGCGAGCGACTTTTTCTGCGCCGCGCGGTCGTCGGCGATGCCGGAGAGCAGCATCTGCTCCCACGATTTTTTCGCGTAGCCGCCGTCGGCGCAACCTCCCGTCCTCCCCCGTGATCCTGAGCGCGCACAGGCCCTTGGAATGGCCCGGAATGTTGACCATCACAAGCATCCCGTCGCCGAACACATCGTAAGACCGTCCTGCGGAGCCCATAAGGCCATTCCAGTCGAAGGTCTGCATCTTCGTGCCGCGCCACCAGTCCGCATTGTAGCGGATGCGGTTGACGGGTGAGCCGTTCTCCGCGAAGCGCAGTTCGTCCTTCAAAACGAGAATTTTCTTCGCGTCCGCGACCAGCTTGAGGCCGTTCGCGTGGTCGTAGTCAAGATGCGAGAGCAGCACCGCGTCCCAATCGACAGGCGCGACGCCCCGCGCCGCGAGCTGCTCGTCGATGGCCGCACTGCTTTCGACAACAACCTGATTCGTAAAATACAGCGGCAGCGAGCCGAGCGAGCGGATCTGCGCCCTGCGCTCAAAGACGCCGTGCGGGCTCATATCGCGTGCCAGCCGCAGTCGAACAGAACGTTCCCGTGCGCGCACTCGATGAGATAGGCCGAAACCGGCAGCCAGAGCCGTTTCGACTTTCTATCCAGCACGCCAGACGCCTTGAGCGCGCTGTAATGCTCGCCGCCGAACGGCAGCTCCGGCGCGACGCACACCTTGCCGATGTGGAAAATATGAATCTTGATCTCGCTCATCGTCTGCCTCCCGTCTTGAAATGCCATCAAATCCCGCTTTTTTCGATCTCTGCCAAAAGGCACTTGCAGCCCTCTGAGACATCCCGCCACGTCGCTTCAAAATCGCCTGTATACCACGGGTCGGCGACATCGCCCGGGCGGTCGGTGTAGTCGAGCAGGCGGTGCATTTTCCCTGCCGGATCACCGCCGCAGATGCGCTGCATGTTTTTGAGGTTAGCGCCCTCCATGCTGATGAGCAGATCGTACTCCTCGTAGTCCTGCGCCGTGAGCTGGCGCGCAGCGTGTCCCTCGCAGGAAATGCCGTGCTCGGCGAGCTTGCGCCGCGCGGGCGGATAGACGGGATTGCCGATCTCATCGCGGCACGTCGCCGCGGAGTCGATCTGAAATTCGTCGGCAAGTCCTGCCTTTTCGACCAAGTCCTTCATCACAAATTCCGCCATCGGGCTGCGGCAGATATTGCCCAAGCAGATAAATAAGATTTTCGTCATAGTCATTCTCCGTAAGTTTTGATAACCGTAGTGTAACAGAAAATGGAAAATCGTCGAGAAGAAATGCTGTCTTTTCGTTCAGAACTTGTTTGTAAATTCGATACCGCCTTTCCAGTCCATAGAAGGCGTGCTATGATTTTATGGGATCGCAGAACACACTAAAGAAGTACGGAGGTGTCACATGACTGCAGATCAAGGACAATGTGAGAAATTTATGGCAAAACTTTCTAAATCAGGATTGGAACTCCAAAAGGACTTTAGCCGCCTCTCGCCGGAAAATCAAAAGCGTTTTATGCAAGAGGTCAACCAAAGGCTAAAGTGTTTTGGACATGCAGTAACCATTACCGATATTCTACAGAGTCTATTTTGTGGGACGAGTTGCTATCTTCTGCCCAGGATAAAATTATAAACAATAGTGTCAACTGTAGAACAAAATCGGTGAAGTAAACTACTATGTCGCCCACAATGTAGCCCACGGAAGGAAATTCCAAACCGAAGCAAAAACGTTTTTACCAAAAACAAGAAAAACCTTGAAACCGTTATGGCTTCAAGGTTTTTACTTGGCGCGGAAGAGAGGATTTGAACCTCCGCGGCGCTTTTTACACGCCCTACTCCCTTAGCAGGGGAGCCCCTTCGGCCTCTTGGGTACTTCCGCAGGTCGATGGAAAAATTCAGTTGGCGGAGAGAGTGGGATTCGAACCCACGGATGCTTTCACATCGCCGGTTTTCAAGACCGGTGCCTTCAACCGCTCGGCCATCTCTCCGGATAATGAGTTCACGTCTAACTCTCAAACGCAAGAATAATATTACCATATTGAAGTACTGTTTGTCAACATAAAATACGAGAATTTTCATAGAATATCCTGTTGAATAAACTCAGAAATTCTTGATTTGGATATCCGATCTGTTTGTGACGTACTTCCAACTGCCCCACTGAATTCAATTCACTGGATCGTAACGAAATATGAACCAATATATCTTATCCAACCAAAAAGGATAGCCTGCACTATATCCCTTCCTCCAAAACAATAAAAAGAGAAGCCACTCTCTTGAGTGGCCTCTCTCCATGTTGGCGCTACCTATCTTTCCGGGCCGTCTCCAGCCAAGTATTGTCGGCAGAAGCGAGCTTAACTTCCGTGTTCGGGATGGGA
>NZ_JPJG01000091.1 GCF_000765235.1 Oscillibacter sp. ER4 | reverse complement strand
AAAGGCGTTTCCCATTGCAAGCGAGCAGCTCGAAGAGCTGCAATGCTTGCCGATTGCACTGCCCATAGCGCGGCGTTGCCGCGTTTGGAGTTGCTAGACGATTTGCCTCTGCTTCTATCATCCGCTGCCGCTCTGCTCATCTTGTAGGAGTACAGCTTAATTCCCGTCTACCGCCAGTCCCTACAATGCGGCGAGCGCAGCATTGCCGCTATTTCGCACGCAGTCTGCCGCCGAGCAAACGTCACTCGCGCCTCACGATAGTAAGGCGCGGTTGAGAGTTGTCACGAAACGTAGGGATTCATGGCGAAGCCATGTACACCGCACTTACATTGCGCAGCGCGTGCAGCTCTTCAAGATCGAGACTGCCAATGTGCGGGGTCGAGGGGCAGAGCCCCTCGCGTTCTCTTGGGGGTCAAAGGGGGCCATTCTCTCACGCGAGAGAATGGCCCCCTTTACTCGCTTCTTTGCGCGGCGCAAAGGACTTACGCCCCCACGCAGCGGGTCATACCAGCAAAGTTATTTAACTAATTCCTAAAGGAGTTTTAGTTAAACAGTTTCGCGATAGAAATTTCCTGATACGTGCGCTCGATCGCTTCGGCGAACATCGGCGCGACGGTCAGGTACTTGATGCGGGACTTGGCGAGCTCCTCTTCGCCGGCAGGGGCGGGGATGGTGTCGAGCAGGGCGAGCTCTTCGATGCTGCTCGCGGCCAGGCGCTCGAGCGCGGGGCCGGAGAGGACGCCGTGGGACGCGCAGGCGTAGACCTTCTTCGCGCCGCCGACCTCAACGATGGCCTTGGCCGCGTTGCAGAGGGAACCGGCGGTGTCGACCATGTCGTCGAAGAGGATGCACTCCTTGCCCTCGACATCGCCGATGACGTTCATGACCTCGCACTGGTTGGCCTTCTGGCGGCGCTTATCGACGATGGCGAGGTTCATGTGCAGCTTCTGGGCGAAGGTGCGGGCGCGGGCGACGGAGCCGACGTCGGGGGAGACGACGACCATGTCCTCGCACACGGAACCGAACTTCTTGGCGTAGTAGTCGACGAAGATGGGGTTGCCGAAGAGGTTATCCACGGGGATATCGAAGAAGCCCTGGATTTGGTTGGCGTGCAGGTCCATCGTCAGCACGCGGTCAACGCCTGCGGCGACGAGCATGTTGGCCACGAGCTTGGCGGAGATGGGGTCGTGGCTCTTGGCCTTGCGGTCCTGACGGGCATAGCCGAAGTAGGGCATGACGGCGGTGATGCGGCCGGCGGAAGCGCGGCGGCAGGCGTCGACCATGATCAGAAGCTCCATCAAACTGTCGTTGACGGGCTTGCAGGTGGACTGAACGAGGAACACGTCGCTGCCGCGCACGGTCTCGTACAGGGAGACGGAGGCCTCGCCGTCTGCGAAGCTCTTGACCTCGCTCTCGCCGAGCTTGGTGCCGATGATCTTGCAGATGTCCGCTGCCAGTTTGGGGTTTGCGTTGCCGGTGAAAATCTTGATGTCCTTACCGTGAGAGATCATGTTGATGTACTCCTCTGTTTATAAAAATTTTCTGAAGTTACTTTTTCTCGTGCGCCGCGCGCCACTGTTCCGCCCAGCCGGGCTTGTTGACCTGACGCTCGCGCGCGATGGCGAGGGAATCGGCGGGCACCTCGTCGGTGATGGTGGAGCCGGCGGCGATGTAGCTGCCGTTTCCGACCGTGACAGGGGCGATGAGATTCGTGTTGCAGCCGATGAAGGCGTCGTCGCCGATCGTGCAGCGGAACTTTTTAAAGCCGTCGTAATTCGTCGTGACCGTGCCGCAGCCGAAGTTGATGCGCTCGCCGCAATCGCTGTCGCCGACGTAGGTGAGGTGCGAGATCTTCGTGCCGTTGCCGATGACGCTGTTTTTGATCTCGACAAAGTCGCCAACTTTGACATGGTCGCCGATCTTCGAGTTCGGACGGACGTAGGCAAAGGGGCCGACGGTCGTGTGCGCGCCGACCGTGCTTTCATTGAGCTGCGAGGCGTTCACCTCGGTCTCGTCGCCGACCGTGCAGTCGCGGATCATGGCGTTCGGGCCGATGGTGCAGTTCTTGCCGATGACGGTCCGGCCGCGCAGGATCGTTCCCGGCAGGATGACCGTGCCGCTGCCGATCTTGACGCGCGGGTCAATGTAAGTGTTGTTCACGTCCATGATGGAAACGCCCGCGGCGAAGTGCTTGTCGGCGATCTTGCGGCGGCACATGTCCTGTGCGGACCTGAGCTCCTCGTCGTCGCCGACGGGCAGAAAGCCCTTCGTGATCGCCGCCCCCTTGGGGAAGGCGGCGAAAGCGCCGTGCTCCTTGAGCACCTTGCAGCACTCCTTCGCGTCCGCGGAGTAGACCGCGCCGCCGGAGAACACGCCCACGGGCAGCACCGCGCCGTTGACGATGAGCACGCTGCCCTTTTCATCCTTGAGGAGCGTTAAAAGCTCTTCCCCGTGTCTGGCACCGTCGACGTAGACAACATCGGCGTTTTCGGGGACGTAGGGGCGCATCATGTCGTGCACCCGTTTGTCAGACACAATAAAAAACCGCTCAATGCCCCGCCCCATCAGTTCTTCGACCATCCACGTGAGAATGGGGCAGAACAAAATGGGCCTCAGCATTAGCGGTGTTTGTTCTTTTGTCAGGGTCATATCGTCCGGCATAAAGAGAACTGCCAACTTCTGATCCATCGGAGCTCATCTCCTTTCAATTCTACTCTCTATTAACGTCATTATAGCAAAGATGCCCGAAAAATCCACCGTTTCTCACAAAAAAAACAAAAATTTTTTGATTTGGCGGCTTTACTTTTGCATTTTCAAAATTTCGTTTCAAAAGACTGCATTTTAGGTTGAATTCGCAATATTTTTGCGGTACAATGATAAAACTTTCGCGTGGGGGAGGTGCTGTCATGCTGAATATCGTGCTCGTCGAGCCGGAGATCCCGCAAAACTGCGGCAATATCGCGCGCACCTGCGCGGCGACGGGGGCGCATCTGCATCTCATCAAGCCCCTCGGGTTCGACATTTCCGACCGCGCCGTCAAGCGCGCGGGGCTGGACTACTGGTACCTTGTGGATATCAGCGTGTACGAAAATTTAGCCGACCTTTTTGCAAAGCATCCCGAGGCGGAATGCGACTGCTGGCTCGCCACGACCAAGGCTCCTCAGGACTACTGCCAGGCGGAATTCAAGGACGGCTGCTGGCTCTTTTTCGGAAAGGAGACCGCGGGCCTGCCGGAGCCTTTCCGCGTGGCGCACTATGAGCGCTGCATCCGCCTTCCGATGCGGAAGGAGGCGCGCAGCCTGAATCTATCAAACTCCGTGGCGATCCTGACGTATGAAGCGCTGCGGCAGACGGGCTTTCCCGGTCTCAAGCACGAGGGGGAAATGCTCGAAAAAACGTAAGATCCCAAATTCGTTTTAACTGCGTAACCAAATCGTATGTGTATATTATGAGGAGGAAACAACATGAATTATAACAAGAAGACTGTTCTCGATGTGGACGTGAGCGGCAAGAAGGTGCTGCTGCGCTGCGATTTCAACGTGCCCCAGGACAAGGAGACCGGCGAGATCACCTCGGATAAGCGCATCGTGGCCGCGCTGCCGACCATCCGGTATCTGCTCGACCACGGCGCGGCGGTCATCGCCTGCTCCCACCTCGGCAAGCCCGAGGCCAAGTTTGACAAGTGGGTGAAAAAGCAGACCGAAAAGGGCAAGGACCCCGCGACGCTGACCGAGGAGAAGTGGAAAAAGTCCCTCGACAAGCTGACGCTTGCGCCCGTCGCCAAGCGCCTGTCCGAGCTTTTAGGCAAGGATGTCATCTTCGCGCACGACGTCGTCGGTGAGGACGCCAAGGCCAAGGCCGCGGCGCTCAAGGGCGGCGAGATCATGCTGCTTGAAAACACCCGTTTTGAAGCGGGCGAGACCAAGAACGACCCCGAGCTTGCCAAGGCCCTTGCCTCGATGGCGGAGCTGTACGTCTCCGACGCGTTCGGCACGGTGCACCGCGCGCACGCGTCCACCGCGGGCGTGGCCGCCTATCTTCCCGCCGTGTCGGGCCTGCTCGTTGCCAAGGAGCTTGAGGTCATGGGCAAGGCACTCGACGATCCCAAGCGCCCGTTCGTCGCCGTGCTCGGCGGCGCAAAGGTCAGCGACAAGATCGCCGTCATCAACAACCTTTTAGACAAGGCCGACACCGTCATCATCGGCGGCGGCATGGCCTACACGTTCGCCAAGGCGCAGGGCGGCGAGATCGGCAAGTCCCTGCTCGAGGAAGACAAGTGCGCCTACGCGCTCGAGATGATCGAAAAGGCCAAGCAGAAGGGCGTCAAGCTCCTGCTGCCGGTCGATACCGTCGCGGCGACGGAGTTTGCTGCCGACGCAGAGCCCCACGTCGTCGACGCGATGCACATCCCCGCGGATATGATGGGCATGGACATCGGCCCCAAGACCGTCGAGCTCTTCTGCGCGGCGACCAAGGGCGCGGGCACGATCGTGTGGAACGGCCCCATGGGCGTTTTTGAGTTCCCAACCTTTGCGACCGGCACGAAGGCCATGGCCAAGGCGCTCGCCGAGAGCGGCGCGGTCACGATCATCGGCGGCGGCGACAGCGCGGCGGCAGCCGAGCAGCTCGGCTTTGCCGACAAGATCACGCACATCTCCACCGGCGGCGGCGCGTCGCTCGAGTTCCTGGAAGGCAAGGAATTACCGGGCGTTGCGTGCCTTTTAGACAAGTGAGAAAAATCTCTATTGATTTTCATATATTCGCATAGATCTTAGATTTAGACAGTAACAGGAGAAAAGACCCAATATGAATCGCAGATACCGTAAAACCATCATCGCAGGCAACTGGAAAATGAACAAGACCCCCAGCGAGACCAAGGCCTTTGCCGAACAGTTCAAGGCCATCCTTCCCAAAACCAAATGGTGCGACATCGTCGTGTGCGTGCCCACGGTCGACCTTTCTGCCGCCGTGCGCGCGTTCAAGGACAGCCGCATCGCCGTCGGCGCGGAGAACGTCTACTTTGAAAAGAGCGGCGCCTACACCGGCGAGATTTCCGCCGACATGCTCGCCGACCTCGGCGTGCGCTATGTCATCGTCGGCCACAGCGAGCGCCGCGCGCTCTTCGGCGAGACGGACGAGATCGTCAACAAAAAGGTCCTCGCCGCGCTCGAGGCGGGGCTGAACCCCATCATCTGCGTGGGCGAGAGCCTTGCCCAGCGCGAGATGGGCGTGACGATGGAGCTCATCGCGCTGCAGGTCAAGTCCGCCCTCGCGGGCGTGAGCGCCGAGCAGATGCGCCGCTGCGTCATCGCCTATGAGCCCATCTGGGCCATCGGCACCGGCAAGACCGCCACGGGCGAGCAGGCGGCCGAGGTCTGCACCTATATCCGCTCGCTCATCCGCGCGCAGTACGGCGCGCGCATCGCCCGCAGCGTGACCATTCAGTACGGCGGCTCGATGAAGGGCTCGAACGCCCACGAGCTGCTCTCGCACGAGGACATCGACGGCGGCCTGATCGGCGGCGCTTCGCTCGACCCCAAGGCACTGATGGAGATCGTCCACGCTGCCAACCAGGAGTAAGGAGGAAAATCGATGAATAAGACTCCCACCACGCTGATCATCATGGACGGCTTCGGCCTGTCCAACGATACCGTCGGCAACGCGGTGCGCGCGGCCAACACCCCCGTGCTCGACGGCCTTTTTGCCGAGTATGCCCACACGACGCTCCAGGCCTCCGGTCTTGACGTGGGCCTGCCCGCGGGCCAGATGGGCAACAGCGAGGTCGGCCATACCAACATCGGCGGCGGCCGCGTCGTGTTCCAGGACCTGCCGCGCATCACCCGCTCGATCGAGGACGGTACGTTCTTTGAAAATCCCGCCTACAACAAGGCGATGGACGACTGCATTGAAAAGGGCTCTGCGCTGCACCTTTACGGTCTGCACTCCACCGGCGGCGTGCACTCCACGCTCGACCACCTCTACGCGCTCTTAAAGATGGCGCACATCAAGGGCTTAAAGCGCGTGTATATCCACGCCTTCCTCGACGGGCGCGACACGCCCCCGACCTCCGGCCGCGACTTTGTCGCAAAGACCATGGAAAAGTGCCGTGAGCTCGGCGTCGGCAAGATCGCGACCGTCATGGGCCGCTATTACGCGATGGATCGCGACAAGCGCTGGGACCGCTTAGAGAACGCCTATGACGCGCTCGTCTACGGCGAGGGCGTGCAGGATCCCGACCCCATTCACGCCATCGAGGAGAGCTATAAAAACGGCGTGACGGACGAATTCGTCGAGCCCATCGTCTGCGACAAGGACGGCATGATCTCCGACAACGATTCGGTCATCTTCTTCAACTACCGCCCCGACCGCGCCCGCGAGATCACGCGCGCGTTCGTCGACCCCGCGTTCGACGGCTTCAAGCGCGAGTTCTTCCCGCTCACCTACGTCTGCAACACCGAGTATGACGCGACCATGCCGAACGTGCTCGTCGCCTTCCCGCGCATCAGCGTGAAAAACGGCCTTGGCGAGTACCTGAGCAAGATGGGCATGACCCAGCTGCGCATCGCCGAGACCGAGAAGTACGCACATGTCACGTTCTTCTTCAACGGCGGCGTCGAGGACCCGTATCCCGGCGAGGACCGCGTACTCGTCGCGTCCCCGAAGGTCGCGACCTACGACCTCCAGCCCGAGATGAGCGCCTACGAGGTCGCGAGCAAGTGCGTCGAGCGCATCGAGTCCGGCAAGTACGACGTCATCATCCTGAACTTTGCCAACTGCGACATGGTCGGCCACACGGGCGTCTTCGACGCGGCTGTCAAGGCCGTCGAGACCGTTGACGAGTGCGTCGGTCAGGTCGTGGAGGCGACGCTCAAGATGGGCGGCATCGCGATGATCACCGCCGACCACGGCAACGCCGAGCAGATGCTGCAAAGCGACGGCAAGAGCCCGATGACCGCGCACACGACGAATGTGGTGCCCTTCATCCTCTGCGGCGCGGGCACGGAGCTGCGCGAGGGTCGGCTCGCCGACATCGCGCCGACGATCCTCGACGTGATGGGCCTTGAGCAGCCCGCGGAAATGGACGGCAAGACGCTGATCGTCCGCTAAAAAATCGAATCTGCCATGTTTAGAAAAAGCTCTGACGGTACACACTACCGTCAGAGCTTTTTTGCTCGCAATTTTCGTACGAGCCGCAAAGCGGCGGAAAGGATGAAACATGGCAGGATCGAACGGCCGCGCAAAGCGGCACTTCTTCGGCGGGACGGGCTTATACATAGCCCTGTTCCTCGGTGTGACGGCGCTGGCCGTCGCGGGCTATTGGACGCTGCTGCCGAAAAATACGACGGACAAGGACGCGGAGAACGTCTCCTCACAGGTAGAGCTTCCCGTGCAGGACGAGACGCCGCAGATGCCGGAGGCGGCAAAGCCGGCAGAGCCGGTGGAGGAGCCGCCCGAGGACCTCACCGTGATGGATGAGGCCACGGGCGTGGAGGACACCGTCCCCGCGATGGAGAGCGAGACGGACGCGCAGCCCGTCGCCCCGCGGCTCGTGGTCGCGCCGCTCGTGGGGGAGGAGGTCGCGGCGTTTTCGGTCGACGAGCTCACGTATAACGAGACGCTTGGCGACTGGCGCACGCACGACGGCATCGACATCGCCGCCGAGGTCGGCACACAGGTGATCGCCGCGTGCAGCGGCGTTGTGACGGCGGTGCGCGACGACGACATGATGGGCACGCTCGTGACCATCGCGCACGACGACGGGTACGAGACGACGTACGCCAATCTCCGCAGCTCGCCGGGCGTCGGCGAGGGACAGTACGTCTCCGCGGGCGAGGTCATCGGCGCGGTGGGCAGCAGCTCGATCGCCGAGTTCTCGATGCCGGCGCATCTGCACTTTTCGGTCAGCAAAGATGGGGTACCATGCGACCCGAAGGAATTTCTAAATTAAAATGAGAGGGATGAGAGTAAAACTCTCATCCCTCTCATTTTAGAGAGATTCGCTGCGCTTCGTGCCTTGCCGCCTGTAGGGCGGCTGCGACACGCGCTCCGCGCAAAGAGTAAATTCCGACGCACATGGAAATTGGCGAAGCGCCGCCAGTGGCGGATAAAGCGAGCCGGTTTCGAGGAAGTGGCACGATTGGCGCGCCCGAAAGGGCGCGGGAATCGTAATGCCACGACGGTGACGTCGGAATTTACGATTCAAATTTATTTCGCGCCGTGCGCGGTGCGAAAATCTGCGATGCTTTTAATATTTGCGAGCGGCAAAATCTGCGATGCGTTTGGCGTGATTTGAGAGATTTACTTCTTTTTTACCTTGGGCACGGGGGAGAGCTCGTTGAGCAGGGTGAAGCCTAAAATCAGGGCGCCGCCGATGACTTGCATTGCGGTCATGCTCTCGCCGAGCAGGGTGACGGAGACGAGGACGGCGACGAGGGGGTCGATGTAGCTTAAAATCGCGGCCTCCTGTCCGGGCAGCTCCTTGAGCGACGAGAAGTACAGGCAATATGTGACACCCGTGTGGACAAGGCCGACGATGAGAAGATTGACCCAGCCGACGGCGTTCAGGCTGCCGAGTGTGATGCCGCTCGTCGAGAGCACGTAGGGGATGAGCACGACGATGGCGGACAAAAACTGCAAAAACGTGCGGTGGATACCCTCGACCTGATGGATGGACTTGTTGAGCAGGATCACTGTCGCGTAAAACACCGCCGCGCCGAGGCCGAAGAGAATGCCCTTGAGGTCATTTGACCCGCGCGTGTCGCCGATGCCGGTGATGAGCACAAGGCCGAGCGTGGACATGACAAAGCAGAGAAATTTCTTTCCCGTGAGCTTTTCATGGAAGAGGATGGGGCAGACGAGCGTGACGATGACGGGCGCAAAGTAATAGCTCAGCGTGGCGACGGAAACGCTCGTATAGCGGTAGGCCTCAAATAAAAGGATCCAGTTGACGCCCATCGCCGCACCGGAGAGAAGCAGCAGCGGCACCTCCTTTTTGATGCGCGCGAAGGGAATCTTCTGTCGACTCACGAGAAGATACACGCCGATCAGCAGCGCGGCCAGCACGGCGCGGTACAGCGCCAGCTCGCCGGACGAGACGGGAATATTGCGCACAAAAGGCCCCAGCGTGCCGAAGACGGTCATCGACATAATGAGCATGAGACGGGGGTCGGCCTTTTTCATAAAAATTCCTCGCGATCTGACAGAACATGCAAATGGTAGTTGCCGACTATCATAGCACGCGGACTTCCCGCCGTCAATCGGGAAAGTAAAAAGAGAGGGGCCGCCCAAAAGAAAACCTTTCGGACGGCCCGGAGGAGAGAGATGGGAGCGCTAACGCGTCAATACGCGGAGCAAAACAGCAAATTCGCCAAGCCCGAACACGGACAGAAACGCCACGCCGCGCAGCTGCGGCTTTTTGACGTGGAGCGGCGTGATGTACAGTACGCCAAGCAGGAACAGCCCCAGCGCGTAAACGACCGCGCAGTTCAGGGCAAAGCGCAGCGAGAGCAGGTAGAAAAGCGGCGCGAGCACGGCGCTCGCCGTGACCGGCACGCCGAGGTAGTAGGCGCGGTTTTCGCTTGTGCGGCCCTGCCGCTCCTCTTCCGTCACGTTGAAGTAGGCGAGGCGGATGAGCGCGCAGAGCGCGAAAAACGACATCGTCGCAAGGAACCAGAGTCTATCGCAGTCCATGCTCCAGCCGATGGCGGCGGGCAGCACGCCGAAGCACACGAGGTCGTTGAGCGAGTCGATCTGGATACCGAAGCGCTTTTCCTGTTCGGTGCGGTCCTTTTTCGTGCGGGCGATGCGCCCGTCGAAGGCATCGAGCAGCCCTGCGAGCATCAGGCACAGCATGGCGTCGAGAGGCTCGTTTTGCGCGGCGGAATAGAGGCCGCCAAGCCCCAGCAGCAGCGAGAGATAGGTTGCGATCACGGTGTAGTCGTAAACTCCGATCATAAAAAACCGTCCGATCCTTTTGGATTGCAGCACCATTATACCAGACGGCGGCGGGGAAGTATCGCTAAAATGCTGACAAGGTTATTGGCTGTGGTGTGAACGCTCGATGACGCGCGCAAAGCGCGCTTCGTCGTAGATGACCGGCACGGGGTAGACGGGGTTTGCCTCCTGCGCGGCCCAGGTGGCCATGAGGGGAATGTCCTCTTTGCGGATGCAGTTGAAGCGGTCGGGGATGCCCATGCGGGTATTCATCGCGCGGATTTCGGCAATAAACGCCTTGGCGAGAGATTCTTCGCTCTCGCCCTTGAGGCCGACAAGTGCAGCAAGACGGGCAAGGCACGGACAGGCCGCTTTGCCGTAGTCTTCGAGCACGAGAGGGAGAAGCACGGCATTCGCAAGGCCATGGGATACGCCGTAGAGCCCGCCGAGCGTGTGGGCGATGGCGTGCACATTGCCGACGCTTGCGCGCGTGAACGCCGCGCCTGCGTCGAACGAGGCCTGCAGCATCGCCGCGCGGTCGGGGAGCGACGTGCCGTCGCGGTACGCGCGCTCCAAATGCGTGAAGATGGCGACGACGGCATGTTCCGCGAGCAGGCGCGTCTGCTTCGTGTTGTAAAAGCGGCTCAGGTACGCCTCGACCGCGTGCGTCAGCGCGTCCATGCCGGTCTCCGCCGTGATGTGTGGAGGCAGCCCGACGGTCAGCGCGGGGTCTAAGATCGCGTAGCGCGGAATGAGGCAGAGGTCGGAGATCGCATACTTGTGGTGGTCACTGCCGGTGACAACGGCGGCGATGGTCGTCTCCGACCCCGTGCCCGCCGTCGTGGGCACGGCGATGAGCGGCGGAATGCGGCGCCGGACCTTTAAGAGTCCCGCAAGCTGCGAAAGCGGCTTGCCCGGCCGCGCGAGGCGCGCCGCGGCGGCCTTGGCTGCGTCCATCGGCGAGCCGCCGCCGATGACGAGAAAGCAGTCGCAGCTATCAATCTTGTACTGCGCGGCGATCTTTTCGACCGTCTCGACCGACGGATTCGGCTCGACCGAGGAGAAGATGAAGAGCAGGATGTCCTGCTCGTCAAGTTTTTCCTGCAAGGCGCGGAAGTGCTCGTCCGCGCACTGGCGGCGGCTCGCGATGACGAACGGGCGTCGTAGGCCGTTTTCGCGCAGAATGTCTGCGGCGCGCAGCAAACTCCCCTCACCCGAAAAGACCTCCGGCGTGCGCCAGGGGAGAAAGCGCGCGCCGACGGCAAAACAGCACTGGAACGCGCGGCAGAACATGGCATTCATAAGACTTCTCCTCTTCCGAAAAATACAGACTCAGTATACCACGGAAAAACGCGCAAAAAAAGAGCTGAGCATTCGCTCAGCCCTTCTATATGCTTTCTGAACGGCTTACTCCTCGTCGTCCTCGGTCTCGATGATGCCGTAGCCGCCGTTGTTGCGGCGGTAAACGACGCAGATCGCATCGCCGAAATCGGTGTTGCGGAAGACGAAGAAGCTGTGGCCCAGCAGGTTCATCTGCAAAATGGCTTCCTCCACGCTCATGGGCTTGACGGTGAAGCGCTTGGTGCGCACGATGTCGAACGTGCCCTCCTCGTGGGCTTCGAACTCCTCGGGCAGCTCCGGCAGCACAGCCTCGGCGCGCAGGTTCTTGGCAAGGCGGGTCTTGTTCTTGCGGATCTTGCGCTCGATCTGGGCCGTGGCCTCGTCGATCGCGCCGCGCATGTCGCCGTCCGGGTCCTCACATACCGCGCGGAACAGCGTGCCGTTGGCGCCACGGAGCATGATCTCGGCGACACAGCGGTTCTTCTTCTCGACGGAGAAGGTGACAGAAGCCTCGGGCTCCTCCTTGAAAAACTTCTCGAGCTTGCCGACCTTTTTCTCGGCATAGGCCTTGACGGAATCGTTCAGGGAGACTTTTTTGCAGGTGTAGGTGAATTTCATAGTGTTGGCTCCTTTCGTTGGTGAGGAAGGAAAGAGAGGGCGAAGGGCTCTTCTGTTTCCTTTTCTATATCATAGCACAAATGAACGAAAATTTCAAATGAACGATATATGAATTGAGCATTCTTGTACATATTGACAAAATATAAGGCATACGACGCGAATTGACAAAAGGCGGCAGAATGCGGCAAAAGCTCCCATTGACGTTTTGGCGGACGGGCGGTATCATAAGCATCGGAAGCTTTCCAATATCCCACCCATTTGAGCCGCGGGCCATCTTGGCCGGCGGCTCCTTTTTATTTCACGCAAGAAAAAAGCGCCCTCAACGGGCGCTTCAATAATGTTCTCTTTTTAGTTGCTGACGTCATAGAATGTCTTTTCTCCCGGCGTTACGTAGCCGAGCTGATCGCGGGCAAGCTCCTGCAAAAACTCAGGGTCGTCGGCCTTTTCGAGTGCCGAGGCGAGCGCGTCGTTCTCCTGCTTGGCGGTGTCAAGATCGCTCTGCAGCGCGGTGAGCTGGCTGCGCGCGTCGTCGATCTGGCTCCGCAGATGAATGAGCTGCACCCCTACCAGTGCGATCAGAATTGCGATGACGAGCATCGTGAGAAAGCTGGTGCGCTTTTTGCCTTTTTTGGCCTGCTCTGCCATGCCGATGAGCCTCCTTTTTCCTTGCGCGGCGCAGCGAATAACGGGCGCGGCGCTCATACGACTTTATTATAAGCCGGTTTCTGGAAAAAAGAAAGTATCTTTTGCAAAGTTTGGCAAGTTTACCATAAACTTTTTGGAGCCACCGCAGCGGCGCCGCCGCTAATCGCGCAAAGGAGAACAGCACCTCCGCCCAGAAGGCCCATAGCGGACGGAAAAGCCGTGCGCAGAGCGTGAAGTAGCTCACCGCGCCCAAAAGCGCCGAGCAAAGCATATAGAGCCGCAGCTCGCCCCCGCCGATGCGCAGCGCGAAGAGAAACGTCAGCAGCGCGAACGCCGCGCAGTAGAGGAGATCGAGCGCGCTCGTAAAGCGCCGCTTCGTCGCTCGCCGCAGCCGCACGGCGCGCAGCAGGTCATAGAGAAGAGAAAGGATGAAGCCGAGCAGGAGCGAGGCGAGAAAGCACCGCGCCTGCTCGGAGAGCGACACGCCCACGGTGCCTCAACCCCCGAACAGGCGCGAGAGCAGGCCGCCGCGGCTTGACGGCGCATCCTCAAAGGCGATGGCGTCAATGCGCCCGTCGACATGCAGCTCGCCGCCGTCGAGGCTCAGCTTGCCGATGTGCAGGCTGTCGCCCGTGACAACGAGCACGCCGAGCGACGTGTTCATCACGATCTCGGTCTCATCGAAGCGGTCGACATCCTCTACGCCGGAGACCGTCAGGCTCTCGCGGCCGGATAATTCGATGCGCTGGGGAGAAGCGGGGGAAGTGTCGTAAGTCATAGTCAGAACCCGTCCTTTCGCTTTGGGCGCAAAGAAAGCGCCCTCCATACGATAACGTATGAAGGGCGCACCCAAAATAGTACGGTTTACTGTGCGTTCACTTCGCGGTAGAGGAGCGTGGCCTCGCTCTTGCCGGCGGTCTCGGATACATCGAGCACCTCGACCGCGAGCACGCGCTCGCCGAAGTGCAGCGCGATCACGTCGCCGACCTTCACGTCGTACGACGCGCGGGCGACCTTGCCGTTGACGGTCACGCGGCCGCCGTCGCAGGCTTCGTTGGCCACGGTGCGGCGCTTGATAAGGCGCGAGACCTTGAGATATTTGTCAAGACGCATGGAATTCGTCTCCTTTTCGGAAAAGTGCGGGATCAAAGGGGCTCCACCAACTCAAACGGCGGCGCATCGCGCCGCCGTTTTGATGATGAAAGAGCTTGACTGGGGAATTACTCCGCGACAGCGTCCTTGAACGCCTTACCAGCCTTGAAGGTCGGGACCTTGGAAGCGGCGATGGTGATGCTCTCCTTGGTCTTGGGGTTGCGGCCGGTGCGCTCAGCGCGGTGCTTGGTCTCGAAAGAGCCGAAGCCGACGAGCTGGACCTTCTCGTCGTTCTTCAGGGAGTCGATAATGGTGTCGAGGGCAGCGTTGATCACAACCTCGGACTCCTTCTTGGAAATGCTGGCTTTTTCCGCCACGGCAGCAATGAGTTCAGTCTTGTTCATCGTTTGATCCTCCTGAATAGTGTCCGGAGACGGGGCCTCCGGGGTGTATATGAGCAAAAAGCGTTGCCGCTTTTGGTCATCTGAGTTGTTCCTTGGCGTCGTTCCACAGCGCCATCAGCTCATCGAGCGGGAGAGCGGACATGTCCTCGCCGCGCGCATTCACCGCCTCTTCCACCTTGCGGAAGCGCGCGATGAATTTTTCGCAGGTCTTCGTGAGCGCCGCTTCGGGGTCGACGCCGCAGAAGCGGCCGACCTTGACGGCGGCAAACAGCACATCGCCGAGCTCTTCTTCAAAATTTGTGCCGCTTTGGACGGCGGAGCGCAGCTCCTGCGTCTCCTCGTCGAGCTTGTCGAGCGCGCCGGAGACATCGGGGAATTCAAAGCCCGCCTTCGCCGCCTTGCTCTGCAGCTTGTCCGCCCGCCAGAGGGCGGGGAGTGAACGGGCGACGGAATCCATCGCGTCGGCGGTGGTGCGCTGGCCCTTTTCCTGCCGCTTGAGCTTGTCCCAGTTGACGAGCACCTGCTCGCTGTCGTCCGCCTTTGCGTTTGAAAACACGTGCGGGTGGCGGAAGATGAGCTTTCGCACCACGTGGTCGGTCACATCGTCGGTCGTGAAGCGGCCGGCTTCCTCTTCCATGTGGATGTTGAAGAGCACCTGCATCAGCACGTCGCCGAGTTCTTCTTTCATCAGCTCGGGATCGTCGAGGTCGAAGGCCTCGGCGGCCTCGTAGGCTTCCTCTAAAAAGTTGCGGCGGTTCGACTCGTGCGTCTGCTCGCGGTCCCACGGGCATCCGCCCGGCGCGCGCAGAATGCGCAGGATGTCAACAAGGTCGTCATATGTGTAGACAGCTTTCTCAGGATAATTTATCATATATTCCCTCTCATTGCAAGGTGTTTTGCGCAATTTCCCTGATTTTTCAGGGGTTTTCAGCGCACGTGCAGGATGCGGGCGAGCTTTTCGCCCTTGGGCAGCAGCGCGAGGTCGTCGCGCGTGACGATCCGCAGTGCGAGGACAAGCGCGACGTACACGATGACCGCCAGCATGACCGCAAGGCCGACGTTCACGATCTGCGTCGTGGTCGCGCCGCCAAGCGCGATATGGGCGGCGAAGAAGCGATAGGAGAATCTGGCGCACACGGCCATCACGAGCGACGCGACGAGGGGCTTGGCAAAGACCTTGAAGTAATTCGGCTTATCCTCCATCGTGCGGTAGACGAAAAAGAGGTTGAGCGACGATACGATCACAAAGCACACGAGCGTGCCGAAGGGAGCGGCGTGGATGTTGATGGACGGCACGGCGGTGAGGTTGTAGTTGAAGATGATCTTCACAACGCCACCGATGAGCATCGTGAAAACGGGCACATGCACGCGGCCGTAGGACTGCAGGATGGAGTTTGAAATGAGCATCAGGCAGACGAACATGCTCGCGATGCCGAGCACGGCTAAAAGCGAGCCGCCGAGCTCGCTGTCATAGCGCGGGTAGCAGAGCTTCATAATGGGCTCAGCCAGCGCCCAGAGGCCAAGACCCATCGGGAAGGCCATGAGCCCCGTGACGCGCAGCGACGAGTTGATGACGCGCGAGGTATGCACGCGGTCATTGCGCGCAAGGGAAGCTGATACCGTCGGGATGACGGAGATGGTCAGCGCCGTCATCATCGACGACGGCAGGTTGTAGAGGTTCATGCCCGAGGAATACGTGCCGTAGAGGTGGCGCGTCTCCTTGAGGGTGTAGCCCAGCGCGTTTTGGAGCTGACCCTGCACAAGCGACGTGTCGATCAGCGTGATGATCGACACCATCGAGGCCGACAGCGTGATGGGGATGGCAATCGAGAGCAGGCGCTTCAAGATCGCGCCGGAGGCATCCGGCGTGTCTGTGCCCGGGGTGCGCGGGCAGTGGCGCAAGTAGTCGATGAGCATGTAGACGAGCGCGAGCACCGAGCCGACCGTCACGCCGACGATGGCCGCGGCCGCGGCGATGTAATCCTCGTACCCAAGGCTCACGATGCACATCGAAAGGCCAAGGCCGATGAAGAGCTTGCTGACCGCCTCGATGATCTGCGAGACGGCGGTCGGCGTCATACGGAAGCTGCCCTGCGCAAAGCCGCGGAATGCGGCAAGGCAGCCGACGCACACAACGCCCGGGGCAAGCGCCTTGATACCGTAGGCGGCGTTCGGGTTATTGAGAAGCGCCGCGCACTTCTCGTTGCCGAACCACATGATGACAAACGAGAGGACACCGAGCGTTAAAAACGCGGCGAACGACACCTTGAGCACACGCCGCGCCTGACGCTCGCGCCCGAGCGTCTTCGCCTCCGAGATCATCTTCGAGAGCGCCACGGGAAGTCCCGCGGTCGAGATGGTCAGAAGCACAGCATAGATGTTGTAGGCGTTGTTGAAGTCGGCGTTGCCCGTCTCGCCCAGAATGTTCGCGAGCGGGATCTTGAAGAGCGCGCCGATGATCTTCACGATGACGACGCCGGCGGCCAGCACCGCCGCGCCGCCGAAAAAGGACTGTTTCTTTTCCGTAGCCATTAAAATTTCGACCTTTTCCTTTTCGCTGAAATAAACTGTGTTACAGCCGCTCGAGGCAGCCGAGAATAAGAGAGGAGAAATGCGGGGCGTACTGCTCTGCCATTTCGTTGACCTCCTCGCCCGAGAGCGGCTGGGGGAGAACGCCCGCGGCCATGTTGGCGCAGAGCGTCACACCGAGAATTTCATAGCCGCAGTGCGCGGCGGCGATGGCCTCCGGCACGGTGGACATGCCCACGGCGTCCGCGCCCAGAATGCGCGCGGCGCGCACCTCGGCGGGGGTTTCAAACTGCGGGCCGGGGAAGTACATGTAAACGCCCTCGCGCAGCGTGAGCTCCTGCTCCCTGGCGACCTCCTTGGCAAGCTCGCGCAGGCGGGGAGAGTAGACATTGGACATATCGGGGAAGCGCGTGCCGAACTCGTCGATATTCGGCCCCCAGAGCGGGCCGAAGTCGAAGAGCTTGATATGGTCGGAGATGAGCATCAGATCGCCCGCGGAATACTCGGTGTTCACCGCGCCCGCGGCGTTCGTCACGATCATCGTCTTTGCGCCAAGCAAGCGGATGACGCGGCAGGCATAGGCGGCGTCCTCCATCGTGTAGCCCTCGTAGCAGTGCATGCGGCCCTGCATGACCGCCACGCGCTTGCCGCGCAGCTCGCCGAAAACAAAGCGGCCCTCGTGTCCCGGCGCGGTGGACGCGCGGAAGTGCGGGATGTCCGCATAGCTCACGCAGGTGCGCGCCTCGACGCGGTCTCCGAGAAAGCCGAGACCGCTGCCGAGCAGCAGCAGTACCTCGGGACGGAAATCGCCGAGGTGGGCGGCGATCATATCCGCGCTCTCGCAGTAATCATCATAGGTGAAGTGCGGCTTGACCGCGTCGGCGGTAAAGAAATCACTCTTATTCATCGTTATTCTCCTTGTTCGGCGTAAAAGCGGGCGAAGTCCATCAGGTTCGCGCGGCGCTTTTCGGGCCGGTCGATGTATTCGCGCGGGTATTTGGCGTTGAACGCGCGGCGGATCTGCCCGCCGCCGACCATCTTGGTCGAGCCGCCCGCGCCGAGCGAGAGGATGGAGTGCAGCTCTTCCATGATGTAGATGTTGTAGAGCCCCGTGCCGCCGGGCTTCGTCCAGCCGACATTTTCAAAGCTGCCGGACATGTACTTCTGGCGGTAGAGGTAATAGGGGGCAAAACCATGTTTACGCAGCGTGGGGTCGGCATAGTCCAGCATTTGCGCGACCTCGTCCGCGCCGGGGATGCGGCTGCCTTCGAGCATGATGCGGCTGCCCTTTTTGAGCGACAGCGTGTGCACCGTGATGTTGTCCGCGCCCATCGAGATGACCTCGTCGAGACTCCTTGCAAAGCCCTCGGGCGTGTTCTCGGGCAGACCTGCGATGAGGTCCATGTTGACGTGCGGGAAGTTGGCGGCGCGCACCTGCTCCATCGCGCGGCGGATGTCGTCCGCCGTGTGGCGGCGGCCGATGGCCGCGAGGACGTTGTCCTCCATCGTCTGGGGGTTGATGGAAACGCGCGTGGTGTTGTGCGCGCGCAGCACGCGCAGCTTTTCTTCGTCGATCGTGTCAGGGCGGCCCGCCTCGATCGTCAACTCGGCGAGATTACCGAAGTCAAAATTCTGCTCCAATTTTGAGAGCAGACGGTCCATCTGATCGGCGGTCAGCGTGGTCGGCGTGCCGCCGCCCATGTAGAACGACTTGACGTTCAGCCCCAAATCGCGCACGAGCTGTCCCGCCGCGGTGATCTCGTCGAAAAGCGCCTCCAGATACGGCTCGACGAGCGAGAACGACTTTTCGACGCTCTGCGCCACAAAGCTGCAATACGCGCACCGCGTCGGGCAGAACGGGATGCCGACATAGAGCGAGATATCATTCGGCTCCAGCTCTGCCGCAGCGCGGATACCGGCGTCCGCCGCCTCAATGGCGAGGCGGGCGCGCGCGGGCGTGACGCAGTAGAGCTCCTGCAATTCCTTTTCCGCACGTTTTTTGCCGCCCTCGCGGATCAGCGAGAGCGCGACCTTGCTGGGCCGCACGCCGGTCAGGCTCCCCCACGCGGGGGAGATGCCGAGCAGGTCCTTCGCCGCGCCGAAAAAGCTGATGCCGACGGCGTGACGGCGCTGCCCCTCCTTTTCATACTCCGTGCCGGAGAGGGGATAGTCGTAGCTGTGGGCGGCGGACTTGCCGTCCATGCCCAGCTCCGTCGTCACCTGCACGCGCTCATCCTCTTCGGTGAGCGTCACGCGCGCCCAGCGCGTGTCGGCGGTTTTGTCGACCGTGCCGTAAACGGGCTTTTCGCCGGGGAAGAGCGTGAGTAAGCTCTGCTCCAGCGCGTATTTTTCATCATGCCCAATGAGCTCAAGTTTCATGTGGCTTCTTGTCCTTTATCGCAGCGCATGGCGCAGATACGGGTTCATCGCCTTTTCGCGCGCGAGCGTTGTGGAATTCATGTGGCCGGGGTAAACAGTGTAGTCGCCTTCGATCTGGGCGAGACGGCGCAGCGAGGCGAGCATCTGCGCGTCGTTGCCGCCGGGGAGGTCGGTGCGGCCCATCGAGCCTGCAAACAGCGTGTCGCCGGGGAACATCGTGTCGCCGACCAGCAGCGTCACACCGCCGAGCGTGTGGCCAGGCGTGGCGAGAACCTTGATCGTCAGCGAGCCGAGCGGCAGCGTATCGCCCTCGCCATAGTATTTGAGATCGGGGACGAGGTCGGCCATCGGGTAGTGGTAGATGCCGGTGGAGTGGGCGTCGGCCTCGCCGATGTAGACGGGCACGTCCGGCAGCGCCTTTTTGAGCGCAGGCACGGCAAGCGTGTGGTCGCGATGTCCGTGGGTCAGGAGAATGTATTTGAGCGTGACGCCCTCGCTTTTGACGAGCGCGAGCAGTTTTTCCGCCTCGTCGCCCGGGTCGATGAGCGCGGCGGACTCCGTTTCCTCGTCGATGAGCAGGTAGCAATTCGTCTGCAGGGAGCCGACGACAGTGGTGATGACTTTCATGAAGAAATAACCCCTTTCTTTACTGCTTTTTCGGTGCGTCTAAGTCGGCGGAGTCCACGATCAGCGTGAACGGCCCGTCGTTGAGCGATTCGACCTCCATGTAGGCGCCGAATTCGCCGGTTTCGACATGGTAGCCCTTTTCGCGGCAGATCTCTACGAACTTTTCATACATCGGGATGGCGATCTCTGGCCGCGCGGCGCTTAAAAATTCGGGACGGCGGCCCTTGCGGCAGTTGCCGTAGAGCGTGAACTGCGAAACGACCAGAAGCTCGCCGCCGACATCGTCGAGGGAGAGGTTGATCTTGTCGTTCTCGTCGTCAAAAATGCGCAGCGAGCAGAGCTTGTCCGCCATCTTGCGGCATTTTTCTTCCGTGTCGTCAGGCGCAACGCCCAGCAGGATCAAAAAGCCCCTGCCGATCTTGCCCTTGAGCTCTCCGTCGATCGTAACGGAGGCGTGTTTAACCTTAGTCAATACTGCTCGCATGATAGATTCCTTTCTATGCCCCAAAGGGGCGGCGTTTTGGTCCCCACTGCCGTGGGGAGCGCGGGTCAAAGGGGGTATTCTCTTCTCGAAGAGAATACCCCCTTTGTATCCCCCAGAGAAGGACGGGGGGAGTCCCCCTCGACCCCCGACATTGTGAGTTTGTAGCTTGAAGAAGTGCTCAGCCTGCGGAATCGGGTGCCTGCCAAGTGATGAATCTAAACGACTTGGTGTGCTTCTATCTTCGCTGCCGCTTTGCCTGCGATTCGTTACCCTTTAGCAATCTCCGTCTACTTCGGATTGGTGCAATCTTGTGTTTGCCTGCCAAAGCGGCATTGCTGACGCTCGCCGCGATATCGTATTATCGGTAGACGGCGATTAGGCTGCACTTGCGCAAGATCAGCAGAGCGGCAGCGGGTAGTAGAAGCAGAGGCAAATCGTCTTGCAATGCTAACGCGGCTCCGCCGCACGCAGGCAGTTGCATTCCGGAGGCATAAAGGTTGTTCGAGCTTGGGGCTGCCAATCAAATGCCTTTCTTTTGGACGGTCACACCGCCCGTTTTCTTTCTCGGGAAAGAAAATGGGGGGTGTGGTTCTGCCGCCCGCAGGCGGCATTTCTCTCCGCGCGATGCGCGGAATTTAACCCGCGGGGCGATCCACTTTCATCACTCCGCTGATTTGATGCAGCCGACGCATGACCGCCGCGAGATGCTGCGCGTCGGAAATAAAAATACTGAGGTGAATGACCGCAAAGCCGTCGGCGGTCGTCGTCGCGTTGATGGACGCCACGCGCGTCTGCGAGGACGAGAGCGCGGCGGAGACGTCGAGCACGAGGTCGAGGCGGTCCTTGGCGTAAATGTCGAGCGCGGTCTGATACGACTCCTTGACGTCCGTGCCCCAGCTCACTTTGATCCAGCGGCCGCGCTCCTCGGGCTTTCTGCGCTCAATGGCGGCGTTGGGGCAGTCGCAGCGGTGGACGGACACACCGTAGCCGCGCGTGATGAAGCCGACGATCTCGTCGCCGGGGACAGGCGTGCAGCACTTGGAGAATTTGACCAGGCAGTTCGACAGCCCCTCGACCACGATGCCCTGCTCGCTCTTCGTGCGCTTGGGGACGGCGGGACGCGTCGCGCCGGAGTTGTCCACCGGCACGGTGGCGGCGCGCTCCTCCTTTCGCTGCTTTTCGAGCTTGACGATCTCGTCGTGGATGCGGTTGACGGCCTTCTGCGCGGAAAATCCGCCGTAGCCGATGGCGGCGTACATCTCATCCATCGAGCCGAACGACGTCTTCTTGAGAAGCGCGGCCTCGATGTCCGTGCCGAGCACGTCGCTCATCGGGATGCCGAGGTGCTTGAGCTCTGCTTCAAACGAGATGCGGCCGTTGATGATGTTTTCCTCGCGGCGCTCCTTTTTGAACCACTGGCGAATTTTGCTGCGTGCCTCGCTCGATTTGGCAATCTTGAGCCAGTCGCGGCTGGGGCCGTGCGCGTTTTTCGAAGTCAGAATTTCGACGATGTCGCCGTTTTTGAGCTGATAGTCGAGCGGGGCGATGCGCCCGTTGACCTTCGCGCCCGTCATGCGGTTGCCGATGGCCGAGTGGATGGAGTAGGCAAAGTCGATGGGCGTCGCGCCGGCGGGGAGGTTCGTCACGTCACCGCGCGGAGAGAAGACGAAGACCTCGTCGGCGAACATGTCGACCTTGAGCGTGTGGACGAATTCCTCGGCGTCGGTGTTCTCCTGATTTTCAAGCAAACGGCGCACCCATTCGTAGTTGTGCTCGCCTGCGTTGCCGGAAATGCCCTGTTTGTACTTCCAGTGCGCGGCGACGCCGTATTCGGCGATCTCGTGCATCTCCTCGGTGCGGATCTGCACCTCGAACGGGATGCCGTCTGCGCCGATAACGGTGGTGTGGAGCGACTGGTACATGTTCGGCTTGGGCGTGCCGATATAGTCCTTGAAACGGCCCAGAATGGGACGGTAAAGGTCGTGGATGATGCCGAGCACGTTGTAGCAGTCGGCCACGGTGTCGACGATGACGCGGAACGCGAAGAGGTCGAGCACCTCGTCCATCGTCTTGTTCTGTGCGTACATCTTGCGGTAGATGCTGTAGGGATGCTTCATGCGGCCGTAGACCTTGAGATACGGGACATGCTGCTCTTTCAAGCGCGCCTCGATCTGCGCCTGCACGCGGTCCATAAAGGCCTCGTGCTCGGCCTCCTTGGCCGCGAGCGAGCAGGTGATCTCGTCGTAGCCGACGGGGTCGAGATACTTGAGCGATAAATCCTCAAGCTCCCACTTGATGCGCTGCATACCGAGACGGTGGGCGATGGGCGCGTAAATTTCCATCGTTTCGAGCGACTTCTGCCGCTGCTTTTCCGCCGTCTGGTACTCCATGGTGCGCATGTTGTGCGTGCGGTCGGCCAGCTTGATGAGAATGACGCGGATGTCCTTGGCCATCGCCATGAGCATCTTGCGCAGGTTCTCCATCTGCTCTTCTTCCTTGCTGGCGTACTGCACGCGCGTCAGCTTGGAGACGCCCTCGACCAGATCCGCGACCGCGGGGGAGAACTCCTTGGCGATCTCGGCATACGTGGCGGAGGTGTCCTCAATGCAGTCGTGCATGAGGGCGGCCTCGATGGACTCGCTGTCAAGCCGCAGCTCCTCTGCAATGATCTGCGCGACGGCGAGCGGGTGCGTGATAAACGGCGAGCCGTCCTTTCTGAGCTGACCGTTGTGGTGCGTGTCGGCATAGCGGAAGGCCTTGTCGATCTGGGCAAAGTCTGCGCTCGGGTTGTACTGGTGGATCGTCTCGACAAGGTGGTCGTACATACCGAGCACGAGCGCCGCCTGCTCGCCGGTCTCCACGCAGGTGCCGGGCGCGACGATCTGGAGGGGAGCCGAAGCGGTATTCTCTTTTAACGCTTTATCCTGTGCTGTCATATCCGAATCGTCTCCTTTAATTACGAAAGAAAGCCGTGCAGGGCGGAAAGATAGGGACTCTTGTCAAGCTCGACCTTTTTTCCGTCCGCCGTCAGGCGGAGCGTGAGGGTCGTGCCCTCGCGCTCGATCGAAAGAAGCCCGCGCTCGGCAAAGACCTGCAAACACATCGCCGTGCGCAGAAACGTCTCCGCGCCGACCATTTCCGAGCTCAAATGCCGCAGCAGCGGCAGCATGGGCTCGCTGACGCCGTCAGGTCCGACCTCACGCTCCAGAACGCGCCACGCGCGCACGAACTGGTCGCGCGAGGGGAGCGCCCGCGCCGCGTCGCGCGGGGAGAGCGTGCCGCCGCTAATCAGCTCGCGGCAGAGGGAAAGCGCCTCATTCTCGCGCCCGCTGGGGTCGAGCGAGGGGCGCAGGTCGATGAGCTGGAGCTGGATGGAGCGCTGGGAGCGGAACTCGTTCACCTGCAGATAGAACGCCGCGTCCACACGCATACCCGCGCACACGCCGCACTCGTCGGCGGTGACGGAGAAGAAAATGCCGTCGAAATTCACGCGGCTTTTCTGTAGTTTCAGCTTTAAGTGCCGGTTCTGGCCCACGCCCTGCACGCTCTCGAGCGTTGCGCCGCGCAGGCAGAAGACGGGGCGGTTGTTGCCTGCGCCGTAGGGCTCGAGGAGCGAAAGTGCCTCGACCTCCTCAAGCGTGATGAGCGAGGGGTGCTGCAAGTCGACGTCGACGTCGAGCATCGACACCGGCGGATGCTCGCCCGTGTGGGCGCGCACATACTGGTTCATCCGCGTGCGGAACGCGGGGATGTTGCGCTCTTCGATCGTGAAGCCCGCGGCGAGCTCGTGTCCGCCGAAGCTCACAAGAAGGTCGGAGCACGCTTCGAGCGCATTGAAGAGGTTAAAGCCGCCGTAGCTGCGGCACGAGCCCTTACCCGACCCGCCGGAGAGGTGGATCATAAAGCTCGGGCAGGAGAATTTTTCGGAAAGCCGCGACGCCACGATGCCTACGACGCCCTGGTGCCAGTCCTCGCTCGACAACACGAGCGCGCTGCGCTCGCTCTCGGGGAGGTCCTCCATCTGCTCGATGGCGCGGCGAAAAATGTCCTGCTCCACGCTCTGGCGCTCGCGGTTGAGCTCGCACAGCTCGCGCGCGAGCTTTTCCGCGCGGACGGGATCGTCGGTGAGCAATAATTCCGCGGCCAGCTCGGCGCGGCCCATGCGGCCCGCGGCGTTGATGCGCGGGGCGAGCACAAAGCCGATCTGGATCGACGAGATGGGGCGCGACGTGAGCCCCGCCTCGCGCAGCAGCGCGTGCAGCCCCGTAAAGTCGCTGCGGTCGATGCTCTCAAGCCCGCACTGCACGATGGTGCGGTTCTCGCCCTCCATGCGCATGACGTCGGCGATCGTGCCGATGGCGGCAAGCGTGCAGTAGCGCGCAAACAACGCATCCTCGCGCCCCTCGCCAAGGGCCAAAACGAGCTTGAGCGCGACGCCCACGCCCGCTAAATGCTTAAAAGGGTACGGACAGTCGGGCCGGTGGGGGTCAACGACGGCCACGGCGGCGGGGAGCTGCTCCTTGCACTCGTGGTGGTCGGTGATGACAAGATCGACGCCGAGCGTCGCGGCGTAGGCCGTCTCGTCCACGCCCGTGATGCCGCAGTCGACCGTAACGATCAGCGTCACGCCGGACTCGGAGAGTGCGCGGATGGCGTCACAGCCGAGGCCGTAGCCCTCCTCGATGCGGCGGGGAATGTGCATCGTCACATCCGCCCCGCGCGAGCGGAGATAATCGGTCAGAAGGCAGGTCGAGGTGATACCGTCCACGTCGTAGTCGCCGAAGACCGCCAGCTTTTCGCCGTTTTCAAGCGCCTTCGAGATGCGCGCGACGGCCTTGTCCATGTCCTTCATCAAAAACGGGGAGTGAGCGAGCGTCTTCTCGCGCTCGAGCGCTTCGGCGGCCTGCTCGCTCGTGGTGACGCCGCGCGCGGCCAGCACCGACGAGACAAGATAGGGGTATCCCGCGTCCATCAGCGTCTTGATGGCATCCTCCGGCGCGGCGGGGATCTGCCAGTGCTCGTACTTCATGTTTCGGCTCACCTTCTTTCTTTTGAGAACTTTTGGACATACTATCTCAGGCAATACTGCCTCATCATATTAATACAATCTATTATTTTAACAAAGACCACCGCAAAGGTAAAGAGAAAATTTGACTATCCACGCGACTTTGTGCTACAATACGGCAGAAAGATCACCCAAAAGGGGGAAAATACCAATGAAACAGATCGCAACGCGCCTGACGGCGCTTCTTCTTGCGCTCGTGATGACCACGACGTTCGCGCTTGCCGCCAACAAATCCGGCTATTCCGACGTGCCGGACAAGAACTGGGCGAGCCAAAGCATCGCGCAGTGCAAGCAGTACAACTTATTGCAGGGCATCGGAAACGGCAAGTTCGGCCTCGGACAGAAGATGACGCGCGCGGCCTATGCCGCGGCGCTCTGCCGCCTGATGGGCTGGAAGACCGTAACGCCCGAAAAGGGCAGCTATACCGACAATCAGGATGCGAAAAAGTGGTATTATAGCGCCATTGAGACCGCGAGCGCGCACGACGTGTTCTCCGGCCACAGCACGACCTGCCGACCGAACGACCCCATCACGCGTGAGGAGATGGCCGCGATGACCGTCCGCGCACTGGGGTACAGCACGCTTTCCGGCACGGTGCAGGATGAGTGCCCGTTCACCGATGTTTCGACGAATCCCGGCTATATCACGCTCGCCTGGCGCATGGGCCTTGTGGTGGGTATGAACTTAACGACGTTCGCGCCGAAAAACGACACGACGCGCGAGCAGGCCGCGGCGGTGCTGCTGCGCGCCTACAACGGCCTCAAGGCCAAAGTCAGCGTGACGAGCGTGAGCGCGGCGCCCTCCGGCGCGGTGCCGGCGGAGAGCCTGACGGGCACGAGCGGTGCGGTGCCGCTGTCCCCGCGCGCGGCGGTAGAGCAGGTCTACGACGCGGCGGTCAAGGCCGGCAAGGGCGGCAGCGTGGTCATCAACGCCGTCCCCGCGGCGCAGAGCGTGAAAGGCGGCAAGGTGGGCGCGCTGCGCGAGCTGACGCAGGACGAGCTGAGCGCGTATTTGAACGACAGCGCCGTGCAGAAATCGCGCTCGAACCGCTTCGACAGCTCGTACCTTCTCTGTAAGGAAAAGGACGGCTCCACGACCGTCGTCTGGTACGAGAGCGAGGCGGACATCGCTGAAAAGACCGAGCTCTGCAAGCTCCTCGGCATCAAGACGGTGTACGTGCTGAAGTAAAACAAAAAATGACAGAGGGATATCTCATGCGAGATATCCCTCTTTTTTGCTGCGTTCAGAAGTTGTCGTTCCAGGAGTCGAAGTGCGGCGGCTCGTTTACCTGCGGCGCGGTGGCGAGCTGGTAGAAGCGGCAGGTCGAAAGGTTCAGATACGGCGTCAGGTAGACGTCCACGACCGCCGAGAGCACGCCGTAGATCAGAGCACCGAGCACCGCACCGGAGAGCGAGTCGGCAGGTAGCTGATGATGACGTATTCGTAGAGCAGCGCGATAAGCACCGCGGCGATCTGATAGCCGATGAAGCTGAGCTGGAGCAGGAAAAGCTGCATCTTATAGCCATTTGTCTGCCGCTTGCTCAGATTCAATGCCTCCATCACGCCGAGCTCGGGATTTTCGCACAAGTTGAGCATGGCGAACGAGTAGCGGTAGGCCGCGATGATGCCGGGGATGACGAAAAGCATCGACCACAGGAAGATGAAAACGCCCTCGACGATGGAGAGCAGGATGACCTTCCCGGCAAAGGGGAACGCGTCAAAAAGGCTCTCATACGGCATTTCCTCACGGCGTAAGATGCCGAAGCAGTAGCAGTAATACCCCGCGTTCAGAACGAGCGCGACGAGGCCGACGAGGATGCTCACAAAGCTGAACGAGAGCACTGTGAAGCCGCCGGCAGAGTCGATCATATAGCTCACGCCCGAGTTGATCATATCGAGCACAAGGGTGATGAGAAGATAGAAAAGCGTCATCCGGAAGGGATTGACCTCACCGGTGCGCAGCAGTGAGCGCGATTCTGCCTTGATCGCGCCGGTATCGAGCTGCATGGGCATAAAAAAGCTCCTTTCTTGCCGGAACGGGGAAAAACGGACGGCAAAGTGCGGAAAATGCACGAAATTCATAAAAATAGTAATACATAACTATAGCATCGCGTCCGGGACACGTCAAGAAGCGGGAAAATGGGTTATTCCCTCCGCGGGCCGCCGAAAGTCAAATTGTTTGGCAAAATGCTGTTTTTGCGAGAAAATGACGGCGAAATCTGATAAATTATGTAGGAAAATGATGGTCATGAAGAATATTTTCTGGACAAGAGAAAAGAAAGGGGATATAATCTATCCGATTATGGAGCAGTGTTTCCGCTGCTCTGGCAGTATAAAGATGAGGTGAAGACTATGGCACAAGCTTTCTTTGGCGGCGTTCATCCCAATGATATGAAGGCTGCTACCAATGAAAAGGCCATCGAGCAGTTACAAGCCCCTGCTCAGGTGGTGATCCCCATGTCGATGCACTTCGGCGCACCCTGCACCCCGACGGTCTCCAAGGGCGACTATGTCAAGCTTGGACAGAAGATCGGCGAATTCAAAGGTCTCGGCGCTCCCATTCACGCAAGCGTATCCGGTACGGTCGCTGCGGTGGAGCCCCGTCCCTATTCCATGGGCGGCAAGGTCATGTCCGTTGTCATCGACAATGACTTCAAGGACGACTTGAGCGAGGAAGTCCATGCTCCGGCCGACCCCGACGCGCTGAGCGTGGAGGAAATGGTCGAAATGGTCAAGCAGGCCGGTATCGTCGGTATGGGCGGCGCAACGTTCCCCACGCACACGAAGATCTCCAGCGGCATCGGCAAGGTCGATACCGTCATCATCAACGGCGCGGAGTGCGAGCCCTACATCACCGGCGACCATCGCGCGATGCTTGAGCGCCCCGCTGAGATCATCGGCGGCTGCTGCTACCTCGCCAAGATGTTCGGCGTGAGCAAGGTCGTCATCGGCGTGGAGGACAACAAGAAAAACGGCATCGAGGCCCTCAACAAGGTCATCGCCGAGCAGAAGGCTCCCGTCGTGGTCGAATCGCTGCGCTGCCGCTACCCGCAGGGCGGCGAAAAGCAGCTCTGCCAGGCGATCACCGGCAAGCAGGTGCCCCCCGGCGGTCTTCCCGCGAACATCGGCTGCGCCGTGTTCAACATCAACACCACCATCGCCATCTACCATGCCATCAAGGACGGCATGCCCGTGGTGCGCAAGGTCGTCACCGTGTCCGGCAGCGGCGTTGTGGAGCCGAAGAACCTCGAGTGCCCGATCGGCACGCCCGTTTCGCTCCTGTTCGACGCCTGCGGCGGCTTGAAGGACGAGACGTTCAAGCTCATCGCCGGCGGCCCGATGATGGGTATGGCGCAGGCCTCCGCCGACTTCCCCGTGGCCAAGGGCACGGGCGCGGTGCTGGCGTTCGCCGCGAATGAGAACAAGGTCTCCGAGGACCCGACCTGCATCCGCTGCGGCCGCTGCGTTGAGGCGTGCCCCATGCACCTCGAGCCTCTGTACCTCTATTTATATGTGCAGAAGAACCGCATCGAGGATCTCGAGGCGGCCCACGTCATGGACTGCATCGAGTGCGGCGCGTGCTCTTACATCTGCCCGGGCCGCCTGCACCTGACGCATTCGTTCAAGGTCGGCAAGCAGAAGGTCAAGGAAGCCGCCGCCAAGGCCAAGGCCGCGGCTGAGGCTGCCAAGGCTGCTGAAGAAGCAAAGAAGGAGGCTTAAGAGATGCTGAATGATTATAAGGGTCTGAAGCTCATCGCTTCCTCCAACCCCCATATCCGCAACAATGAAGACACGCGCTCGATCATGCTCGACGTGATCATTGCGCTGTGCCCCGCGCTCATCATGAGCGTCATCCGTTTCGGCTTCCGCGCGCTGATCTCCGTGCTCATGAGCGTGGTTTCCGCGATGTTTTTCGAGTGGCTCTACCGTAAGCTGATGCACAAGACGCAGACGCTCGGCGACCTGTCCGCCGCCGTCACCGGTGTCCTGCTCGCGTTCGTCTGCCCCGTGACGCTTCCCTACTGGATGCTGATCGTCGGCAACTTCTTCGCAATTTTTGTTGTCAAGCAGCTCTACGGCGGCCTTGGCAAGAACTTCCTGAACCCCGCGCTGGCCGGCCGTGCCGCGCTCGTCGCGTGCTACACGAGCCAGATGACCTCCTGGATCGACCCGGCCTCCGGCAAGGCACCGCTCTTCGGCGGCGCTGACGTCGTGACCGCGGCCACTCCGCTTGCGATGATGAAGGGCGGCGAGTTTGCCGAGGTGACGGCACAGTACAGCCTGTCCGATATGTTCATCGGCAACATCGGCGGCTCTCTCGGTGAGATCTCCGCGATGATGCTGCTCATCGGCGGATTGTACTTAATTTTCCGCAAGGTCATCTCCTGGCAGATCCCCGTTGCCTACATCGGCACGGTGGCAGTCCTCACGTTCCTCTTCCCCCAGGGCAACGATGCGATGAGCTGGATGCTCTACAACGTGCTCGGCGGCGGCCTGTTCCTCGGCGCGTTCTTCATGGCCACTGACTATGTCACCTCGCCCGTCACGAAGAAGGGCCAGCTGATCTTCGGCATCGGCTGCGGTCTCATCACGGTGTTCATCCGCTACTTTGGCTCCTATCCCGAGGGCGTTTGCTACTCCATCCTTGTGATGAACTGCTGCACCTGGATCATTGACAAGTACACCAAGCCCACTCGCTTCGGCGTAGATAAGAAAGCAGCGAAGGAGGCGGCAAAGAAATGAAGATCGAAGGTAAATTCATTTTCAAGGTAGCCGGTACGCTGACGGCGATCTCGCTGGTCGTCGCGCTGCTGCTGGGCCTGACCAACATGCTGACCGCGGACAAGATCGCGGCCATCAACAAGCAGAAGACCGAAGAGGCGCTCGCCAAGGTCGTCTCCGCGGCCGACTGCGAATTCCCCCCGATGGAGGAGATCCCGCAGGCCATGATCGACGCTGCCAACGAACAGGGCGGCAAGCTGAGCGAGGTCTATGAGGTGCAGTCCGGCGGCGACACCATCGGCTATGCCTTCAAGGTCACCGCGAGCGGCTCTCAGGGCAACATCGTGATGATCGTCGGCGTCGACACCGACCTCACTGTCACGGGCGTTTCCATCGTCAACAACTCCGAGACCAAGGGCATCGGCTCCAAGGTCATCGACAATGAAGCGACCTCCGCAGGCACCGGCGCACTCGATCAGTTCGTCGGCAAGTCCGGCGCGGGCACGCTCGTCGTCAAGCAGAACATCGACGCCGTCACCGGCGCGACGGTCTCCACCAAGGGCGTGACCAAGGGCGTCAACGCCGCTCTGGCTGCCGCCGAGGCCATGAACTGAGAAAGGGGAAACGATCTATGAATTTTAACAAACAGCTCAAAGACGGTCTGATCTACCAAAACCCCGTTCTGGTGCAAGTGCTCGGTATGTGCTCCACCATGGCCATCACCACGAGTGTGTCGAACGGCCTTGGTATGGGCCTCTCCGTTCTCGTCATTCTGACGCTTTCCAACATCTTTATTTCCCTTCTGCGCAAGATCATCCCCAACGAAGTGCGTATCGCGTGCTACATCGTCGTCATCGCGGGCTTCGTCACGATCGTTGACCTATGCTTACAGGCGTTTGTTCCCGCCATCGCCAATAGCCTTGGCGTGTTCATCCCGCTGATCGTCGTCAACTGCATCATCCTCGGCCGCGCCGAGGCCTTTGCCAGCAAGAACTCCGTCGCCGCCTCCGCGGTGGACGGCATCTGCCAGGGCATCGGCTACACGGTGGTGCTGCTGATCCTGAGCGCGTTCCGCGAGCTGCTCGGCGCGGGCACGCTGCTCGGCGTGCAGATCATGCCTTCTTCCTATGTTCCCGCCGGTATGCTCACGCTGCCCGTCGGCGGCTTCCTCTGCCTCGGCACGCTGATCGCCATCATGCAGTGGGCGCTTGCCAGAAGCGAGAAGAAGAACGCGGAAAAGAAAGAAACGGAGGGTAAATAAAAATGAGTGTGACTAAGTTACTTGCTATTTCCCTCGGCGCGATCCTGACGAATAACTTCATCTTCTCGCAGTTCTTGGGTATCTGCCCGTTCCTCGGCGTGTCGAAAAAGAGCGACACTGCCATCGGTATGGGCCTTGCCGTTACTTTCGTCATGGGCCTTGCCTCGGCGTTCTGCTACGGCGTGAACATCATCCTCGTCAAGCTCGGCCTTGACTACATGCAGACCGTCGCCTTCATTCTCGTGGTGGCGAGCCTCGTGCAGTTTATCGAGATGTTCCTCAAAAAGTCCATGCCGACGCTCTACACGGCCCTCGGCGTGTACCTGCCGCTGATCACCACCAACTGCGCCGTTCTCGGCGTGGTGCTGCTCAACGTGCAGAACGACTACAACTTCATCGAATCCGTGGTGTACGGCATCACCGGCGGCCTTGGCTTCCTGCTGGCGATCTACCTGTTCTCCACGGTGCGCGAGCGCCTGGAATTTGCCGACTATCCCAAGGCATTTGAAGGCTTCCCCATCGCGCTGATCACCGCAGGCCTGATCGCCCTTGCATTCATGGGCTTCTCCGGCCTGCAGGTGTGGCCCATGTAAGGAGGGGACGAAATTATGATTACAAACGTTATTTACGCTGTCCTCGTGCTGGGCGTGATCGCCGTCGTGTTCGGCCTGATCCTGTCCGTTGCGGCCAAGGCCTTTGAGGTCAAGGTCGATGAGCGCCTGCCCAAGATTCAGGCCTGCCTCGCCGGCGCAAACTGCGGCGGCTGCGGCTACCCCGGCTGCGCGGGCTGCGCCGAGGCAATTCTTGCCGGTAAGGCTCCCGTCACCGCCTGCGCGCCCGCTGGCGCAGAAGGCGCTGCCAAGATTGCTGAGATCATGGGCATGGAAGCCCCCAGCGGCGAAAAGCAGGTCGCGCACGTGCTGTGCAACGGCGGCGAGGCTTCTGTGAAGAATTTCGAGTATGTCGGTCTTCACGACTGCGTCGCCGCGACGAAGGTCGCCGGCGGCCCGACCGCATGCTCCTTTGGCTGCATGGGCTTTGGCACCTGCGTTGCCGCCTGCCAGTTCGACGCCATCCATATCAATGAGCAGGGCGTCGCCGAGGTCGACAAGGAGAAGTGCACCAACTGCGGCGCCTGCCGCGAGGCCTGCCCGCGCAAGCTGATCGTCGAGGTGCCCTACAAGCAGAAGGTCTTCGTCAACTGCTCGAACAAGGAGAAGGGCCCCGCCGTTACGAAGGTGTGCGCCAACTCCTGCATCGCCTGCGGTATGTGCGAGCGCACCTGTAAGTTCGACGCCATCCACGTCGTCAACAACGTGGCCGTCATCGACTACACCAAGTGCAGAAACTGCACCATGTGCGCCAAGGCCTGCCCGCGCAACGCCATCGAGCCCATCCCGACCCCCGAGGAGAAGGAGAAGTTCAAGGCCGCGCAGAAGGCTGCCGCCGAGCGCAAGGCCGCTGCCGCCAAGGCAGCCGCCGAAGCTAAGGCTGCTGAAGCCGCGAAAGCCGCCGAAGCGCCCAAGGCCGAATAAAGGTTCTTAAAAAAAGAGGAACGCGAAAGCGTTCCTCTTTTTTATAATTTCGAAAAAGTGACGGTGTCACTTTTTCGCGAGGGGAGTGCAGCCCGCTGCGCGCATAATTTGCCCGCCTTGGCGGGCAAATTCCACACTTGCGGGCTGAGCGGTGTTTTTTCTGACGCGCACGCCCTAGGGCGGCTTCTCTTGCCGCTTTGCGGCAATTCACCTTCTGTCGTCAGAAAAAACGATTAGAATCTATTTACCACTGTGCGCGGTGGCCTGGGCAGCCGTTAGCAGCTTTGCTGCTTTACGGATGCCGCGTACCCCTCGCGGGTAAAAATCTGCGATGCTTTTTTTACAAAGGTTTCGCAGAATTCCGCGCCCGCGGGCGCGGAAGAATTAGGATTGTTGATCGCCGCGACCTGCGCGCGGCGATCAACTCTTCTCGCGCAGCGAGTGTCGAGCCGTAGGCGAGGCACAGAGCGGAGTGAAAACGCTTCAAAAGGCAGGCCTTGGCCTGACTTTTGCGTAGTTCACAAACTGTTTACACTGCCTCCTATTGACAATGGGAAATGTCGGTGGTACACTGCGTTTAGCACTCGATGGAAAGGAGTGCTAAAGCTACGAAAGGAGCGCGGTGTATGGACTTGACCGAGCGCAAAAAGCAGATTCTCAAGCGCGTTGTCGAGGATTACATCGCCGCGGCTGAGCCGGTCGGCTCCAAGGCGCTGGCCGAGGAGATGGGCGGTTCGGTGAGCTCCGCGACCATCCGCAACGAGCTTGCAGACCTGGTCGAAATGGGCTACCTTGAGCAGCCGCACACGTCCGCCGGACGCGTGCCGTCGCCGAAAGGTTACCGCTTGTACGTCAACGAGCTGATGGAAAAGCGCGAGGTCTCCGAAACAGAAGCGGAGGAGATCAACGAGCAGCTCAAGTCCAAGCTCAGCGGCACGGACAGCGTGATCGCCAAGGCGGGGCAGATGGTGTCGAGCATCGTCAATTACCCCGTGTACAGCGTGACGGGCGGACGGCGCGAGGCGAGCGTCAAGCGCTTCGAGCTCATCGCGGTCGATGAAATGAGCTTCATCGTCGTGGTGATGGGCGAGGATAACCGCGTGAAGAGCCAGCTCCAGCGCTCGGACCTCCCGTTCGACAGCCAGCGGCTCGCGGACGTCAAGGAGCTTTTGAACACGCACTTCACCGGCCGGAGCGCCGATGAGATGAGTGCAAGGCTGATGAGTCTTTCCGAGCAGCTTTCGCCCGAGCTGTTTTTAGTGGTGTCCAAAGCGGTCGAATATGCGATCGGTGTGCTCGAGCAGAGCGCGCAGCGCAATGTGGAGACCGCGGGCGCGAGCCAGATCTTGAAAATGCCTGAGTACCGCGATGTCGACAAGGCGCACGATCTCGTGACATTCCTTGTGGATAACAAGGAAGAGCTTCCCGTGCCGGATGACGGCGCACCGCTCAAGATCCTGATCGGGCCGGAAAACGTGAACGAGGCGCTCAAGGAAACAAGCGTGGTCGTCGCCAGCTACGATATCGGCGACGGGATGCGCGGCCTCGTCGGTGTGGTGGGTCCCACCAGAATGGACTACGCCACCGTGACGGCGCGGCTGAGTTATTTTGCAGACAGCCTGACGCGGATGTTCGGCAAGAACGAGCTTCCGCCCAAGGAAGAAGATAAGGAGTAAGAAATGGGTAAGAAAGACAAGCAGAACGCAGCGGAGAGCACGCCGGAAAAGAACACGGCGCAGCAGCCGACAGCAGACGAGGCGGCCAAAACCGCAGAAACTGCCAAGGCTGACGAGACCGCCGAAAAGAGCGCGGAGCCCGAGACCTTCACTGTCACGCGCGAGCAGATGGAGAAGATGGAAGGCCTTGCCAAGTCGCTTGCCGACGAGCAGGACAAATACCTGCGCCTTGCCGCCGAATACGACAACTACCGCAAGCGCACCGCGAAGGAAAAGGAAAGCCTTTATGCCGACGCGAAGATCGACACGATCAAGGCGCTGCTGGGCGTTTACGATAACCTCGAGCGCGGCCTTGCCCAGTATGGCGACGAGGAGTCGCCCCACCGCAAGGGCCTTGAGATGGTGTTCAACCAGTTCAAAGAGAGCCTCAAAAAGCTGGGCGTTGAAACGATGGACGCCGCCGGAAAGCCCTTTGACCCTGAAAAGCACAACGCCGTGATGCATGTGGAAGACGAAAACTACGGGGAAAACACCGTGGTCGAGGTGCTTCAGCAGGGCTTCACGCTGGGCGATAAGGTTTTAAGATTCGCCATCGTCAAGGTTGCCAACTAAAAGTTCCTCAAAAATGTGTGGCACACATTTTTGAAAGGGCTTGCAGCCCTGTGCAGCGCACTCGCTGCGCTCGCACGTTTCAGGGCTGAGATGTGTTTTTTCTGACGCGCACGCCCCAGGGCGGCTTCTCTTGCCGCTTTGCGGCAATTCACCTTCTGTCGTCAGAAAAAACGATTTGGATTTGTTTCGCGTCTGCGGACGCAAAATGAACATATAAAGTGGTTAACAAAAAAATTAAGATAGATCTTAGGAGGACAACATTATGTCTAAAGTTATCGGTATTGACCTTGGTACTACCAACTCTTGTGTGGCCGTGATGGAAGGCGGCGAAGCCGTCGTCATCCCCAACGCCGAAGGCAACCGCACCACCCCGTCCGTCGTCGCGTTCAGTAAGACCGGCGAGCGTATGGTCGGCCAGGTCGCAAAGCGTCAGGCCATCACCAACCCCGACCGCACGATCTCTTCGATCAAGCGTGAGATGGGTTCTGATTATAAAGTCGAAGTCGATGGCAAGAAGTACACCCCGCAGGAGATCAGCGCGATGATCCTGCAGAAGCTCAAGAGCGACGCTGAGGCTTACCTCGGCGGCCCCGTGAGCGAAGCCGTCATCACCGTTCCCGCTTACTTCACCGATGCGCAGCGTCAGGCGACCAAGGATGCCGGTAAGATCGCCGGCCTCGAGGTCAAGCGTATCATCAACGAGCCGACGGCCGCGGCCCTCGCCTACGGCGTCGACAAGGAGCAGAGCCAGAAGGTCATGGTCTACGACCTCGGCGGCGGTACGTTCGATGTCTCCATCCTCGATATCGACGACGGCGTCATTGAAGTCTTGGCCACCGCGGGCAACAACCGCCTCGGCGGCGACGACTTCGATGAGTGCATTATAAAGTGGATGGTCAGCGAGTTCAAGCGCACCGACAACGTTGATCTTTCGAGCGACAAGGTCGCCATGCAGCGCTTGAAGGAAGCTGCCGAGAAGGCCAAGATCGAGCTCTCCGGCGTGACCTCCACCAACATCAACCTCCCGTATATCACGGCCGACGCCACCGGCCCGAAGCACCTCGACCTGACCCTCACGCGCGCTAAGTTCAACGAACTGACCGCGCACCTGGTCGAAGCCACTGCCGGCCCTGTCCGTCAGGCGCTCAGCGATGCGGGCCTCACCGGCAACGACATCCACAAGGTCCTGATGGTCGGCGGCTCCAGCCGTATCCCCGCCGTGCAGGAAATGGTCAAGAAGCTCACCGGCAAGGAAGGCTTCAAGGGCATCAACCCCGATGAGTGCGTCGCCATGGGCGCTGCTCTTCAGGCGGGCGTTCTGACCGGCGATGTCAAGGGCCTGCTGCTGCTCGACGTCACCCCGCTGTCCCTGGGCATTGAGACCATGGGCGGCGTTTGCACCAAGCTCATCGACCGCAACACCACCATCCCCGTGAAGAAGAGCCAGATCTTCTCCACCGCCGCCGACAACCAGACGAGCGTTGAAGTCAACGTTCTGCAGGGCGAGCGTGAGATGGCCGCTGCCAACAAGAGCCTCGGCCGCTTCCACCTCGATGGCATCGCTCCGGCCCGCCGCGGCGTGCCTCAGATCGAGGTCACATTCGATATCGACGCCAACGGCATCGTGAACGTCAGCGCGAAGGACCTCGGCACCGGCACCGAGCAGCACATCACCATCACCTCTTCCTCCAACATGAGCAAGGAGGATATCGAAAAGGCCGTCAAGGACGCCGAGCAGTACGCCGCTGAGGACGCCAAGATCAAGGAAAAGGTCGAAGTCCGCAACCAGGCCGACCAGATGGTCTACCAGAGCGAGAAGACCCTCGGCGAAGTGGGCGACAAGATCCCCGCGGACGAGAAGGCCAAGGTTCAGAGTGGTATCGACAAGCTGAAGGAAGTCCTCAAGGGCGACGATACCGACGCCATCAAGAGCGCGACCGAAGAGCTCACGCAGATGTTCTATCAGATGAGCGAGAAGCTCTATCAGCAGGCGAACCCGCAGGGCGGCGCACAGGCTGGCCCCGACATGGGCGGCCAGAACGGCGGCGCGCAGACCGGCCCGAACGGTCAGCAGTATTATGATGCTGACTACAAGGTCGTGGATGACGACGAGAACAACAAGAAGTAATTTGAAACCGATCGACGCAGCGGGGACAGTTTATACTGCCCCCGATTGCGGCGTTTTTAGGAGCGTAGTCTATGGCTGAAAATAAAAGAGACTATTACGAGGTGCTCGGCGTTTCCAAGGGCGCTTCGGAAGAAGAGATCAAAAAAGCATACAAAAAGCTCGCGCGCAAGTATCACCCCGACATGAATCCCGGCGACAAGGAAGCCGAGGAGAAGTTCAAGGAGATCAACGAGGCGAACGAGGTTTTGAGCGACCCAGACAAGAAGGCGCGCTACGACCAGTTCGGCTTTGCGGGCGTTGACCCGAATTACGGCGCAGGCGCCGGTGGCGGCGCCTACGGCGCGGGCGGGTTCGACTTCGGCGACCTCGGCGATATCTTCGGCAGTTTCTTCGGCGGGGGCTTCGGCGGCGCGCGCGCGAACCCCAACGCGCCCCAGCGCGGCGAAAGCCTGCGCACGAGCGTGAACATCAGCTTTGAAGAGGCGGCCTTCGGCTGCGAGAAGGAAGTTAGCATCGACCGCATCGAGCAGTGTCCTGACTGCCGCGGCTCGGGCTGCGCCAAGGGCACGACCGCCGAGGTATGTCCTGACTGCCGCGGCAGCGGCGTGATCCAGCAGCGCCGCCAGACGCCGCTGGGCTATATGTCGACGTCGGCCCCCTGCCAGCGCTGCGGCGGCAAGGGTAAGATCATTCATCAGCCCTGCCCCAAGTGCGGCGGCAAGGGCATGATCCGCCACCGCAAGACCATCAAGGTCAGCATTCCTGCGGGCATCGACAACGGGCAGACCATTTCGCTGCGCGCGCAGGGCAACGCGGGCAAGAACGGCGGCCCCGCGGGCGACCTTCTGATCGTTGTGTCCGTGCGTCCGCACGAGATCTTCCGCCGCGAGGGCACGAGCGTCCTGTGCGAAGCGCCCATCACGTTCACGCAGGCGGTGCTCGGCGCGGAGCTTGAGATCCCGACGATCGACGGCAAGGTGAAGTACACCATCCCCGAGGGGACGCAGAGCGGCACGACGTTCCGCCTGAAGGGCAAGGGCATCCCCGGCCTCAACGGCCGCGGCCGCGGCGACCAGTACGTCACCGTGTATATCGAGACGCCGCGCAACCTGAACCGCGAGCAGAAGGAAGCGCTCAAGAAGTTCAGCGAGTCGCTCGGCGAGAAGAATTATGAGGAACACAAGAGCTTTTTCGGAAAGTTCAAGCTGTAACGAATAGAAGATGTATTTATCCGATTATCACACCCACTGTTCGCTTTCGTTCGACTCGAAAACGCCGGTGGAAGACATGGTGCGCGCGGGCATCGCGCAGGGTTTGCAGGAAATGTGCCTGACCGACCATGTAGACCTGTTCCGCCCGAGGGAGACGGCGCACTGGGAGCACGATTTTTCGAATCGTGAAGAGACCTTTGCGCGCGCCGACCAGGCGGCGGACGGGAAGATCATCGTCCGCCGCGGTATCGAGCTCGGCGAGGCGATGCGCGACTTTGCCTACGCAGACGAGCTGCTCTCGCGTTTGCCGGAGCTCGACTTTGTCATCGGCTCGCAGCATCAGCTGTCGGAAAAGTACGATTGGAACGACCTCTACTTCATGCCCGAGGCCACGGAGCAGGAGGCGCGCGAGCAGATCGCGGACTATTTAACGCTCGTTCTGGAGACGGCCAAGTGGGGGAAGTTCTCCGTGCTCGGCCACCTGACGCTGCCGCTTCGCTACATGAACGAAAACCACGGTATGCACATGAGTTTCGACGGCTTCGAGGACGAGGTGGCGCAGGTGTTCCGCGCGCTCATTGAAAACGGCTGCGGCATCGAGTGCAACGTCAACCGCGGCAACACGCCGCTGCCGGACGCCAAATGGCTGAGGCTCTATCACGAGCTCAGCGGCGAGATCATCACCATCGGCACCGACGCGCACACGCCGGAATTCGTCGGCATGCGCGCCCGCGAGACGCAGGAATTACTCAAGAACTGCGGCCTCGACTATGTGTGCACGTTTGAAAAGAAAAAACCGGTCTTTCACAAAATCTGACTGACAAAAGGAGAAACACTATGAAGATCGCATTGGGCTGTGACCACGGCGGATACGCCATGAAGGAAGACATCAAAAAGCAGCTGGAGGGCCTGGGCCACGAGGTCAAGGACTGCGGCACCTATTCCACCGAGAGCTGCGACTATCCCATTTTCGGCGAGGCCGCCGCGCGTGCCGTCGCAAGCGGGGAATGCGAGTACGGCATCGTCGTGTGCACGACGGGCATCGGCATCTCCATTGCGGCGAACAAGGTCAAGGGCATCCGCTGCGCGCACTGCGCCGATACGCTCGAAGCGCAGCTGTGCCGCCAGCACAACAACGCCAACATGATGGCCATCGGTGCGGGCTTCACAGGCCCGAAGCTGGCCGCGGCCATGGTTGAGACGTTCCTCTCCACCGCGTTTGAGGGCGGCCGCCACGCCCGCCGCGTCGCGCTGATGGACGCTATCGATGGCTAAAGCATACAAAAGCGGAAAATCAACAAAAACCGAAAGGTTTTTGTTGATTTTTTTGCTCTCAAAAGGTAAACTGTTGCACGAGAAAAAGGAGGCGGATGCAGACAATGGCAAGAAGATCGAGCGGAACGAAGGGCTATACCGGTTATCGCGGGCGCAGGCGCGGCAGAGGTGTGCTGGCCGTGGTGCTGGTGGTCATTTTGCTGCTGGCGTGCGGCTTTTTGTTTGCGCAGCGCTATATGGTATACGATGCGGACGGCTCGGTCCGCTTTGAGTTCCCCTGGATAAAGAAGACCCCACAGGACGATAGCGCAAATGGCGGCGACAGCGGCGACGATAAGAAGCAGGACGACCTTGAGATCACGGTGCAAAAGCCCGTCATCAAGGATACCTACGCGGTCGAGCTGGGTGCGGACGCGCTCGGCAGCGATTGGCAGGCAGCGCTCGATGGCCTTGATAAGGACGTGAACGCCGTGGCGGTCGAACTCAAGGACGCGAGCGGCAAGATCCATTACGGCTCTAAGGTGCAGGGCGCGATCGACTGCGGCGCGGTGGCTGGCGGCAGCGCATCGGATGCGGCCATTCAGGGCCTTGTCGACTCGGACTACTATACGATCGGCCGCATCAGCACGCTGCACGACAGCCTGTACGCCTACGAGCACATGACGGACGCCGCCGTGTGCCAGCTGACGGGATTCGTCTGGTACGATACGAACAGCACCCACTGGCTCGCGCCCGAAAAGCAGGCCGCGCGGCAGTATGTGACCGATATCGTCACGGAATGCGCACAGATGGGCTTTGACGAGCTGCTGCTCGACGATTTCCACTACCCGCGCGAGGGGCGCATGAGCCGCATCAAGACGGACGAGCGCACCATGACGCAGCAGGAGGCGCTTGCGCTGCTCGCCGACGATATCCACACCGCGCTTGAGCGGGCGGGCTACAAGGGCAAGCTCTCCGTCAGCGTGGACGCGGACATCGCGCTTGCAGGCAGCGAAGAGAAGTCCGGCATCGTGATGAGCGAGCTCACGGAAAAGTTCGACCGCGTGTACGTCAAGGTCACGGCAGACCAGCTCGAGAGCGTCACCGAGGCGATGAAGGCCTACGACGTCGAGTTCATCCCCATCGTGACGGAGGCGACGGACAGCGGCAGCTATCTGATCGAAAAGTGAAAAGGCGAAGGGCGGGCCGCTGATACCTCAGCGGCCCGTTTTTTGCGTAAAAAACAGCACGAAGCAGTGCCCGCTGCCTCATGCTGTTTTTCTTTATGAAAAGAGAGGTATCTCAGTTCATACTGCGGGAATTTTCGTAGCCGCCCTCGCGCGAAAGGCTCATCGCGCGGATGCGGTTATAAACATCGGCTTCGAGCTCGACCGTGCCGCGCGCAAGCTGCTCGCTGCGGCGCTGGGCGGAACGTTCGCCGGGGACGAAGACCTGTGCATTTCCTGCGGCGGGTGCGCTGGTGCGTACAGCCTCGGCCAGCGCCGATGTCTGCGCGATGAAATCGTCTGCGGAAGAAAACATTTCCGGCGACAGGGCGCAGAACAGGTAGCCGAGGTCGTATTCATCGCGGATCTCGCCGCCCATCTTTGCGCCGACGAACGCGCCGGTCAGAATTTCGAGCGCCATGCACAGTGCCGCGCCGCGCGCTCCGCCAAAGGGGAGCACGCCCTGCACGCGCTGTGGATCGGTGGTGAAAGCGCCGGCAGCATCGAGAAAAGTCCTCTCGGGGAGGGAACGCTCCTCGACAATGGCCTGCCGCAGCTCGCCCCACACACCCTGCGCGGTGGCAAAGTCAAAGAGGAGGGGGGGCTTTTCGCCCTGCGGGAAGCCGAAGGAGAGCGGATTTGTGCCGAACATCGGCGCGCTGCCGCCAAACGGAACCACGTGCGCGGGACCACCGTTGTTCGTGATGATGCCGATGCAGCCGCGCTCGGCGATCAGGCGGGAATAGGGGACAAGGCGGGCATAGCGGCTGACGTTGGTCAGCGCGACAAGGCCGACGCCATATTCCTTGGCGAGCTCTACGCTGAACGCGGCAGCCTGCCGCGCGGCGATGTGGCCGAGCTCGCGGTGGCCGTCGATCTTGGCGTGGCCGCCGGTTTGTCTTACAATTTCAATGCCGCTCTCGCGGCCTGAAAGACCGATGTCGAGGGTCAGGAATTTGGAGACGCCGTGGGTCTTGTGACCCTCCAGCTCGGCATCCAGAAAATCATCGACGATGAAATCGGCGTCCTCGCTGCCGATGCCGCGCAGCGTGAGCGCGTCGAGCATCATGACGCGGAGCTCGTCGATGCGGATCTCTTTTTTCATAGGCCGCGCTCCTGCGCCAGCGCGATCAGACGGGCGAACAGGTCCTGTGCAAGGCCACGGACGGCCTCACGCTTGTAGGGCATGGAGCCGCGCCCCGCGATGACGCGCTCGACCTCGGAAGAGAGCAGGTCGCCGAGCGCGGCGCCGGTCTCCGCCGTGAGCGGCTTTCCCCCAAGGAACGCCGCGGCGTCTTCTGAAAGGTAGGCGTGCGGCGCGACCGCGCCGAGTGCAGCGCGCGCGCTCTGGATGCAGCCGTTTTCGACAACCGCGCTGACGGCGAGGTTGATCTTGGAGATCGTGACCTGGTGCCGTTCACCGATCTTGCCGAACGCGCTGATCTCATGTTCGGCGGGCAGGGGGAGGAGGAAGCGCAGAATGGCCTCGTCGCTCGCGAGCGCGGTCTTGCCCTTGCCGAGCATGAGCTCGCGTGCGGGGATGGTGCGCACCGCGCCGCGGCTGTTCATCACCTCGGCCGCGCCGCAGAGCGCGAGCAGGGGCGGGTAGACGTCGCCCGCGGGGGAAGAGGTGCCGATGCTGCCGCCGAGCGTGCCGCGGTTGCGGATCTGCGCGCAGCCGACCTGGCTGCACGCCATGGCGAGTGCAGGAAAATACTGCCGCACAACGGGGGACTGTGCGACCTGCGAATGCACGCACACCGCGCCGACGGCGAGAGAATCGCCGGCCAATTCAATTTGCTTGAGCTCCTGCATCTCCGTCAGGCTCAAAATAGCGTCCGCGTGCCAGACCTTGCCGTTGCGCTGAGCCAAAAAGTCCGTGCACCCGGCGACAATGGAGCCGCCGGAGAGGGAAGCGAGGGCAGAGGCGAGCTCGTCGCGGTTTGTTGGCTGAAAGAAGTTCATTTGGCCGCCTCCTTCATGTCGTGCGCGGCCTGCTGGATGGCGCGCAGGATCTGTTCATAGCAGCTGCACCGGCAGATATTGCCGGAGATCGCGGTGCGGATCTCGTCTTCGGTGGGATCGGGATTGTTGAGCAGCAGGCCCGCGGCGCTCATCACCATGCCGGGCGTGCAGTAGCCGCACTGAATGGCCATGTTGTTCACGAAAGCGGGGACAATAGGTGCGATGCGCGGGTCGGATTCGACGCCCTCGGACGTGATGACGCGGTGTCCGTTCACCTGCGCGATCATCGTCATGCAGGAGTGGACGGCTTTATCATTGAGCAGCACCGTGCAGGTGCCGCACTCACCCTCGCCGCAGCCGCGCTTTGTGCCGGTCAGGTGCAGGTCTTCGCGCAGCACGTCGACAAGCAGGCGCTCCGGCGGGGCGTTCACAACGGTTTCTTTCCCGTTTAAGTAAAAACGAATTTCCATCACAGCGACGCCTCCTTGCGTTTTTCCTGCACGGCGCGGATGAGCTTCTCCGGCGTCAGCGGCAGGGTGGTCAGATCGGTTTGCAGTGCGTCATTGACGGCGGCAAGTAGCGCCGGCGCGACCGGCACAAAGCAGGATTCGCCGATGGACTTGGCGCCGTAAGGCCCTTCGGGGCTGCCGTTTTCGACAAGCACTGTCTCAATGTGCGGGAAGTCGCACGCGCGTGCCACGTGATAGCGCTGCAGGGTGGCGTTGAGCGGCTGGCCGGTCTTCGGGTCGATTTTGACATGCTCGCAAAAGACAAGCCCCATGCCCTGCTGCAAGGCGCTGCCGACCTGCCCGCGGCAGAGTTCGGGATTGATGGCCTTTCCTACATCATGCGCGGCGGTGTAGGTTGTCAGGCGGCAGAGCCCAGTGAGCGTGTCGACCTCGACCTCGGCAAAGTGAGCAGCGGCAGGGCCGGGGTTGGACGAGGGCTGGTAAGTGTGGGAAACGAAAATTGCGCCGCTGCCGCCGCACTGGTCGGCGGCATAGCAGATAACATCACGGTAGGTTTTCCGGCGAGAGGGATCAGCGGTGACAAAGATCTCACCGTTTTGACAGGCGAGGTCTCCGGCACTGCATACCATGAGACGTGCGGCATTTTCCAGCAGCAGAGATTTGAGCTTCTGCGCCGTTTCCAACACGGCACGGCCGGTGACATAAATTGTGCGGCTGGTGTAGCAGCCATTATCGAGCGCATTGTATGCCGTGTCGCCCTCAGGGAAATCAATGCTGTCAGGGGGGATGGAGAGTTCTTCTGCGGCAATATTCTTCAGCGCGGCAACCGTGCCGCAGCCATGGTCGTGGATGTTGCAGTTGAAGCTCGCCGAGCCGTCCTCTTCAAACTTGGCCGTGACGGTGCACCAGTCAAGACGGCGAGGATAGTAGCCTGAGGTATGGGTGGACACGGCGAGGCCGACGCCCTTGAGATAGCGGCTGCTTCGATCCTGCGCCTGCGCGGCGGCGCGGCGCTCGGACCAGCGGAAACGTTCACTGCCAAGGCGCAGCACGTCCTCAAGGCGGACATCGCCGAGCGGGAAATTGCCAATCTTGCTGATTGCGTCGGGCGGCAGGATATTTTTGAGCCGCAACTCGAGCGGGTCACAGCGGAATTTCTGCGCGGCGGCGTTCATCATGTTTTCCATGATGAACGCGGTCTCGGGGCCGCCCCAACCACGGTAGCTGCCGGACATGGGCGTGTTCGTACAGGTGGAGGTCGCATGGTACGCTACATCCTCCACGCCGTAGACCCAGGAGAGCTTTTTGAACATGGATCCCATGTAATCCGGCGAAACACCCTGATAACCGCCCGCGTCGAGCTCAGCGGTCAGGTCGAGCGCTTTGAGAATATGGCCTTTGTCGAATTTGGCGCGAATTTCACTTTTGATGGGATGGCGCAGCACAGTGCAGAGGATGGTCTCGCGCCGGTCGAGCTGAAGCTTGACGGGGCGTCCCGTCATTTTTGCGCCGACGGCGGCCAGCGGTTCCAGGATTATCTCCTGCTTGCAGCCGAACGAGCCGCCCATCGGCGTTTTGATGGCGCGCACATGGCTCATCGGCATTCCAAGCAGCGCTGCAACACACGAGCGCACGCCAAATGTCGACTGTGTGGGAGACCAGACGGTCATGCGGTCGGTGCCGGGGTTATAGTCTGCCACGGCGCAGTGCGTTTCCATGGCGATATGCGAGACACGCTGCGTCTGTGAGCGGTGGATGAACTCTTCGCCCTGCACATCGGCATATCTGCCGCCGAAGCCGCATTCGGGCAGTGTGACCGTGTTGCCGTCCTCGTGCAGCTGCGGCGCACCTTCGCGCTTGGCGGCTTCCACGGTAAAGACAGCGGGGAGTTCCTCTATTTCGAGTTGGATCGCTTCCGCTGCTGCTGCGGCGATCTCCGGCGAATCGGCCAGCACGGCAGCCACGCGGTCGCCGACAAAACGGACGTGACGGCTGAAGAGCGTTTCCTGGTCCATGACATCCTCGCTGATGCGAACGCGACCGCGATTGTATTTAGTGTCCACCGTATTTTCAAACGACAATACCGCAGCAACGCCTGGCATCGCAAGTGCGGCGGAGGAGTCGATCGCTTTGACGATCCCGTGGGCGACAGGGCTGAGCACGAGCTTCATGTGCAGCATGTTCGGCAGCTTCATGTCCCCTGCGTAGCGCAGAAGGCCGCTGGCCTTGGCACGGGAATTGTTCACGGGTGTGCTCTTACCGATGTATTGATAATTCATAATGGATTCTCCCAGAATGTTTATCGGAACGAATGCAGCCGCAAAATGCGGCGGCAAAACCCTTTACTGATACCCTATAATGAACCACAACCGTCAAAGGAGCGTCAAGAAAAACGCATTTCGACAGGCTGTGTCAAAAAAATTTTAAGCGTCAAATCGATTTTACAAAAAATTTGACGATTTTTTGATTTTTGATGCTTACAGTTGCGTTGTGTCAATGATACTGTTGCCGCTTTAAAGTTCCGCGAAAGGGATAAAAGGCGGCCGAGCGCTGGGAGGTGCGAGTCATATGACGATCTACAGCTGCTCGCAAACGGTGTTCCAGGAGCGCCGCATTCTGGCCGAGCTTTTCGACCTCAAGGAAGTGGACGTGCACATCATCAAGCCGCTTGTCGGCGCAGGCTTCGGCGCGCGCCAGCAGCTGCACGCCCAGCACGCCGCGGCGCTCATCTCGCGCAAGATCAAGCGCCCCGTGAAGCTGCTCTATTCGCGCGAGGAGGACTTCTACTCCGTCGTGCGCCACGCCTCTGATGTCGATCTGCGCATCGGCGCGGACAAAAACGGCAAGCTGCAGCTCTTTGATACGACGTTCCGCCTGAACGCCGGCCCCTACACCACGCACACGCCGACGGTCGTGGCCGCCGCCGCGCGTAAATTGCAGTACAACGTGCCGAACTACTCGTTCATCGGCCTGAGCGTCTTCACGAACCATGTGACGGGCGGCGCGTTCCGTGGCTACGGCAACACGCAGCTCACGTTCGGCCGCGAAATTCTGATGGACCGCCTCGCGCAGAAGCTCGATATGGACCCTGTCGAATTCCGCCTGATGAACCACGTGCAGGTGGGCGAGTGCTTCCCCTGCGCGAGCATCCCTGTCAGCAGCAACGGCATTGAGGACTGCGCGCGCCGCTGCCAGCAGATCCAGAAGGAGATCGACGAGAAAGAGCCCCTGATCGACGACGAAAACATCCGTCAGGCATGGGGCATCTCGTTCAGCTGCCACGGCTCCGGTCCGTCCTCGAAAGAGGGCCTGAGCGGCGCGGTCGTCATGCTCAACGCCGACGCGTCCGTGCATCTTCTCGTCGGCTCTGCCGATATCGGTCAGGGCAGCGAGACGATGGAGAGCCAGATCGCGGCGGAATGCCTCGGCATCCCACTCTCCAGCGTGCAGATCACCGCGGCGGACACGGGCCTGACGCCGTATAACACCGGCACGTTCGGCTCAAGCCAGACGTTTATCTGCGGCAACGCCGTCAAGCTCGCCTGCGACGATCTGAAAAAGAAGATGGTCGAGCAGCTCAAGGTCATCTACGACGGCTGCACGGTCAAGGAAAAGGACCACCGCTACTATATCAGCGGCGGCGAGGAGCTCGAGCTGAGCTTTGAGGACGCCGCGCGCAAGATCCTGTTCGCCCCCAAGGGCAGCGTGCCCATCGGCGCGGGCACCTACAAGGCCGCGGCCTGCCCCAACCCGTTCTCCGTCTGCTTTGTCAAGGCGGAATACCACAAGAAACTCAACGCCATCCGCCTCATGGACATCATCGAGGTCGTGGACGTCGGCACGCCCATCAACCGCCTGACCGTCGCCGGTCAGCTCGAGGGCGGCATCGCGCAGGGCGTGGGCTACGCGCTCTATGAGCGCATGGAGATCAACCCGCGCTCGCGCCGCACGCTGTCGACCGATTTTCTGCACTATCGCATCCCGCAGATGGGCGACATGCCGCGCACGTATGTCGACATGGTCAACAGCCACGACCCATACGGCCCGCACGGCGCGAAGAGCGTCGGCGAGCTTGCCACGGTGCCCGTGGCGCCGGCCATCGTGAACGCGGTGCGCCGGGCAAGCGGCATTGAGATCAACAGCCTGCCGCTGTGCGACAAATTTGCCATCCTGCCGACCGAGAGGGGGAATGTGAAATGAGCGGACAGGTTTTAGAGAGCTTACACGACGTCGTCTCCGCCGAGCACCCAACATACATCGGCGGCGGCACGGACATCATGCCGCTGCTGAAAAACGAGGTGCGCGACGACAAGGACTTCGTCTTCCTGAAGAAAATTCCGGAGCTGCACGTCCTGGAGGAAAAGGACGGCGAGCTCATCATCGGCGCGGCGATGACGCTCACCGAGCTTGCCGAGAGCGCGCTTTTGAACAGCCGCTACGCGGCCATCGCGCAGGCGGCGTCGCTGACGGCATCCCCGCAGATCAGAAACATCGCCACCGTCGGCGGCAACATCATGCAGGACCGCCGCTGCATTTACTTCAACCAGCCGCACCTGTGGCGCAGCGGCCTTCCGTACTGCTTCAAGACCGGCGGCAGCATTTGCCACCAGATCCCGAACTCGCCGGTCTGCCGCGCGATCTACTATTCCGACGTCGCCACCGCGCTCATCGCTTACGAGGCGGAGGTCGAGTACATCGAAGACGGCGAGACGCACCGCACCGACCTCAAGTCCCTCATCGAGCGCCACAGCGTGGCCAACGGCCTTGCCTGCCACGAGCATTTGCCCATCCTCGTCACGCGCTTTTTCGTCCCCGCGGCGGAAGAGGGCGAGCGCAGCGGCTTTTATAAGTACGCGATGCGCACGACGATCGACTTCCCGATCATCAACTTTGCGCTCCGCTGCGGCGGCAATCGCCCCGCGCGTCTGGCTGCGGGCGCGCTCGCGCCCCATCCGGTCGTGATGGCCGAGACGGCGGCGAAGATCGACTCCGACGCCACGGATGACGAGGTCATCGCGCAGGCCGAGGACGAGCTCAGAAAGCTCGCCATGCCCATCAAGGAGGCCTGCATGACCCCCGCGGTCAAGAGAAGCCTCTATCGCCACGTCGCGATGCTGCTGAATCTGAGAAAATAAGCAAAAAAAGAACCGTCCGATCGGACGGTTCTTTTTTGTCGTAGAAATTTACTTCGCGGCGCGGGCCAGAACGGCCTCGGCGCTCATGGCGGGATTGATGGTCTCTTCGCTCTCGACCGCGATGGCCGCGGCAGCCGTACCGGCGGCGCAGCTTTCGGCAAGGTCGCGGCCCGCGAGGAACGACCAGACGAGGGACGCCATCATCGCGTCGCCCGCGCCGGTGGCGTTGCGCATCTCGGCTTTGCAGATGGGCTCCAAATGCGTCTCGCCCTGCTGTGCGGCAAACACGCCGTCGCCGCCGAGCGATAGGAATACGCGCTGCACGCCCTGACCGAGCAGCGCCTGCGCGGCCTGATAGAGCGTGGCGTCATCCGTGATCTTCACGCCGGAGAGGAGCTCTGCTTCGATGCGGTTGGGCTTGAGCGTGTGGACGTGACTGAGTAAGCCCTGGAGCTTTTCCGCCTTGACGGTGGATACCGGATCGACGAAGAGCGGCGCGGCGCAGTGCTCGACAAGGTACGCGATGGACTCGCGCGGCAGGTTCGCGTCCACGACCACCGCGGCGGCGCCGTCGAGCAGCTCCTTCTGCGAGGCAAAGTAGTCCGGCGTCAACTTTTCGCAGATCTCCATGTCGGCCACGGCCACGGTCATGTCGCCGTCGCTGTCGCCCACGAACACGTAGGTCGAGGTGCGGCCGTCGGGCACGCGCAGCGCGTGCGAAAGGTCGATGCCGAGTTCTTTACAGCTCTCTTCGACCTGGCTTGCGCGCGAATCGCCGCCCACGGCGGTCAGAAGATACGTCGGTACGCCGAGCAGGCGCATGTTGTGCGCGATGTTGCGTCCCACGCCGCCGAGGCTCAGCTCGACCTTGCCGGGGTTCGAGTCCTTCGCGCGCAGCGGCGCGAAAGAGTGCGCGCCGATGTCGATATTCACGCCGCCGCAGACGACGGCGTAGGGAAGATTCTTTTCGTTAGACATGATGTTGCTTTCTCCGAATTATTTGTGATAAAGACGCTTGGATTCATACTTCGGCTCGCAGCTGACGTGAATGCCGAGGCGTTTGTAGAGCTTGATGTCCTCCTCCGAGATGATGACGGAGAAGTGCGCATCGCAGCCGCGGAGCGTGCCGAGCTGGGCTCTTGCCATGTCGGCGAGGGGGTTCGTCAGCGCCGAGATCGCCAGCGCGATGAGCACCTCGTCAGAGTGCAGGCGCGGGTTGTGGTGGCCGAGCGACTGGATCTTGAGCGCTGAGATCGGCTCAATGACCTGATTCGAGATGAGGTTCATGTCGCTGCGGATACCGGCCATGGCCTTGAGAGAGTTTAAGAGCAGCGCCGCTGAAGCGCCGAGAAGGGAAGAGGTCTTGCCCGTGACAACGCGGCCGTCGGGCAGCACCATCGCGCCCGCGGGCGCGCCGGTCTCCTCGGCCTTCTGCTTGGCCGCGGCCACAGCGGGGCAGAGGTCGGGCGTCACATCCGCCTGCTGCATGACGAGCTCGAGCTTTCTGAGCTGGCAGGCGTCAGCAATGCCGCGCGCGACGTCGACCTGCGCGGTGTAGTAGCGGCGCAGAATTTCCATGCGCGAGGCCTGACGGCAGACCTCATCGTCGATGATGCAGTTGCCCGCCATGTTGACGCCCATGTCGGTGGGGGACTGGTAGGGGCACTTGCCGGAGATGCGCTCGAAGATCGCGCGCAGGACGGGGAAGATCTCCACGTCGCGGTTATAGTTCACGGTCGTCTCGCCGTAGGCCTCGAGGTGGAACGGGTCGATCATGTTCACGTCGTCAAGGTCCGCGGTCGCGGCCTCGTAGGCGAGGTTCACGGGGTGCTTGAGTGGCAGGTTCCAGATGGGGAAGGTCTCAAACTTGGCGTAGCCCGCGCTCACGCCGTGTTTGTGCTCGTGGTAGAGCTGGGAGAGGCACGTCGCCATCTTGCCGCTGCCGGGGCCCGGCGCGGTGACGACGATGAGCGAGTGCGTCGTCTCGATATACTCGTTGCGGCCAAAGCCCTCGTCGCTCACGATGTGAGCGACGTCGGAGGGATAGCCCGCGATGGGGTAGTGGCGGTAGTTGCGAACGCCAAGCGTGTTGAGACGCTTGATGAAGGCATCCGCTGCGTTCTGCCCCGCGTACTGCGTGATGCACACGCCGCCGACATAAAGCCCCAGCGAGCGGAACGCGTCAATCAGGCGCAGGCAGTCGTCATCATAGGTGATGCCGAGGTCGCCGCGCACCTTGTTCTTTTCAATGTCGTTCGCGTTGACCGCGATGACGATCTCCGCGTCGTCGCGCAACTGCTGAAGCATGCGGATCTTGCTGTCGGGCTGGAAGCCGGGCAGCACGCGCGAGGCGTGAAAATCGTCAAAGAGCTTGCCGCCGAACTCGAGGTACAGCTTGCCGCCGAACTTGCTGATGCGCTCGCGGATGTGCGCGGACTGCATGGCAAGGTATTTGTCGTTATCAAAACCGATTTGTCCCATCGTAAAAAAGCACCCCATTTTCAATTTACACATAATATATGCCTATTATATAGAACGTACGGCGGCTTGACAAGAAATGTGCCCGCAGAAAAATAGATGAAAAACGGCGGCGAATTTCTGCTATTTTCCCCTCTTTACATCAGCGAGCTCTTAGCGTATGCTATAAACAGTCTCTTCACGGGGGGAAGAAAAAATCCGCACTTTTTGAAAAAAGGTGTTGACAAAAGAATGCGGATATAGTAGTATATCACTGTTCGATTCGCGCGGTTAGCTCAGCTGGTAGAGCACATGCTTGACGTGCATGGGGTCACAGGTTCGAGTCCTGTACCGCGCACCAGAGAAAAACCTTGAAGCTTCAATGGCTTCAAGGTTTTTTATTGCCTTGAGGTGCCATTTACCCTTTATCGTACCCTTTATAAATTGAGAACATTTGTAATGAAGCCTTCCATATGCATTCCTCCCATCTGTGAATTGCAACCGGAATCCATCTTTTTCTCATTGCCGATTCAATCTATTGGGTGACACGAACTCTATAACTGCCGTGTACGCGGGCGAAAGGTGATGGATATTTACCGCAAACATACCGTTGCGGTAGGGAGCTGATTGTGCTATGATTCATCAAAAAGGCACAGGTCCGGCCTGTTTTCCCGCGTCCTGCGGCACAGGATAATAGGGAAGCGGAAACGGCGGGCGGG
>NZ_JPJG01000090.1 GCF_000765235.1 Oscillibacter sp. ER4 | reverse complement strand
GTGGACCTCATGCCCGCGAGAGTGGCGCTGAATCTCCGTGAAAGTGGAGCTGTTTTTCCGTGCAAGTGGTGCTCAGTGGCTGAAATTTACACACAGATCTTACAGTTTGGATGGGAATTCGAAATACCATAGAGAAAATCAATTCAAATGCTGTCGCGTAAGAACAAGCACGGTTACTGCTATTTCCAGTAACCGTGCTTATTTTTACAGTTCCAATAACTTTTGCGCTCTTCGCTGTACCTGCCGCTCCATCATCCGCAATCTTTTTTCGGGCAGGTTATAGCGCGAGTGTTTCTTGAACTTGAAGTTCAGCAGATGCCGCAGCTTCTCGCGCAGCTCCGGCGTCAGCACGGCCTTGGCTGTGCCGAGAAAATCATTGTACACGCTGGGGTACAGCGTTTCGATATATTCCTCCAATGCGGTCTCGTTCGCCCAGACGTCCGCGCCTGCAAAGTTAAAGAGGGAATTGCCATGGTCGAACAAGGGAGCGGGGGAGACGATAGTATTCGTCCGGTTATCGACCATCACGCCGAAGTTTCCAAAATGCCGGTCCACATTGCAGATCACCGCATCGAACACCAGCATTTCGTTCAGTGCGTTGACAAACTCGACTCCCATCTTCTCGTAATATGTCCTGACAGCCCACATGCCGCCCTTAGAAACGAGATGTCCGATCGGGAGGTAGGCATACGCCTTGTCGGTAAAAAGCTCGCAGGTGGAGCAGAGAACGCCTTTCCAACGGGATAAGGCGTAGGGGATCGCGTGAACGCCCATGGCGGCAGCAATCTGCGCGGCGTAAAACTCAGAGTATGGCTCGTTGCCTGTGTTGACCGCGCCCTCCGTGCCGCCCTTATAGAGATACACCTTACCGCCGATGCGCCGCCAGCATTTGCGGAGCATTCCGTTGGTGGTAAACTCCGGGCTGGAGAGCAGGGAAGCGTGGACGCTGCTGCCATAGCCGGTAAAGGCAAGCTCTGCCAGAACATTGCTGAATGGGTTGTCATAGAGATTTACTTTGTCAAAAGAAGCGGTGTCACCGTCCTCGACGACCCAATAGCAATCGTTAAGGGATAGTCCTTTATAAACGCTGATAATACCGAGCGGACGGTTGAGGTTTAAGCCGCATTTTGCCAAAAGGCTATGGACATAGGCGCGATTCTTCGGGATCGTGCGGCGGCGCAGCCAACGGTGTTAGCGCCGGGAGAAAATCGCCATTTTGAGCCGGGAGAAAACAGCCAATTTCAGCCGGACAGAAATCGCCAATCCGGGCCGGGAGGG
>NZ_JPJG01000089.1 GCF_000765235.1 Oscillibacter sp. ER4 | reverse complement strand
TAAATAAGGGTCAAAGAATCGCAGAAACGAAAAAATCCTTGAAAGCACAATGCTTTCAAGGATCAATCATGGTGCGCGAGGCGGGACTTGAATATCAGCGCAGGTGTTTTTAGCAACTTTTCTCGTACAAATACGTGTTAAACCGTCTGGAGCGTAAAACAATCTGTACCAGTCAGTCCGATTGTTTTATAGAAGATGACCCGCTAAAGGGTCAAAATAAGGGTCAAATTCAGGATCACGAAAGGACGATTACATAATGGAAATTACATACAGTAAGTATGGAGAGTACTGCCTGCCCAATCTGGTGGTATCCTGGGAAGAACCGACTTACGGACGCTTTGGCCGTATGCGGCTAAAGTATCTAAAGGCGCATCGCCGAGTGACCTATATCAATTTGAAAACCTCCGGTCAACTGACACATCATCTCAACGAGATTGATCGTGAGGCAAACAAGATGCTGCGTCTCTTGATCGAGCAGATGGCGCAGGCGCAAGGCATCACAGAGCAGCTAAAAGCCGAGGATCAAATAACTTGGGTCGGTGCGATGAACAACATCCGCAGCGCGGCAGAGGAAGTCGTATTACGCGATATCATAAACAAATAAAGTAATAATACGCCGGAGGAAGGGTGTTTACCACCCTTCCTCCCATTCGTCCCAGGCCTCGTCGAGGTCTTCATAGTCGCCGTCTTCATATAGATCTTCAGGATCATCGTAGTCTTCCCGCAGACTGGAACCACTGCCGGGACCGGTATCGGAAGAATTTCCTGAATCGGTAGTCTGTGTCTCACCTTTCTGTCCGGGGTAATACTGTGAGAAGGACTTCAGCATAAATTCGCTGTCGTTTTTCCACTGAGCACACATACCGGCGGCGATAATCTCGCCGTTTTCACCGTACCAGTAGACATTAAAGTATTTTTGCCCCAGCTCCAGCTTGTCAAAGTTCTTACAGTCAAGCCTCTTGTCCGGAGCACCCAGTGTAGTGTATTTTAGGCAGCGCACCGGCATTCCCTCAACAGGCAGTTTACCAGAATACCGTTCTTTTTCCGTTTGTTGCGCGTCTACTTCTTTGACTTTTTCCTCATTAACTCCGCTATTTTGGGTTTTCAAATCCGTGCTATTCGTCGCCGGCGGCGCCGGCTCGTCATGACTTTGAACGGTGCTGTTCCAACGGAGGCTGGCAAATATCCCGACGCAAAGCATCACAAGCACAGCAAAAGCAATGATCACTCCGCCGCTGAGCTTTTTCCGCTCCGCCGAGACAGCTTGCGGCATGTCCGTTTTCTCAGCATCGGAAATCTTCTCAGTGTTCTCCTGTTCCGATACTGTCTCTCGGCTGCGCGCTACACACAGTTCCTCAAACTCTTGATAAGGGACTTCCCACTTTTTTCTCGGAAAGTGGTTTCCTCCCAACGCCGCCATAAATCGCGCCATGAGTTCCGGTCTTCCCGACTCCGCCGCGGCATCTATCAAGTGATATTGCTCCGCACCGACATAGGCGCTTTGAAAAATGCAGCAAACCAGTTTTTCATTCCTTGCCAGCTCGTCTAAAAGAGTTTCACAAAAATCATCCTCACCGTAGGGGCAGCAGGTGTGCAGCAGCCATTCTGCCTCCCGCGGAGATTTTAATCTACTCCCTGCCGTGCGCAGCAGTGTCCCCCACATAGCGATGCCCGTCTCTTGCTTCTCGTCGTAGGCTCGCTCAATGATCTCCGATGCACCCATAGCTGAAAGCTCATCCATGTCCCACGCACTTAGGTACTCGGAAAATTTTCGCAGCAGCAATGCCGTATCAGGATCAGCTGTCGTCGCAAGGCTCTCCGGCGTCAGTTTGGGAACTTCTTCCACGTCTACCGACATTACGATTTTGGGCCGTCTCGGCAGGTTGCCGCTGTCGCCGCAATAATGGCACTCCCACCAGGTCCCATGCGTCGTTGCCGGATTTCCGCACCATGGACAACGCATACTGACACCTCCCTTTTTCCCAGCATACCATGCCGCGCCGCATTATGCAACGCCGAGATACTTCTCAAAAAAACCGGACAGTCGCCGAATGATACCCTGTTTCTTCTCCGTGCGGCTTCCGCCGCCAAAGCGGGAAACCGGCGGCATGATCCTGTCAAAATCCGTTCCCGTCGTCTTCAGTGTACCATCTCGGAATGAGTTATCAATAAAGTGCTTGGCTTCATCCGGCTTCAGTTTTTCCTCTGCGATGATCTGGTCAAGATCCTGCTCTTTCTGCTTTTCCACATAAATGCGCCAATCCCGGTCCACCACGGTCGAAGCATTGACTGTCTCAATGAATCCCTGAATCAGGTCCTTTTTGCTGCGAAGCTGAATGCTGGAGTCGATTGCTCTGTCAATGGCTCCGAGTATTTCTTTATCCTTGCAGTTCGACGCATGATATTTCCCGACCAGCATAAGGATATAGTCAATATTGATCTCGACCTGACGGATCAACTCGATCTCGAACTCGATATCATCGTTGATGTTTTCCTTGTCGCCGTCGATTTTAGGACGATACTTTTGATAGAGATCAATATAGACACTTTGATAGTCCTGAAATACTCGCTCCGGCAACAGCTCGTTGCCCGCAAAGCGGTCAAACGTGCTGAGGATATTTTTTAGCCGTAATATCTTGCCGTAGAGCTTGATATAATCTTTTTCATTCTGCTCCCCAATGATTGGCTCGGCGATTGGAAACTTTTCCGTTAATTCATCGACCAAGTCCTGATACCCCGGTACGTCCTTCCCTTTGTCGTCTGTGTAGCCTGAGTAATAGGAATCATAATCCTTCAACAGCACGATACTGTTCGCTTCTTTATCTCCAAACAGCGCGATCGCATCCTCGGTCGCCTGCTGCAAGTCTCTAAAGCAAACAATATTGCCGAAGGTCTTGACGGAATTCAAAATTCGGTTCGTGCGGGAAAACGCCTGGATCAGTCCGTGCATTTTAAGGTTTTTATCTACCCACAGCGTATTCAGTGTGGTCGCATCAAAACCTGTCAGAAACATATTGACCACAATCAGGATATCGACCTCTCTGCTCTTTACCCGCATGGACAGATCCTTGTAGTAGTTCTGGAACTTATCCGCCGAAGTGTCAAAGTTTGTGTGGAAAGCCTTGTTGTAATCCGCGATAGCACCATCCAGAAAGTCCCTTGACGTCTTGTCCAATGCTTCCGTATCAAAGCCCTCTTCCGGCATCACATCTTCCGGGTCTGCCTCATTTGCTGCAAAGCTGAAAATGGTAGCAACCGTCAGCTCGCGCTGCTGTTCAGCAAGCTGGCGCTTGAACTCCGTGTAATACTTCATCGCCATCGGTATCGAACTGACGGCAAAGATAGAGTTGAACCCCGCCGTGCGCTGTCCTTTGAGGGTATAAAAGCTGTTGCGCTTTGTCTTCTGGTCGAAGTGCTCCAACGTGTAGCGGACAATCTCTTCAATGCGCTTTGGCGCGCCCATTGCCTTTTCATTGGCAACACGAATGACAAAAGGAGCCAAGGGCGGCGGCACGATCCGCCAGCGCCCTGACGGACGCTGGGAGGCACGCTATACCCTTGGCATCGATCCCGGAACGGGAAAGCAGATTCAAAAATCCGTCTATGGCAAAACGCAGAAGGAAGTGCGGCAAAAACTCACCGCAATCACCGCGGAGATCGATGAGGGAACATATATGGATGTTCCCCGACTCAAAACCGCAGATTGGTTGAATACGTGGGTAGAAGAATACATCGGCAACGTAAAGCCCGCTACTCGCAAGAGCTATCAAGATCATGTAAGGCTAAATATCATTCCCTATGTCGGGGCTGTTCCCCTCTCAAAGTTAACTGCTGCCATGATCCAGCAAATGTATAATGAACTGCAAACAGAAAAATGGCTCTCGCCGAAGACCATCAAAAATGTGCATGGAGTATTACACCGTGCTCTGGAACAAGCTCAGAAAATGGGTTACATCCGCAATAATCCCCTCACAGCTGTCACGCTGCCGCGCATTGAGAAAAAACAGATAAAGCCTCTGGAAGATAATGAATTATGCGCGTTTCTTAAGGAGATTCGCGGAGATACCTATGAGCTGGTGTACTTCGTCACCGTTTTCACGGGGCTGCGGCAAGGAGAAGTGCTTGGTTTGACTTGGGACTGTGTGAATTTTGAAAAACACACACTGCTGATAAACAAACAGCACGGCAAGAAAAAAGGCACTTGCGAGTATTGTTTCAGCAGTCTAAAAAACGACCGTCCCCGCCTCATCGAAGCGGCAGACGGTGTGATGGATGCACTTAAAAAACAGCAGATCCGGCAGCAGCGATGGGCAGCACGGTTGAAAGATGGCTGGGAGAACTCAGACAATCTTGTATTCACCACGGAAACAGGCCGTTACCTCTGCAATCAAACGGTCTATCTTGCATTCAAAAAAGTCATGCGCCGCCTTCATCTTGATGCAACAAGGTTCCATGATCTTCGCCACACCTACGCCGTTAACAGTCTAAAGTCCGGCGATGACATCAAAACTGTACAGGAAAACCTTGGACACCAAACGGCGGCATTCACACTTGATGTATATGCCCATGCCACAAGCAGCATGAAGCATGAAAGCGCAAACAGAATGGACCAATACATCCACAATGTGACCAAGCCGTAAAGGGTATAAATAAGGGTCAAAGAATCGCAGAAACGAAAAAATCCTTGAAAGCACAATGCTTTCAAGGATCAATCATGGTGCGCGAGGCGGGACTTGA
>NZ_JPJG01000010.1 GCF_000765235.1 Oscillibacter sp. ER4 | reverse complement strand
ATTCCGCGCCGCCGCCGAGTAAATAGGCCATCAGCGCCGTGCGGAACGGGTAGTTCATCAGGCCGTTCGTCTCGCGGCCCAGCAGGTACTTGCGGCGCTGGGAGTAGGCGATCTTCGTCGTGCCGTCCTCCCAGACCTCGCCGAGAAGATAAGTGTCGGGGTTCTCCTCGTTCATCGCCGCGCGAATTTTGGCAATGAACTCGTCGGGGAGCTCGTCGGCGACGTCGAGCCGCCAGCCGGATGCGCCCGCGCGCAGCCAGTGCTTGATAATGGAATTATCACCCTCGATGATGTAGTCAACATAACTTTTTTCCAGCTCGTTGACCGCGGGCAGGTTCTTGATGCCCCACCAGGCGTCGTACTCGTCGGGGAATGGGTGGAAGTTGTACCAGCGGTAATAGGGCGACTGCTCGCCCTGCGCCGCGCCGAGGTCGTCATAAAAGCCGTCGGCGTTGAAATAGACGCTCTTTCGCCCCGTGTGGTTGAAGACACCGTCGAGCATGACGTGAATGCCGCGCTTTTTCGCCTCCGCGCAGAGCGTGCGGAAGTCCGCTTCATCACCGAGCAGCGGGTCAATGCGCTCATAACAGGCCGTGTCGTAGCGGTGGTTGGTCGAGGCCTCGAAGATCGGGCAGAGGTAGAGTGTCGTCACACCGAGAGAGGCGAGGTAGTCGAGCTTTTCCGTGATCCCCTGCAAGTCACCGCCGAAAAAGTCGCTGCACGTGATCTCGCCCTCGGCGTTCGGGCGGTATTCGGGAAGCTCGTCCCAATTTTCGTGCAGCGTGCGCGGGCCGACAAGGTCTGCAACATCACGAGATTTAGCGCGGCGGAAGCGGTCGGGGAAGATCTGATACGTCACGCCGCGGCCGAACCACGCGGGCGTTTTGTGTGTGTCGTCGTAGACCGTGAGCTGCCAGGGCTCGACCGCGTCCCACGCGCAGAGGCCGTTTTTGCCGTAGCAGCTCGTGCCGCCGTCCGCCCACGAGAGGCGGAAGTGGTACCAGACGAGCTCCACGTCATCCGGCGCGGTGAAGATGCCGCGATAGACGACGTGGCCGTCCTCCTGCGCGGGAGTAAGCTCCACCGTCGTCCATTGATCGGCAAACTCGCCGTGAGCAAGCAGCTCACAGCGCGTGACCGCCGCGCCGCGCTCGGGGCGAAAGCAGAACGAGACATCGGCGCCGCGGGGCACCGCGCCAAAGGGAGATTTAAAGAGAAGATCGCGCGGATCAAACCATTTAGTTAACATAACACATTCCTTTCTGCCAAATAAAGCGGCTGAAACAGGTAAAAGCGCGCCGAAACGGCGCGCTTAACCCAGCAGTGTATTTTCGCCCGTGATCGCGGAGGACGCGGACGTGTTGGAGAAGTAAGCGTTGAGCGCCTGCACGGCGGTGGAGGCCAACGCTGCGCCGGAGCCGCCCTTTTCGATGACGATGGCGACGGCGATCTGCGGATCGTCGTAGGGGGCGAAGCAGACGAACGCGCCGTTGTTGTTCTTCGTGTCGCCAGTCTGGATCGTACCGGTCTTGGCCGCGGCGTCGACGATACAGGCCTTGAAATACTGCGACACCGCGCCGTCAGTCGCGAGGTCGTGCATACCGGCGAGGACGGCGGAGAGATTTTCGCTGCTCATTTCGACCCTTTCGACCGGCTCGGCGTCATAGACGTATTCGAGCGCACCGGAGCCGCTGGAGCGGATGTTTTTCAAAAGGTGCGTGGCGTAGCGGTCACCCCCGCCGCAGAGCGTCGCGATGTAATTTGCGAGCTGGAGGGGGGAGTATTCCTGATTCGCCTGACCGAACGCCGCCCACGGGGCAAGGTTCTCGCCCTCGTTCTGCGAGGGGAGGCGGCCCGCGGTGTCGCCGATCTCAATACCGGTCGGCGCGCCGAGACCGAATTTGGCGTAATACTCGCGCAGCGTGTCCATGCCCATGCGGTAGCCCATTTCGGCGAAGAAATAGTTGCAGGAGTTCATGATCGCGCCGCGGACGTTGAGCGAGCCATGGCCGCTGCGCTTCCAGCAGTAGGTGTAGCTCGCGGAGTAGCCGGGGTACGTCCACTTGCCGGAGTCGTAGATCTTTTCGCGCACGGTCGTCGCGCCGGATTCGAGCGCGGCGATGGCCGTCAGCGGCTTCAAGGTCGAGCCGGGGGCGTATTTGCCCTGCGTGGCGCGGTTCCACATCGGCTGCAAGGGGTCGGTGGAGAGCTCTGCGAGGTCCTGACGGAACGTCGAGAGGGAATAGGTCGGATAGGACGCAAGCGCCAGCACGTCGCCCGTGCCGACCTGCACGACGGCCACGGCCGCGCCGCGGTCGATGCCGTCGGATTTTGTCATGGAAGAGACAGTATTTTTGAGCGCCTCCTCCACCTGTGCCTGAAAGTCGATGTCGATCGTCAGCGCCACGGTGGAGCCGGGCTTCGGCTCGACGGAGTAGAGCTCGCCGGTGATCTTGCCGGATTCGTTGAGCGTGACAAGGCGCTTGCCGTCGCTGCCGTGGAGATAGTCTTCAAACGCATTTTCCACGCCGGAGATGCCGACGGTGCTCGCGAGCGTGTAGCCGTCCTTATCCTTATAGTCGTCCCAGTCCTGAATGCTGCCGGTGTAGCCGAGGACGTGGGCGGCGTAGTCGGTCTCGTAAACGCGCACGGACGAGGTGTCCACCTGCACGCCGGCATAGTCGCCATCCTTAATGAGGGAAATGAGCGAAACATCCACGTCGCTCGCAAATTCGAAGGTCGTGGAGCCGTTCATCTTGGCGGAGGCGAGGGAGTAGCGCAGCCCGATGAGCGTGCGCACCGTGCCGGTGGGCAGGGTTTCGTCGATCCCGTACTCGCTGCGCAGCTTCAGATACAGCGCAGAGCCCGTCAGAGTGGTGGGGAGACCGTCATCGCCGACGTTCTTTTCATTGATCCACTTGAGCGAGACGAGGTATTTGACGAGTGTTTTCGCGCTGCCGTTCGCGGTGTCGTAGGCGTAGGGCGAGGTCCTGGCGAGCGGCAGCGTGTCCTTAATTTCAACGCCCTGCGCGTTCATCAGTTCGATGACGCGCAGCAGCGCGTCGTTGAGCTCGTCGGAAGAGACGAGCGAGGAATCAAAATTCAGCGTGTAGACCGCACGGTTCGACACGAGCACCTTGCCGTTGCGGTCGGTGAGGATGCCGCGCGAGGCCTTGACGGTCTCGGGCTTAGCGTTCGTGCGGATGGACTTGTCGAGGTAATCGTCGCCGTTGACGATCTGCGCGTCAAACAGCGTGACGACGAACACGAGCGCGCAGAGAAACATCGCCGCACCGAGTGCGATCAGGCGGCGGGTAAAGCGTTTGGGGTCCATAGCGGCCTCCTTTCGTTGAGGCTTGGGGAAAATGGGGGAAAATCAGTCGGGGAAAATGCGGCGGATGGCGCGCAGCGCCGGATAGACCGGCAGAAGAAGCAGGCACGAGAGCGCCGTTTCACGCGCAAAGAGCGAGAGCATCGGCAAAATGGCTGCTAAGCCGCTGCGCGGCAGCAGCGCGAACGCCTGCAAGAGGTCAACGAGCAGAAATGTCAGCACGGTCGAGAGCAACGCACGGGCAAAGCCCTGCTGCAATAAGCTGCTGACAACGGTCGAAATGAGCAGAGCCGCAAGCGTAAATGCAACCGTGTACAGGCACGGAAACGGTGCGGGGAGCACAAGGTCGCACAGCGCGCCGAAGACGATGCCCGCGATGACAGACGAGCGCGGCAGCTCGAACGATGCCATGACCGCCAAAATGACGGGCGGCAGAAAGGGGATGACGCCGAAAAACGTCATCGACCCGAGAAAAAGCCGCCGCAGAAAGAGCAGCGCCGCCGCGGCAAGCGCGTAGAATGTCCACTTAAGCGCGGTGGTTTGGGTGAGATTCATGCGCGCCTCCCTCAGTCGACAATGTCGTAGTCCGTGATGACAAACACCTCGGTCAGGGCGGCAAAGTCCATCATGGGGGCAAGGACCGCGTAGCGGGCGAGGCCGTCGTCGCCGGTCTGGAGCGATTCGACCGAGCCGATGACAAGGCCGCTCGGGTAATATCCGCCAAGGCCCGATGTGACGATCTGGTCGCCGATGAGCACTTCGTCGTCCGACGTGAGGTACGAGAGCTTCAGTTTGCCCTGACCCATCAGGGCGAAATCACCCTCCGCCACGGCGACCTCGCCGGTGCGGAAGATGCGCGCGCCGAGCTCAGTGTCCGTGTCGATGACGGTCAGCACCGTCGACCAGTTGAGGCCGACCTCGGAAATGACGCCGACGAGATACCCCTCGGCGCTGACGACGCAGTCGCCCACGGCGATGTCCTGATCGGTGCCGTGGTTGAGCGAGAGCGACGACGTCCAACTGCTCTCGCTGTGGGCGAGGACGGCGGTGGAGACGAACGTGAAGTCGCGCCGCTGCTGCTGGAGCTTCAAAAGCTCGCGCAGGAGCTTATTTTCCTCGCTGTCGGCCTGCGCCTGACGCTGCTGGGCGCGAAGGTCCGCGATCTCTTTTTTGAGCGCCGCATTTTCCTCCTTGAGTGTGGTCGTGTCCTCATAATACTGGCGCTTGTCGGCCGCCCAGTCGCTCACGGCGGTGGCGGCGGCGCGGAACGGGTACGTCAGCACGCCCGCGATGTTTTCGAGCACCGAGGACGTCGAGGAAAAGTAGGTCAAAAGGCTCAATGCCACGGCGACCGCCGCGGCGACGGCCAGAATGCGCAGCCCGTGCTGACGGAAAAATTCTTTCAAGGCTTACCCTCCTTTCATCGTAGGGCAGGGGAGAGGTTAGAGGAGCTTGACGCCAAAGCGCGCGAGCACTAAGCCAAGCTGCTCAACGGGCAGACCCATGACGTTGAAAAAGTCGCCATCGATGCGCTCGACGAAGAGCGCGCCGCGGCTCTGCACGCCGTAGGCGCCGGCTTTGTCCATCGGCTCGCCGGTTTTGATGTAGGCGCGGATCTCGTTATCCGCCATCGGGCGGAAAAAGACGCGCGTGGACACGGCGAAGCGCTCTTCCTGCGCGCCGCGGCGAACGCTCACGCCCGTGCAGACCGTGTGGCCGCGGCCGGCAAGCGCGCGCAGCATGCGGAACGCATCGTCCTCATCGTGCGGCTTGCCGAGGCGGTCATTGTCCAAAAAGACCATCGTGTCCGCCGTGATAATGAGATCATCGGGCGCGCAGAGCGCGGCGGCAGCGTCGCACTTCTTCTTTGCAATATAGCGCACCGTGTCCTCGGGAGAAAGACCTTCCGGATAGCTCTCGTCAATGTCGAGCGAGAGGGTCTTAAAGTCCTCCACGCCGATGCGGGCGAGCAGCTCCTGACGGCGCGGGGATTGAGATGCCAAAACGATTGCCATGATATGCCTCACAAATTGATGATAAAATGTAGAATCAATAAGGATTATTACAAATTGGATTCATTCTGCGCCACGGTAGAAGAGCCCACGGGTGATATTCTCCGGCGCTTCGACCGTCTCGCCCTGATACGCGCGCAGCACGCGGACGCATTCAGAGGCGCTCTCGGTCGTGAAACGGAGTTGAGCAAAGCGCAGACCGAGCGACTGCCAGTCCTTCGCCTTGTCCGCGAGATAGAGAATTTTGCCATTCTCAATCTCGCTGCGGCAGCCCCACGAGCGCAGCACGGGGAAGTGCTCGCCGCGCCGGTCGGTGAGCTCGGGGGCGCTTGCGCATGCGCCGTCTGCCGGGACGGACGCAGGACGTTCCTTAAAGTATCGACAGCCGGACTCGTTTGCATTCAGGCAGTTCTCCGTGACCATGAGGGGGAGCCTGCCGTAGACGATGGCCTCGCAGGGCAGGCACTTGCTGAGGTCGCGCAGTTGTGCGTCGCGCAGCTCGAACGAGACGCACGCGCTCGAAAGTCCCTGTTCTTTCCAGAAAGCGAGCGCGGCGGAGTTATAGACGTTCAGCGCCCAGTCGCCGTGGAGCGCTGCATCGAGTCCGCGCGCGAGCGGCAGGTGGCCGAGGTTGCCGATCGACACGCCCGTGACGCCTTTTTTGGCGGCATCCTCAAGCAGCGAGCGCAGGATATCTTCGTCCTGCGTGCGGTAGATGCGCGGCAGGACAGCGAAAAATTCCGTTCTGCCGAGATACGGCGAAAGGTCAAGCTGCGCCAGCAGTTCGACGGGCACATACACCCGCGCGGGAGCGAGGGCGACAAGCTCTTCGCTTAGCTGCTCGGCCTTGTGGATGGAGACGGTCAAAAGCGGCTTGTCCGCGCTGTTTTTGACCGTTTTCGGCGGGACAAAGTCGAACGTGCGGCGTGCAGGCACAGCGGTGCGAAGCGCTTCCATCTGCGCAAGCGCTTCGCGGCGCAGGGCGTTGAGCGCGCCCGCGCTGACGGCGAGGCCACCGTTCAGCGTGACCGCGCAGGACGCGACCGAAAAGGCCGTGCCGCCGGTTTTTTTGAGGCGTGCTTCCACCTCTTCCGCCATGAGCGCGCGATTTTGCGCCGTTTCGGGCACCGCGCCGGTGACGGTCACGCGGTGGCCGTCCGCATCTTCCGCCGTCAGGGTCATCGGCTGACCGGCGCGGATGGTGCATTCCAATGCGAGCGGCACGAGCCGCAGATTTTCCTTTTCATAGCGCGCACGGACCTCGGCAAACCAGTCCTCGGGCCATCTTGCGTTTTCGGGCCGCGTGCCAAACATCTCACGTCCGCGCACGCCGCGATAGTATCCCTCGGTAAAGCCGTCGCGCGAGAAAGCGAGGGCGAGTTTTTTCTGCTCGTCCCTCGTCGGCCCTCTGTGCTCGCGCAGGAGACGCGCGTAAATTTCCGTCACGGCGGCGACATACTCCGGGCGCTTCATGCGCCCCTCAATCTTGAGGCACGCGACGCCCATGTCCATCATCTCCGGCACGAAGAGCGCGAGGTTCGCGTCCTTCAAGCTCAGCGGATGGCCGTCCGCCCTGCCGGAAAAGCCGTAGGGCAGGCGGCAGGGCTGGGCGCAGGCGCCACGGTTGCCGCTGCGCCGCCCGATGACGGCGGACATCTCGCACTGGCCGCTGTAACACATGCACAGCGCGCCGTGGACGAACGTTTCGATCTCAATGGGGCTTTTTTGGCAGATCTCGGCAATTTCCTCGCGGTTCAGCTCGCGCGCGAGCACCGCGCGTGTCATGCCGAGCCTTGCCGCTTCCTGAACGCCCGAGAGCGTGTGCAGGCTCATCTGCGTCGAAGCGTGCAGCGGCACGTCGGGAATAATTTTTTGCAGCGTCGCCAGAACACCCCAATCCTGCACCAGGATCGCGTCCACGCCGCACTCCGACGCGGTGCGCGCCTCCGCGGCAAGCGCGGGGAGCTCGCGGTCGGTGACGAGCGTGTTGAGCGTCAGATAGACCTTCACGTCCCGCAAATGGCAATAAGAGACCGCCGCGCGGAATTCCTCGTCAGAGAAGTTCCTCGCGCTGCGGCGCGCGTTGAACGCGCCAAAGCCCATATACACGGCGTCCGCACCGCTCTGTACGGCGGCGACGAGCGCCTCCCGCCCGCCCGCGGGCGCTAACAGCTCTGTCGTCAAGGCTTACTTTTTCTGCTGCTGGAGCTTGAAGATCTCGCGCTTGAGCTCGCTGACCTCATTCTTGGCCTGAGAAGCCTCGTCGAGGTACTGCTTGACCTGACGGCGCAGCGCGTCGCCGGCCTCGCGCTCTTTGAAGAGCTCGTCGGTGATGTTCACGGCGGTCAGCACGGCGGCGTCCGTGCGGCCGACCTTGGCAGCGTCGAGCAGCTGGCTCATTTTGTCGTTGACGTAGGAGCCGACCTTCTGCATATAGGAGGGGGCTTCCTCGGCGACAAAGGTGTATTCCTCGTCGCAGATGGAGATCGTGATGCGGTTTTCCATGATTTGTGTGCTCCTTTCTATTTCGGCGTTGCACAAAAAAGGGCAAATTCCACCCATATAATCTCTAACAGTATAACACGGGAGTGAAAATGTGAAAAGGGGGAAGCAAAAAATTTCATGTTTACGAACGGGAAAATTTCATGTAGAATAATGAAATCGAAAATGGACGAAAGGAGGCGGGGAACATGGCAGGCTATGTGCTGCATTTGAGCACCGAGGAGAACATCACGCTCTCATCGGCGACGGTCAAGCGATTGATCGCGGGTGGCAGCGGCGACGCGGCGCTGCTGTACCTCGCCATCCTGCATGCGCGCGGCGCGGCGGACTCCGGCAAGCTCGCGCGCGAGCTCAAGTGGGACGAAACGCGTCTTCGCGCGGCGGAGCAGGCGCTCTACGAGATGAAGCTCGTCGGCGCGCCGGAGAAGAAGGAGGAAGCGCCCCTTCCGCCGCCCCAGCAGCTCAGCGAGCCGCCCGAGTACACGCGCGAGGACATCGCGCGAAAGCTGGAGGGCGACGGGCGCTTCGCCTGCCTTCTGCGCGAGGTGGAGCACAAGCTCGGCCCGCTCTCGACCCCGTCGGTCAAGAAGCTGTTAGGGCTGTACGAAAATCTGGGTCTGCCCGCGGACGTGGTCTACACGCTCGTCAACTACTGCATCGCGAAAAAGGAGCAGCAGTTCGGCGAGGGGCGGCTGCCCAACATGCGCGAGATCGAAAAAGAGGGCTACGTCTGGGCGCGCAAGGAGCTCTTTTCCATCGAAAAGGCCAGCGAGTACATGAAGCGCGAGCAAGCCCTGCGCGGCAGGTACCCCGAATATATGGCGGCGCTGCAAATGCAGGGCCGCGCGAGCGCGCCGAGCGAGGAAAAGTATCTCTCCGCGTGGGCGGAGATGGGATTTCCGGCGGAGACCGTGGCTGAGGCCTACGACCGTACGATCCTGCACTGCCATGAGTTCCGCTGGCCGTACTGCAACGGCATCCTGAAGCGCTGGCACGAAAAGGGCCTGCACACGCTCGCCGAGGTCAGGGCCGAGAACGCCAAGGAGCAGAGCAAGCCGAAGAAGAACACCACCGGCGGCAACGCCTGGATGAAGGAATATTTGAATCAGTAACGAAAGCGGGGGAGAAGGATGTCTTACGATGGGCGGCTGATGCGCCAAGCGCTGGCGCGCTTCGACGAGGACAAGCAGCGCCGCGCGGAGAATTTTCGCGCGCGCGAACGCGCGGTGTATACCAAGTGCCCGCGCATTGAGGAGATCGACCGCGAGCTGTCGCACACGATGGCGAAGATCATCGCCTCCGGCCTGCGCCGCGGGACGGACCCGCGCCCGGCCATTGAGGCGCTGCGGGAGGAAAACCTCAACTTGCAGCAGGAAAAGCGCCTTCTCCTGACGCGCCTGGGACTGCCGGGCGACTATCTCGAGGAAAAGCCCAAGTGCTCGCGCTGCAACGACACGGGCTTTCTCGGCAGCGAGGTCTGCTCGTGCCTGCGCGGCTACTACGCCAGAGAGCAGAACAAGGAGCTTTCGGGCCTTTTGGACCTCGGCTCGCAGTGCTTTGAAAATTTCAACTTCGACTACTATTCGTCTGTGCCGGACAGCGACCTCGGCGTGTCGCCGCGCACGAACATGGAGCGCGTGTACGACATCTGCCAGGACTACGCGCACGAGTTTTCGCCCAAGAGCGGCAACCTGCTGCTGACCGGCGGCACGGGGCTGGGGAAAACGTTCCTCTCCGCGTCCATCGCGCGCGTCGTGAGCGCGAGCGGCCACAGCGTGGTCTACGACACGGCGGGGCACATCTTCGCCCGCTTCGAGGCGCAGAAGTTCGGCCGCGACGACGGCGAGAACGCCGACACCGCCGTGAGCCGCGCGCTCGGCTGCGACCTGCTGATTTTAGACGACCTCGGCACCGAGCTGATGACGAGCTTTGTCCACAGCGCGATGTATCAGATCGTCAACACGCGCCTCATCACGGGGAAGAAGACCGTCATCTCCACGAACCTGAGCCCCGACGAGCTCGGGCGGCGCTACGGCGCGCCGGTGCTGTCAAGATTGCAGGGAGAGTATCAAATGCTGCTCTTTTTCGGCGAAGACATCCGCCGGCAGAAGAAAAAATGAATACAAAATGTAAAAAAGGCTCCGCAGAATACTCTGCGGAGCCTTTTTTCTTGCTTTTTACGGCTTGTAGATCACGGCGACGGCGCAGGGCACGCGGCCGGGACAGTAGGCGTAGTCGACATCGTCGTAGCCCGCCGCGGCGATAAACTGCTTATACGTGTCGAACGTGAACTGACGCTTGAAGTCCGCGCCCGCCTTGCCGACGGTCGAGGCAAAGCCGCTCGTCTTGCCCTGCTCGCTGCGGTTCATATAGGTCGGGACTATGATCGTGCCGCCGCTGCGGCAGACGCGGTCGAGCTCGGCAAGGGCCTTGTACGGCTCGTCGAGCAGGTGGATGACGTTCGCGGCGATGACCACGTCGAACTGCCCGTCCGGTTCATCCAAGTGCAGAATATCGGCCTGACGGAACGTGACGTTCGGCAGCGCGCCGTATTTCTTCTTCGCCCGCTTGAGCATGTTGGCGGAGAAGTCCGTCGCGAGAAGCGTCCGGCAGCGTTTGGCGATGGCACCGGTGAGAAGGCCCGTGCCGCAGGCGCATTCGAGCACCGCATCGTCCGGCGCAATGCGGGAGCTGACGGCGGCAATGAGCGCCTTGTGGGTTTTCTTGTTGAATATGTCTGCAAAAAGGTCATAGACGCCTGCGACCCGATCCCAGAACATGTGCATTTTCCTTTCTGTGTGATCTGTTTCTCTACACGATAGCAGAAACGCGCGGAAAATGCTACTCTCAAGAGAAAAAAAACGAAAAATTAAGGGAGAGGATCCTACTTTTTGTGCTTTTTATAAAATGACTTGCCATCGGCGCGCGGGTGGTATATAGTCTTTATAAAGATTTCGCAAAGAAACTGCATTTTGCGTTAAGGAGTCGAATGATGAAACGAATTTGGTCGCTGTTTGCGGTGCTGGCGCTGCTGTGCGCGCTGACGATTCCGGCGCTGGCCGCCGCGGGCGGTACGGCGGACGCGGAACCTGCTGTACAGACGGTGAGCGAGGAAGAGCTCGCGCGCTCGGAGGAGAACACCACCAAGGTGCGCAAGATCTGGGCGGTGGCGGCGCTTATCGGTGTGGCATGCTTTGGCGGCGCGCTGGGCATGGCGCATTCGGTCGCGAAGGCGGCGAACAACATGGCCGAACAACCCGAGGCGGCGGGGCAGATTCGCACCTCGATGATGATGGGTCTTGTCTTTATCGAGACGGTCATCATCTATGCGCTGATCATAGCCATCCTGATCATCTTCGTATTGTGACGATAACGAGAAAAGTGGAATAGAGCGGCGGAAGGGGGCAGCACTGTCTCCTTCCGCTGCTCTATTTATTGAAGAAAAAGGGGAGGGGTCAGGGCTCTGTTAAGAAGACGAAAAGATGCTGTAAAGCGGCGGTTAATCATGAAGGAAGACTTGCATTTCCTGCGTGCAGGTGGTATAAATAAGTGCTGCATCCCAAGCAGAAATTGGATGATAGAAACAAAAGGGGGTAGGGCGCGTGGATAAGAAAAAGCGAACGCGCGAGCTGATCGTGTTCGCCGTGATCGTGCTGGCGCTGCTGGCCGGATGTTTGCTCACGCCGTCAGGCGGCGAGAGCGAACCGATCCAGGAGGTCATGCGTGACGCGGTGCTGCACGAGCAGAACAAGGTGAGCCTGTTTGGCCTGATCGAGGTGAACCCGGGGCTCATCTCCGCCTACATCGTGACGGGTATTTTAATAGTATTCGCCCTTGTGTGCCGGCTTTTTGTGATCCCAAAATTCAAATATGTGCCCGGCAGGTTCCAGCTCGTTTTAGAGCAGATCGTCGGCATGTTCGACGGCCTGGCCGAGGGCAGCAGCCCGCGCCGCAATAAATTCCTGCGGGCGTACATCTTCACCGCCGGTGTTTACATCTTTGTCAGCACGCTCTTTGAGCTGCTCGGCATTCAGGTGGTGACCACATCAGGCCACGCCGTCAGCCTGCCCGCGCCGCTATCCGATATCAACGGGGCGATCGCGCTGGGCGTGATGAGCTACGGCGTGATCCTCTTCGGCGGACTGATCGCCGCGGGCGTGGGCGGATTTCTGCACGCGCTCAAGGATTTCTCGCTGCCGATCTCGATGAGCTTTCGACTCTTCGGCGCGCTGCTTTCCGGCGCGCTCGTGACGGAGCTTGTGTATTACTACGCGGCGCTTTCCTATGTGCTGCCGGTCATCGTGGGCGTGATGTTCACGCTGCTGCACGCGCTGATCCAGGCGTATGTTTTAACGATGCTGGTGTCGACGTTCTACGGCGAATCGACCGAAAAGCACGAGAAAAAGCCCAAGGCAAAAAAGGTAAAAAAATCCCGCAGCGAAACGGCTGCCTGAAGAAAGAGGTAAAATTGCCATGAAAACGATGAAGAAATTCGCAGCGCTGATGATGCTGCTGTGCGCGCTGATGATCTGCACCATTCCGGCCCTCGCCGCAAACGAAAGCGGGAGCGACAGCAACGTGACTGAGACCGTGAGCGTCACGGCCGGCAGCAACGACAACGACGTGACCTCCGCCAAGGCGATGGGCTCGGGCGTGATGATCGGCATTGCGTGCCTTGGCGGCGCGCTGGCCATGGGCATTGCGGTCGGCAAGTCGAGCGAGGCCATGGCCCGCCAGCCCGAGGCCACAAGTCAGATCAGAACCACGATGATGATGGGCCTTGTGTTTATCGAGACGGTCATCATTTACGCCCTGATCGTGGCGATCCTCATTATCTTCGTCCTTTGATGAAGAACACTCCCAAAAAGGAGGGGCTTTGAATGCCGCTTAATATCAATTTGCAGCAGATCCTGCTGCATGCGCTGAACTTTGTTATCCTGTTCGGCGCGATGTATTTTCTGCTCTACAAGCCTGTGAAGAGCTTTATGGACAGCCGCAAGGCGCACTATGAGAAGATGGACGAGGACGCCAAGGCCGTGCTTGCCGAGGCCGAGAAGACGAAGGCCGGCTATGAAGCGCAGCTCAAGAACGCCGACGAGGAGATCGCACGCCGCCAGCGCGAGGCGAACGAAGCCTTGCAGCACGCGGTGGACGAGCGCCGCGCGCAGGCCGAGCAGCAGGCGGGCGAGATCGTGCGCAAGGCGCAGGAAGATGCCGCGCGCGAGCATGAGCGCGTGATGGAGCAGGCCAAGGGCGAAATTTCCGAGCTGATGAGCGCCGCGGCGGAAAAGCTGGTGCTCTCCAGCACGTCGGACGCTTACGACAAGTTCCTGGACACGGCGGAGGAGCGCAAGGACAATGGCTGAGCGCACGGAGCATTTAGAGGCCGTACTGCTCTCTGCCGTGCGTCCGTCGCAGGAGCAGGAGAAGCGATTTCTGGCCTTCCTCGCCGAAAAGTACGGCGAGGGCACGACGCTTACCTGGCAAAAGAGTGATGACTACCCCGACGGTTTCCGCCTCGAGGTGGGCGCGGAGGTCTACGACTGGAGCGCGGGCGGACGCCTGAGCCAGTTCAAGGACGCGCTCGAAAAGCTCGCCGCCACGCAGGGCGACGTCATCCCGCTGCTGAAGGAGACGGTGCTCTCGTGGACGCCGCAGGCCATGGCACAGGAGGTCGGCACCGTTCTGACCGTCGGCGACGGCATTGCCCGCGTGGACGGGCTGGAGGGCGCCGCCTATGGCGAGGTGCTGCTTTTCGACGGCGGCGTGCGCGGCATGGTGCAGGACTTATCCGAGGACAGCGTCGGCTGCATCCTCTTTGACGACGACGCGAGCGTCTGCGCAGGCAGCACGGTCCGCCGCACCGGACGCACGGCGGGCGTTCCCGTGGGCGAGGGGTTCCTCGGCCGCGTGGTCAACGCGCTCGGCGTGCCCATCGACGGCGGGGGAGACATCCGCGCCGACGGCTACCGCGCGGTGGAGAGTCCCGCTCCCGGTATCATCGACCGCCAGAGCGTCGACACGCCGCTTGAGACGGGCATTCTGACCGTCGACTCGATGTTCCCCATCGGCCGCGGCCAGCGCGAGCTCATCATCGGCGACCGCCAGACCGGCAAGACCGCTATCGCCCTCGACACCATCGTCAACCAGAAGGGCAAGGATGTCATCTGCATCTATGTCGCCATCGGACAGAAGGCGAGCTCCGTCGCCCAGCTCAAGAAGACGCTGGAAACGCACGGCGCGATGGATTATACGATCATCGTCAACGCCACGGCGAGCGATCCCGCGCCGTTACAGTACATTGCGCCCTACGCGGGCTGCGCCATGGGCGAATACTTTATGAATAAGGGCCGCGACGTGCTGATCGTCTACGACGATCTTTCCAAGCACGCCATCGCGTACCGCGCGATGAGCCTTCTTTTGGAGCGCTCCCCGGGCCGCGAGGCGTATCCGGGCGACGTGTTCTATCTGCACTCCCGCCTGCTCGAGCGCGCGGCGCATCTGAGCGAGGAGAAGGGCGGCGGCAGCATCACGGCGCTGCCGATCATCGAGACGCAGTCCGGCGACGTGTCGGCCTATATCCCGACGAACGTCATTTCGATCACCGACGGTCAGCTCATTCTGGAAACGCGCCTGTTCTTCTCCGGCCAGCGTCCGGCGGTGAACGTGGGCCTGTCCGTGTCCCGCGTGGGCGGCGACGCGCAGACCAAGGCGATGAAAAAGGCGGCCAAGACCATCCGCCTTGACCTTTCGCAGTACCGCGAGATGGAGTCGTTCACGCAGTTTGCAAGCGACCTTGACGAGTCGACGGCAAAGCTTTTATCCTACGGTCAGGGCTTGATGCGCATGCTGCGGCAGAAGCAGTTCCACCCCTACAAGCAGTATGAGCAGGTCATCCTGCTCGTCGCGGGGCTGAACCATGTTTTTCAGGAGATCGTGCCGGAGCAGCTCGATACGTTTATCCCCGCGCTCTTGCAGCACTTTGGCGAGACGCAGGGCGCGCTGTGCAATACCATCGAGCAGACCGGCCAACTCAGTGACGATCAGCAGTCGCAGATCATCGAGATCTCAAAGGAATTTGTGCAAAGCTATTTTTCCAAATAAAAAGTGAGGTGACAGGTACATGGCGAGCATGAAGGAGATCCGCGAGCACATCGCGAGCATCCAGAGCACGCAGAAGGTGACGAACGCGATGTACCTCATCGCTTCGACCAAGATGCGGCGGGCGAAAGAAGACCTTGCCAAGACGCGCCCGTTTTTCGACGCGGTCTCGACGCAGATCGAGCAGATCTTCCAGCACGCGGGCGAGATCGAGAGCCCGTACCTCTACCGGGGCAACGCGGACGATCTGGCCCAGCCGGGAACATACGCCTATCTTGCGGTGACGGCGGACCGCGGCCTCGCGGGCGCCTACAACCAGAATGTTATTCAGGAGACGATGAAGCGCCTTGAAAAGCACCCCGACAGCCGCCTTTTTGTGGTGGGCGGCAACGGGCGGCACTTCTTCTCCGGCCATGGCGTGCCGGTGGAAAAGAGCTTCCGCTACGATGCGCAGAGCCCCACGCTCCGCCGCGCGCGAGAGATCACGGCGAAGCTTTTGGATCTCTTCGACCGGGGCGAGATCTCCAAGCTCTTTATCATCTACACAGACCTTGGCAACGGCGTGGACATGGACGTGCGCACCGTGCGCCTGCTGCCGCTGGAGGATGAGCACTTTGCCAAAGAGGAGACGGCAGAAAAGCCCATCCGCTTTGAGCCCTCGGCAGAGGAGGTGCTCGCCAGGGTCGTGCCGGCGTACATCACGGGCTTTTTGTACTCGGCGATGGTCGACAGCTTTTGCGCCGAGCAGAACGCGCGCGCCTCTGCCATGGACTCGGCCAACCAGAACGAGGACGACATGCTGCGCGAGCTGCAGCTCGAGTACAACCACGAGCGGCAGGGCGCCATCACGAGCGAGATCACGGAGGTCTCCGCCGGCGCGCGCAGCAAGAAGAACCACATGAAGAAGGAGGCGCAGCATGCGCACAGGTAAGATCATTCAGGTATCGGGCAGCGTGGTGGACGTGCGCTTCCCGCACGGCGAGCTGCCGCGCATCCGCGAGGCGCTGTCCGTCGAGCTGAACGGCAAGCGCCTTGTGATGGAGGTGGAGCAACATTTGAGCGCCGAAACGGTGCGCTGCATCATGCTCTCCGGTAGCGAGGGCCTCAGCCGAGGCATGACCGTCACGGGCGAAGGCAGCGGCCTTCGCGTTCCCGTCGGCAAGGCGACGCTCGGGCGGCTTTTCAACGTCTTTGGCGATACCATCGACGGCGGCGCGCCGATTGGCGGCGCGGAGCCGCGCCGCAGCATCCACAGAAAGCCCCCCGCCTTCGACGAGCAGAGCCCGAGCGTTGAGATCTTGGAGACCGGCATCAAGGTCATCGACCTTTTGGAGCCCTATCCGCGCGGCGGCAAGATCGGCCTGTTCGGCGGCGCGGGCGTCGGTAAAACGGTGCTCATTCAGGAGCTTATCCACAACATCGCCGTCGAGCACGGCGGCTATTCGATCTTCACCGGCGTCGGCGAGCGCAGCCGCGAGGGCAACGACCTCTGGAACGAGATGCACGAGAGCGGCGTTATCGACAAGACCGCGCTTGTCTTCGGCCAGATGAACGAAGCGCCCGGCGTTCGTATGCGCGTGGCGCTGACAGGCCTTACGATGGCCGAATACTTCCGCGACGAGGAGCAGCGCGACGTGCTGCTGTTCATCGACAATATTTTCCGCTTTGTGCAGGCGGGCAGCGAGGTCTCGACCCTGCTTGGCCGCATGCCCTCCGCCGTCGGCTATCAGCCGACGCTCGCCAACGAAATGGGCGAGCTGCAGGAGCGCATCACCTCGACCAAGAGCGGCTCGATCACATCCGTGCAGGCGGTCTACGTTCCCGCGGACGATCTGACCGACCCTGCCCCGGCGACGACGTTCACCCACCTCGACGCGACAACGGTTTTGAGCCGTAAGATCGCCGAGCAGGGTCTGTATCCCGCGGTCGACCCGCTCGAATCGTCCTCCCGCATTCTGGAAGAGGACATCGTGGGCGAGCGGCACTACCGCATCGCGCGCAGCGTGCAGGCGACCTTGCAGAAATACCGCGAATTGCAGGATATCATCGCTATCCTCGGCATGGAGGAGCTGAGCGACACGGACAAGGTGACGGTCAACCGCGCGAGAAAGATCCAGCGCTTTTTGGCCCAGCCGACGTTCGTGGCCGAAAAGTTCACGGGCCTTCCGGGCGTCTATGTGCCGCTCGAGGAGACACTCCGCGGCTTTGAAGCCATTCTCTCCGGCGAGATGGACGGCTATCCCGAGATGGCGTTCTACAACGTCGGCACGCTTGATGACGCGCTCGCCAAGGCGAAGAAGATGGAAAGCGGGGAAGCGTGATGAAGACCTTTCCTCTCCGCGTCCTCGCGCCCGAGCGCACGTTTTTTGACGGGGCGTGCACATCGCTCACCGTGCCGAGCATCGACGGCATGTACGGCCTGATGGCGCAGCACGAGGATATCGTGCTCGCCATCGTCCCCGGCAAGCTGACGCTGCGGGACGCCGACGGCGTCGAGCAGATCGCCGCCGTGTCCGAGGGCGTGCTCAAGATGGAGCGCGGCGAGGCGCTCGTGCTGGTGGACACGATCGAGCGGCCGGAGGAGATCGACCTCCACCGCGCCGAGGAAATGGCCGCCGAGGCGCGTGCCGAGCTCAAGGCGAAGCGCAGCGCGCAGGAGCAGGCCATTGCCAATGCCCGCATCGCTCGCGCGATCAGCCGTATCCACGTCAAGCACGACGGGAAATAAATGAGAAAACGAAAATTCGCACCGCAAGGTGCGAATTTTTTGATCTCTCCGCCGACTTTCGCCCGTTTTTGCACACTTTTTGTGCTAAAAGTGGAGAAAAAGGAGGGGAAATCCATGGAAATGTCCGCAAGAAAGCCGCTGCTCCCGCGCCGCGTGCTCGACCTGCCCATCGATGCGCTGCGCCCCAACCCCAACCAGCCGCGCATCGAGTTTGACGAGGCCTCGCTGCGCTCGCTGAGCGACAGCATCCGCCGCTATGGCATCCTCCAGCCGCTGACCGTCCGCCGCACGGACGAGGGCTACGAGCTCATCGCGGGAGAGAGGCGGCTGCGCGCGGCGAAGATAGCGGGACTGCGCGAGGTGCCGTGCCTGCTCGCGCGCTCGAGCGAGGAGGAGAGCGCGCTGCTCGCGCTGATCGAAAACCTCCAGCGCCGCGATTTGCACTACTTGGAGGAGGCTGCGGCCATCGCGCGGCTGATCGCGACCTACGGCCTTTCGCAGGAGCAGGCGGCGGAAAGGCTGGGGAAATCCCAGTCCGCTATTGCCAACAAGCTGCGGCTGCTGCGCCTGTCGCCCGACTGTGTGCGCCTTCTGCGCGAGCATGACCTCTCCGAGCGGCACGCACGGGCGCTGCTGCGCCTGACGGACGAGGAAGACCGCCTCAAAGCCTTGCAAGTTATCGCCGCACGCGGCTACAACGTCGCGCAGAGCGAGGCGTATATCGAAGAGCTTTTGAAGCTCAAGCAGAAAACGCCCCCGCCGCGCCTGCCGACCTACATCGTCAAGGATGTGCGCATCTTTTTGAACACCATCCGCCACTCGCTCGGGCTGATGCAGCGCGCGGGCGTCGAGGCCGACATGCAGCGCGAGGACACGGACGATGGCATCCTTTTGACCATCCGCATCCCGAAACGTGCAAAAGAGGCCGGATAATCCCGCAAAATTGTCACCAAATTGTGATTCTTTTTCTCGCAAACTGTGGTATACTGAAACGACTGGCAGGGAAGTCCCTGTCCGGAAGATCGGAAGAAACAGGAGGAGCCAGCATGGATGAAATGAACGGCGCCTTTGAGGAAAAGAAGAGAAGAAAGGGCGGCAAACGCCTGATGCAGCCGGAAAAGGCCGCAAAGGCGGCCAAGGAGCCCCGCGCGGAAAAGCCGCCGCGCGTTCCACGTGAAACATCGGGAAAGACCGGCAAGGTCGTCGGCATTGTCGCGGGTGTGCTCGTGGTGGCGTACTTGGGCCTTGGCGCGTGGGCGTCGGCCAGCCATAAAATTTATCCCAACGTGATGATGGGCGATACCAACTACGGCGGGATGACCGAGCAGCAGGTCGCCGAGCAGCTCAAAGCGAGCGTCGCGCAGGCGAAGGGCACAGGTGTCGACTTTGTCCTGCCCGACGGCACGGAGGTCGCGCATGTTTCGCTCGACGAGATGCCGGAGTATGTCGACTTCGACGGACTTGCCAAGCATATCTACAACGTCTACGGCTGCAATGACAGCTTTCTGACCGCGGGCGCGAAGTATCTGCGCGCACTCTTCAAGCCGCAGGATGCCGCACAGGTGGTCGGCGCGGCCTATTCGCCCGATTTGATGGAGAATCTTGTCGACACGGTGTGCGACAGCATCAACTGCGACCCCGTGGAGTTTGCCATCAACGTGACAGAGGATGGCAAGGTTAGCGTGACGAAGCCGCAGGACGGCCGCGCGACGACTGATACCGCAAAAGACCAGATCGGCGTATACTTAAACGGCGCGTATTTGAGCGGCGGCGAACCGTCCGAGATCGTGCTTGAGCCTGCGAGCGAGGGCGGCGTCTACGATGTCATCCCTGCACAGGAGGTCGACCTGAGCGCGCAGCGCGAGGCCGTCATCGGCCAGAAGGTCAACGCGACGTATGATAAGGAGACCGGCGCGGTCACGCCAGGCCACGCGGGCGTGGAATTTACGCTTTCTGACCTTGAATCCGCCTACAATGCCGCGGCGGCGGGGGAGACGGTCGAGTTGCCGAACGCCACGGTCGAGACGCCGGACGTCACGGCAGAGCAGCTCCAAAAGGTCCTGTTCCGCGATGTGCTGAGCACCTACACCACGAAGGTCGGCGGCGCGTCCGGCCGCCGCGCGAACGTCAAGCTGACGGCCTCGCGCATCACCGGCTACATATTGAACTCCGGCGAAACGATGAAATACGGCCCGCTCGTCACACCCTTTACCGCGGCGAACGGCTACAGCACCGCGCCCGGTTACTTGCAGGGCAAGACCGTCGATATGGTCGGCGGCGGCGCGTGTCAGGCGAGCTCCACGCTCTACGCCGCGGCGCTCTACGCCAACCTTGAGATCGTGCAGCGCACGAACCACGGCTTTGCGTCCGACTACATCGGCCTCGGCCTCGACGCGACGGTCGCGCAGGGCGGGCCCGAGTTCGAGTTCCGCAACAACACGATGTACCCCATCAAGGTCATTGCCGAATATTACACGAGCGGCGGCAAGGACTATCTCAAGGTCACGCTGCGCGGCACGAAGGTCGACGACAGCTACGTGAAGATCAAGACCGAAGTGCTTGAAACCATCCCGTTCACGGAGGAGATCGTTGAGACCGACGAGCTCGCCCCCGGCGAGCGCAAGGTCGAGCAGACCGCCTACACCGGTTACAAGGTCAAGACCTACCGCAACGTCTACTCCGGTGACGGCAAGCTCATTTCGTCCACGTTCGAGGCGAGCAGCAATTATAAGGCGCGCAACCGCATCGTGCTCGTCGGCAAGTCCGCGGCGGTCACGCCGACTGATCCCGCCACACCTGTCGATCCCGGTACGACCACGCCGACCGACCCGACAACGCCCGTTGACCCCGGGACCACGACTGACCCGGGCACCACAACTGACCCCGGCGTGACAGACCCCGGCACGACCACAGAGCCGCCCGTCGAGCAGGAAAAGCCCGGTTGGCTCGATACGGGGCTCGACCGGTAAAAACAGCAGAACGAGAAAACGGAGAGGCATTGCCTCTCCGTTTTTACGTTGTTCAAGTGTTATTCGCCGTCCGAGTCCATGTAGAGCTCTTCGGCCTTCTGCTGCGCGGCGATCAGCAGCGCGCTGGCCTCACCATAGTTCTGCCTGTCCATTTTCTCCAGCGCGTCAGTCACGGCGTTGAAGAGGAGCAGATACATTGCCTTGTAGTCCGTCATAGAACCACCCTCGAAAAATTATATAACGTTTTGTTATATAGCACAATATAACATTTTGTTTTACGTATACTTCTTTACAGAATCTAAACACGAATTCTGGATGGAGTGAAGCAAAATGTATCGACGCATTCGAGACTTGAGAGAGGACAGCGACCTGACACAAAAGAGCTTGGCGGACTATCTGAGCTGCTCGCAGGTCTGCTATTCCAACTACGAGACCGGCAAGCGCGACGTCCCGAGCGACGTGCTCATCAGGCTCGCGCGGTTTTACCACACGAGTGTGGATTATCTTGTGGGGCTCACGGAGGAGCGGGCTCCTTACCCTAAAAAGAAATAGTACATAGTGCCATGTTCTCGCACGGGTGCGAGGGGAATGCAGCGCGACAGCGCTGCTTTTGTCCCTGCACTGTGCAGGGGGGGAGGCAGCGCCTTTGGCGCTGCACGAATCAAAGGGGATATTCTCTTTCGCAAAAGAGAATATCCCCTTTGGAACCCCAAGAGAAAGGCTTTGACATTGCGAGCAAGCAGCTCGAAGAGCTGCAATGCTTGCCGACTGCACTTCCCATAGCGCGGCGTTGCCGCGTTTGGGGTTGCTAGACGATTTGACTTTCTCCTATTATCCGCTGTTGCGCAGCCGTTGGCGGCTTTGCCGCCTTACGGATGCGGTACACTCCTTGCGGGTGCCGCTCTTCCCATCTTGTAGAAGTGCGCAGTAATCTCCGCCTACCGCGGCACTCCTCAATGCGGCGAGCGCCAGCAATGCCGCATTCCGCACGCAGTCTGCCGCTGAGGTAACGTCACTCGCGCCTCACGATAGTAAGGCGCGGTTGAAAACGGTGACGAATCGCAGGGATTCATGGCGAAGCCATGTACACCGCACTTACATTGCGCAGCGCGTGCAGCTCTTCAAGCTGCAAACTGCCAATGTGCGGGGTCAAGGGGCAAGGCCCCTTGCGTTCTCTTGGGGGATCAAAAGGGGGCCATTCTCTCACGTGAGAGAATGGCCCCCTTTGCCCGTTCCCCTGCCAGCAGGGAAACAACACGCTTCCCCCGCAGGGGGAAATTACTGTTTTTTCCTGATCAGAATAAACGGCGTGCACTGGTCATCCTGACCCGCGGGGTTATCGCGGATGATCTCACACAGCTGCTCGTCGGTGAGGGTCACGTTGTCGCCCTTGCCGAGGATGTCGCGCGTGAAGTCGTTCGCGTCGACGATCATCGCGCGCACGCCGGTCTTCTCATAGATCTCGTTGCACACGCCCGAGGGATTTTCCGGAATACGGATGCCGTAGTCGCCGTAGACGGGGAACACGTCGGGATAGAAGCCGTCGAGGCCCGTGACCTCCATGCCGACCATATCGTAGAAGATGCCGTGCTTGCCGACAAGCTTGCCGAAGCCTGCGCAGATCGCGGCCCAGAGGACCTTCCACGCGCCGCACTCGTCGATGGCGAACTGCATCTTGCACACCTCACCCACGCCGATGCCGGCGCTGTTGTGCTGGATGGCGAAGCGGCTGAGGAATTTCGCCAGCCACGAAATTTTCATATCCTTGCGGTAGACCACTCGCTTCTGGCACAGGGCGATGATCTTTTCGCTGATGCTCAGCAGGTCGCCCTCCTCGTAGAGGGGCTTGACGTAGCGGTTGACGAGTTCGATGTAATCCTCGCCGATCTCGACAAAGTGCGTCTGGATGGCGTGGCGCAGATAGACGCCCGTGGACGTCTCAATTTCAACGTTTTTGGAGCCGTTTGCAACAAAATCCATGAAAAAAGCCTCTTTCGTGCAGTATTTAGATCGATAAAATATGAACCGATGGTATTGTACCACAAAATCCGCAAAATGCTACTGTAAATTGCAAAAATTCAGGAAAGAAAAAAGCGCGCCGTCCGCGGCGCGTGCTTGACGCGGCGGACGGCGTGAAATGACGGAAAACGAGAAGGCAGAGCGCTTACTTTTCGGTGATGACCTTGAGCACCTTTTCGTAGCTCTCCTGGGCGATGGGTACAGCGTGCGCGAGCAGCGCCTCGCCCTTCTGGCAGCACTCGTCGCGGAACGCCTTGTCCTTTAAGGACGAGAGGTTGATGAGCACGTTGAGCCACGCGCTCTGCATGGCCGTCTTGAGCGTGAGCGCGGCGATGCCGAGGTCGCTGACAACGTTCGGATTCGTCGTGCCGACAAGCTCGGCGCACAGGTCAATGGCCTCGGAGCAAATTTCCATCATTGTCAGCGGCACCTGCGTGCAGCTGCGGAAGCTTGCCTGCACCGCGCCGCGGCGGATGGCCTTGTGCGCGTCATCATCCTTGGGGAGGGCAAGAGACTCGATCAGACCGTCGAAAACCTCGCTGTCGCGGTTCATCACATCGATGAAGCGCTCCTTGAGCTCATTGCCCTTGGCAATGGCGTCCAAAAGGCGTTCGCGGTCGTTTTCAAAGCCCTTCTTGTCAAGCGTCAGGCCGTTGACCATCATCGTCAGCGCCACGCCGACGCCGCCGGCAAGGCCCGCCACCGCGCCGCCGCCGGGGGCGGGAGTGCCGGAACCGACTTCGTTGATGAGCTCGGTAACTTTCATATCTGCGATCTTCATAGCGTTCCTCCCCGGATCGGTAAAATCAGAATAAAAGGTTTCAGGAAGAGGCGGGTCATCCCGCCTCTTCCTAGTAAATCAAAAGGGTAAAATCTGCGATATATTGCAGGGTTTCTCTTAAAACAGGCCGGTGATCTTGCCGTTTTCGTCGACGTCGATCTTCTCGGCGGACGGGACCTTGGGCAGGCCCGGCATCGTCATGATGTCGCCGGTCTTGGCGACCAGGAAGCCCGCACCGGCGTTGACCTTGAGGTCGCGGACGGTGATCTTGAAGCCGCGGGGCGCGCCGAGCTTGCTGGCGTCATCGGAGAAGGAGAACTGCGTCTTGGCCATGCAGATGGGCAGCTTGTCAAAGCCGAGCTCGGTGAGCTGCTTAAGCTGCTTCTTGGCGGAAGCGGCGATGACCACGCCGTCAGCGTGATAGACCTTGGTGGCGATGGCATTGAGCTTGTCCTCGATGCTGTCGTTGACGTCGTAGACGAACTGGAAGTGGTTGGGCTCGTCGCACAAGCGCACGACTTCCTCAGCCAGCGCAAGGCCGCCTTCGCCGCCCTTGGCCCACACTTCGCTCAGGCGGACGTTGACGCCCAGCTCGCGGCACTTGGACTCGACGAGGTCGAGCTCGGCCTTGGTGTCGGTCGGGAACGCGTTGATGGCGACGACGCAGGGGAGACCGTAGACGTTCTTCACGTTGTCGACATGCTGGAGGAGGTTCGGCAGGCCCTTTTCAAGAGCTTCGAGGTTCTCACTGTTGAGCTCGGCCTTGGGCACGCCGCCGTGATACTTGAGCGCGCGAACGGTCGCAACGATGACGACAGCGTCGGGGTGGAAGCCCGCGGCGCGGCACTTGATGTCGAGGAACTTCTCGGCGCCGAGGTCGGCGGCGAAGCCGGCTTCCGTGACGGTGTAGTCGCTCAGGCGCATCGCGGTCTCAGTGGCCTGGATGGAGTTGCAGCCGTGGGCGATGTTGGCGAACGGGCCGCCGTGGATGAACGCGGGAGTGCCTTCGAGCGTCTGGACCATGTTGGGCTTGATGGCATCCTTTAAGAGCGCGGCCATCGCGCCCTCAGCCTTCAGGTCGTGCGCGGTGACGGGCTTGTCGTCGTAGGTGTAGGCGACAACCATCTTGCCGAGGCGCTCCTTGAGGTCGGCGAGGCCGGTCGCAAGGCAGAGAACTGCCATGACTTCGCTCGCGACGGTGATCTCAAAGCCGTCCTCGCGGGGCACGCCGCTGGCCTTGCCGCCAAGGCCGTCGATGATGTGGCGGAGCTGGCGGTCGTTCATATCGACAGCGCGCTTCCACACGATCTTGCGGGGGTCGATGCCGAGCACGTTGCCCTGCTGGATGTGGTTGTCGAGAAGAGCGGCCAGCAGGTTGTTGGCAGCGCCGATGGCGTGGAAGTCGCCGGTGAAGTGCAGGTTGATATCCTCCATGGGGACGACCTGAGCGTAGCCGCCGCCGGCAGCGCCGCCCTTGACGCCGAACACGGGGCCGAGAGAGGGCTCGCGCAGGCAGACCATGGTGTTCTTGCCGAGCTTGTTGAGCGCGTCGGCAAGGCCGACGGACGTGGTGGTCTTGCCCTCGCCCGCGGGGGTGGGGCTGATAGCGGTGACGAGGATCAGCTTTGCCTTGCGGGGCAGCTTGCGGATCTCGCTTAAGTCGAGCTTGGCCTTGTAGTTGCCGTAGAGCTCGAGGTGCTTTTCATCGATGCCGGCCTTGGCGGCGACGTCGACGATTTTTTTCATTTCATGTGCCTGGGCGATCTCAATGTCGGTCATGGGGAATACCTCCTAAATAATTATGTATTTAAAAGCGGAGAATTGTCTCTTATTGACAAAATCAATTATAGCCGAACGATAGAGAAAGGTAAACTGTTTTGCAAGCCTCTTTTTTCCAAAAGCCTTAAAAAATTAAGCGTTGGTTCGCGTGCCTTAAAAAGAAAAAACGGGAGATTTTTGGACGAATTTTCAACGCTTGCGGCAAAGGTCAAAACGAGAAAAGCGAAAGTTGCCAGCGCCCGGCTTTCATTTCACTCTGCCGCGTCACAGCGTGATGCGCATGGGCTCATCCAGCGTGACCTCGCCGCCGATGCTCGCGGCGATGACGTTTCCGCCTTGGCGCTCGACGCTTGCGCGGACCGCGCCCGCGGGCTGCCGGTATTCGCACGAAAAACCGCCGTTTTCCATGCGTTCGCTCTGCGCGACGGCGCAGGCGACGCTGCCGCTGCCGCAGCTGCCCTCCCAGACGAGGGAGTCGGTCTCGATGACCTTGACGAGCGGGGTCATGCTGCGCTTTTCCGCATCGAGGAAAATGACGCCGCAGGCGTCAAGTCCTGCAATTCCGGAAAAGATCGACTCCGCCGCGCGGAAGAACCCTTCGCTCGGCTCCACGCCCTCAACGACGAAGTGGGCGATGCCTGTTAAGTCGACGAGCGTGCCCTCGTGACCATTCACCGTGACACGCTTCACGCTGCGCGGACAGGGCATTTCAGCGCGCGCCGTGCCGCTTTTCAGATCGACCTGCGCAGTGACGACATGGTCGCAGCCGCTCACGCGCAGCCTGACCGAGGAAAGGCCGCCCTTTTGCTGGGCAATATACATGCCGTAGGCGCGCGTCGCGTTGCCGCAGAATTCGCCGCCCATCATCTCCATGTGGCCGTCGACGTCGTCCTCGGCGGCGCAGGCGTAGCCGACCTGCTCGGCCTTGAGCGCGGGGATCGCCATGATCTTCTCCGCGATGGCCGCGCGCTGTGCCTTTTCGACCGGATCGAGCACGAACACCGTAATGTTCCCCGCCGGGTCCGCCCGTAAAATGTTCAGTTCCATAGCAAGTTCCTCCTAAAAAAAGAAGGTGTAAAGCCAAAATAACTTTACGCCTTCTTTTACATCCTGTCAATTCGTGTCAAAACACAAATCTTTCAGCATTATTGTCCCCAAATCGGTAGCAATAACCATTTTTGAGACGCATCACATTTGCGGCCGCGCACGCCGCAAATGATCTTAACCTGTCCCGAAGGACGACACGCGCCCTATTCACGCCGCGCACGGCGTGAATGATTTTGATCCGTTTTTTCTGACGACACAGAATTTATTTACGGCGCGCACGCCGCAAACAAATTGGATACGTCCCGAAGGACGACCTGTGCGTCCGCAGGGACACTCTGCAAACTTTTTCACGCTGAGTGAAAAAGTTTGAGACCCCTCTCAAAAACGGGCTTGCCCGTTTTTGACTTACTCAAAGTCGGGGATATACTCCTTGACGATATCCAGCAGCTCGCCGGAGCGGATCATCGCTTCCACCGCACGGATGTCGGGCCAGATCTCACGGTCGATCTCATAGAAAGCGACCTTCTCGCGCACGTGCTGATAGAGAGCCTCATGCAGCGGGGTCATGCCCTGGCCGTGGGTGTTCAGGCGGCGGCGGATGTCGATGGCCTGGCAGGCGGTCATCAGCTCGTCAGCGAGGACGTCCTGCGTGTTCTGCAGGATCATCTTGGCCTTACGGGCAGCGGTGGTGCCCATGGAGACGATGTCTTCCTGGTTGGCGGAGGAGGGGATGGAGTCGACGGAAGCGGGGTGAGCGTAGATCTTGTTCTCGCTGACCATGGAGGCGGCAGCGTACTGAACGATCATGAAGCCGGAGTTGACGCCAGCCTCGGTAGTCAGGAACGCGGTCAGGCCGTTGGAGAGCGCGGGGTTGACCATACGCTCGGTGCGGCGCTCGGAAGCGTCGGCCAGCTCGCTCGCGGCGATGCCGAGGAAGTCGAACGGCAGGGCCATGGGCTCGCCGTGGAAGTTACCGCCGGAGATAACGGCTTCGTCATCGAGGAACATCAGCGGGTTATCGGTGACGGCGTTGAGCTCGATCTCGACCTTCTCACGGACGTAATCGAGAGCGTCACGGCAGGCACCGTGCAGCTGCGGGATGCAGCGCAGGGCGTAAGCGTCCTGAACGCGGTCCTTCTGGCAGTTGTCGAGGATCTCGGAGCCGTCGAGCAGCTTGCGCATGTTCGCGGCGACGAGCATCTGGCCCTTCTGGCCGCGCACCTGATGGATGCGGGGGTCGAAGGCGTTGCGCAGGCCGGTCAGGCCCTCGAAGGACATGGACGCGATCACGTCGCCGAGCTGGGCGGCGCAGATGGTGTCGTACAGCGCGAGAGCGCCGACGGAGGTCATCGCGCAGGTGCCGTTCGTCATGCCGAGGCCTTCCTTGGAGACCAGGGTGTCGAGCGTCTTGATGCCGGCCTTGGCCATGGCCTCAGCGCCGGGCATCTTCACGCCCTCGTACATGGCCTCGCCCTTGCCGAGCATGGGGAGCGTCATGTGAGCGAGAGGAGCCAGGTCGCCGGAGGAGCCGAGAGAGCCCTTCTGCGGGACGACGGGGGTCACGCCCTTGTTGAGCATCTCGAGCAGCATCTCGACGAGGATGGGACGAACGCCGCTCACGCCGCCGCACAGAGCGTTGGCACGCAGCAGCATCATGCCGCGGACGATCTCGTCAGCATACGGCTCGCCGGCGGCGGTGCAATGGCTGAGGATCAGGTTGGTGGAGAGCTGATTGCTCATCTCCTTGGGGACGGCGACCTTCTGGAATTCGCCAAAGCCGGTGGTGATGCCGTAGGCGACGCGGCCCTCAGCGGCGATCTTCTCGGCCAGGGCGCGGGACTTCTTCATGGCTTCCAGAGCGGAGGGAGCCAGCTCGACGGTCGCATTGTAGCGAGCGATGGCGACGAAGGATTCGAGCGTCAGGCTGTGGCCATCGACAACGACATGCTTGATCGCGGTAGGATTCATGATCATGGTAGTGTCCTCTCTTTTCTCAAAGTTCCGGTGTGACCCGGTCGGCGTGTCCGGTTGCCCGAACCGCCCAAGTGCAAGAAACGTGTCGAAGCGTTCCCCTTACTTTCCGCGCATGCCCGTGCGTGGATGGCGCTCCGCCTGTGGAAAAGTCCCACAGGATCGTTCTAGAAACAGTATAGCACATTTTTGTGCAAAATCAATAGTTTCTTGCCGAAAAAAGTTTTCTTTGTTGTGCGTTATCACCATATTTGGATAACACACTATCAGGGTACAGTGATAGAATTAGACAGAATAGATAAAAAAAGCGCCCCGCAAAAGCGGGGCGCCCTTCATTCTTTGTGGAAAGGTCACAGTTGTTCACTTCTTGTGCTTCTTGCTGGACTTCGGTTCGGGCGCGGCATAATCCATGATGCGGATCGCCGGATTCTTCTTTTTGATGAACGCGTAGATCTCGTCGAGGTCTTCGCGCGGGAAGAAGAGAGCCTTTTCCGTGTTGCCGTGGCCGATGTGCAGGCGCACCATGTCGGCATGGCCGCGGTCCTCGCACACGATCGCATTGATGTCCTCCCAGGGGAAGAACTCGTAGTGCGTGGTAAACTGCATGTTGTAGAAGATCTCAAGTCCGCGGCTCGTGAGAGCGGCGTCCTTTTTGGTCATCAGCGTCAGCAGATACAGCACTGAGAATGCGAGCGAGACGAAGGCGAGCAGCGGGTTTCTGCTGCGGGTCGAAATGCCGAACAGCAGCAGCACGACAACCAAGATCCATCCGCCGGTCTGCACCCACTTTTTACGTGGCTTGAGCGACGACTGTGCGGGGTAGATCGGAGGCGGGACGGATTCCCAGGGAAGCGAATGTTTCACAGCGGTGATTCCTTTCTAAGTAAAGCGGGGAAGGGGGCTTACGCGTTGATCTTGGGGGCCTTACCGGCAGCACGGCGAGCCTCGAGGTTCGCAACGGCCTTGGCGTGAGCCTCTTCGGGAGCGCCGGCGGGCTTGCCGGCCTTGGTCTTGCCGAAGACATTGGTGTAGGAACCGTCAGCCCAGAAGATGTTGCGGCCGAACAGAGCGGTCACATAGGCGTAAACGGGGTTGAGCAGGTTGACGAACGCATACGGGAAGAACACCAGCGGGCTCATGCCGAGAACGCCGGTCTGGTAAGCGCCGCAGCCGGTCCAGGGGAACATAACGGCCCAGAGGGTACCGGCATCTTCCAGAGAACGGGAGAGCATATTGCGGCCGAGACCGAGCTCGTCGTACTTGTCAGCATAGATGGGGGCGGGAACGCCGATGCCGAGGAACTGGTCGCACATGGTGGCGTCGCAGAAGATGGAGGTTAGCAGGGTGGCGAGGATGAGGCTGCCGACAGAGTGGATCTTGTGCTTCAGGCCGCCGAACAGACGCTCGACGCAGCCGCAGCGCTCCAGAGCACCGCCGTAGGCGAGCGCGAGGAGGATGAGGTTGATGGTCCACATGGTGCCGTCCATACCGCCGGCCTTGCCGAGGATGGAGTCAGCGACCTCGTTGCCGGTCTCAACGCCGATACCATAGTGCAGCATGTTGAAGATGTCGCCCAGGGCGCGGGAGCCGTAGATGGAGGTGGGCTGGAAGATCATCATGAAGATGGTCGCGGTGGCAACGGAGATGGCGATACCGACAAGGCCGGGCACGCGCAGGATGCACATCACGATAACCACGATGATGGGGATGAGCAGAACGGGGGAGATCACGAAGGCCTCGCGGAACGCGTCCTGAATGGACTGGGCGACGGTCGGATCATAGGCGCTGGCGTCGATGTTCAGGCCCATGATGGTGTAGAGGATGAGGGCGATGACCAAGGTCGGGCCGGTGGAGGAGACCATCGCGGTGACGTGGTCGAAAAGACCGGTCTCGGCAACAGCCGCGGCGAGGTTGGTAGTATCGGACAGGGGAGAGAACTTATCGCCGACATACGCGCCGGAGATGATCATACCGGCGGTGAGGGCGGGATTGATGCCAAGGCCCGCGCCAATGCCGAGGAACGCAAGACCGATGGTGGCGGTGGTGGTCCAGGAGGAGCCGCACGCCATACCGACGATCGCGCAGAGGATGCAGCCGACAGGCAGGAACAGCTTCGGGGTCAGCAGATCCAGACCGTAAACGATCAGGGAGGGGATCGCACCGGAGGCCATGAAGCTCGAGACCAGGAAACCGACGGTGCAGAGGATCAGAACAGCTTCCATGGAAGCGCTCAGGCGCTCGATCATACCGGCGAGCATATCCTTAAAGTCGTGACCGCAGAAGTGACCGACGATGCACGCGACGACGATGGACATGACCAGGGGCAGGTGAGCGTCATGGTAACCGGATTCGGAATGACCGAGGAAGCAGTAAAGCATGAACCCGATCATTGCCACAATGGGAACTAACGCCAGCAGAAAACTGGGCTCCCGTGCGACTTTCTTTTCGTTTGCCATTGATAAAATACCTCTCTCTTCATAAAAATACTTGCCCGTCAGGAAGCGGGAAGCCGCTCCTCCCCATGACGAACACGCTGCACACCGCACGCGGGGACGTGCGTTTTCTGTGGAGGGGTCCCACAGAAAAACAGACACAGGACTTAGGCAACAGCACCGTCGGGCAACGGTTTCTTGCACGCTGTTTCCCATGCCCTAATCTATTTGTGAACTAATTGTAACATACCTGTTCAGCAAAAGCAATAAAATTCGCGTAGATTCCAAAAATATTTTAGTCAATTCTTCTATATCGGGATGACGTGATGTTATGCTGATATGCTTTTACGGCATTGCAATAAGGCGAAACAGACAAAAAGGAGCAGGCGCTTATGAACAGCACCCCACATGTTAGACAGTATGATATACTACCTAACAAGTGGGGTGTTTTGTTATGTCAAAAAGAGTGCCAAACAAGAAATACACACCAGAATTCAAGAAGCTGGTGGTAGAAACAATGCTGAAAGGAAAACTTGGGTATAGTGAAACGGCAGAGAGATTCGAAATTCGGCACAAACGAGTACAAGACTGGGAACGAATCTATCTGGAAGAAGGTCCGGAAGGCTTGGCAATTGAGCATCGAGGCCGTGGCAGTACTGGCCGGCCGAAGAAGCTGCCCAAGGCGGTGGAAGAAGAT
>NZ_JPJG01000001.1 GCF_000765235.1 Oscillibacter sp. ER4 | reverse complement strand
TTGCCGCCTGCAATTCACAGACAGCAAGCCCTTTCAGCTGCTTGAACAATTTTTACTTCAGAATATTGTCTAACTTTTTGGGGTCACTTCACTTTCGTCCAAGTCCTTTTCTGTTTTTATCAAGTGCTCACACGTCGAGCGCCATATTTGTGCGTTCCATCACCACCACGAAGATGGGAATGAGGATGAGCTGCAAGATGATGCCGGGGATGGCCGTCGTCACCGCGCCGGAGAGGAAGAGGGCGAGGCTGAACTCCGTGCCCTGAAGGCCCGTGAGCAGAAACTTCACAAGCCCCCACACAAGGCGGCCCGCGACCATCGCGGAGATGAGCGAGACGTAGATGCGCCAGCCTGTTTTCGGCAGCTTGCGGTACAGAAGACCGGCGATGGCGCCGTAGGTCGCCATTTCAAACGCCATGGCGATGGCGACCCAAACGGGCGGCATGCCGAAGATCATCGAGCGCAGCAGCGGGGAGATAAAGCCGACCGCGAGTCCCCACGGCCAGCCGCACATGAAGCCGCACAGCAGCGCGGGAATGTGCATGGGACAGAGCATGGAGCCGATCTCGGGGATCTGGCCGGTCAAAAACGGCAGGACCATCGCCAAGGCGAGGAAGAGCGCGGAATAGGTGAGTTTTCTCACCGGGGAAGCGGTACGGGCAGTTGCAGTGGCAGCGTTGTTCATGGTTTGTTCTCCATTCCTTCGAGCAGCGAACGGATGTGCGCCATGGCGTCGTCCAGAATGGCGGAGGATTTTTTGTCCACGCCCGCGACATACGTGCTACATAGATTCATCGGGATGAGCACACGGTAGGCATTGCTTGACGCGACGGCGTTTGCCATGGCGGGGGAGATCTCGCCCATCAGCGCATCGGCGATCGCGATGCCGATGGGGCCGGCGATGATCTGCGCGCTGCGGCAGGCCACGATGACGGGGTTTTCGCCCGTGGCCACGCGGTCAGCGCCCGCGCGGCGCATCGCGTCGGAAGCGGCGCTGTTCGTACCGACCGCCATGATCTCGAGGTGCGGGAAGGACTTTTTGATGTTCTCGACCAAAGTTTTGCCGAGCTTTCCGCCCTGGCCGTCGATGACAAGGATCGTCACGGTGTTCTCATCCTCTCTTGCGTCTTGTTTTCTGCGCGAAAACCCTTGAAAAGATAAAGAAAAGGCATCAATATTTCCCTTGCAGGGAGATTGATACCTTGGTGATACCTCGTTTGCTTTCAGGGAACGCGCGGAAGAAAAGTCAGCTTGTGCCAACGCTGCCGGCTTGTGCCGACGCGGGAATTTTATCAAAAAAGCGCAGGGCTGTCAATCCCTTGCCCCTTGCGAAAGGGGCGAAAAAGCGCTATGATAAACGAAACTTTTTGGTAAAGGAACTCCGCCGCTATGACGAATTTTACCGATATTCGCGACTTTCTGCGCGCCCACTGCGCGCGCTATCCAGAGCTGGCGCTTCAGGACGTCTTCAAGGCGCTCTATCAGAGCGCCTTTGGCTGCGAGCATCTGATCGCCGACCCGTCCGCCGCCGCAGACTACATCCGCGCCGAAGCGGCGCGAAGCGGTGACCGTATCTCCGAGCTCGTCGAGCTGCTCAGCGGCGACTACTGCCGTGTGCACCTCGGCATTTTGCAGGACGGCTTGAACGCGGAGACGTTTGCGCGGCTCTTCGCCCTCTCTGCGCGGCACGAGGAGTGCGGGCGCGAAAAGCTCGAAGCGATGCTCACCGCCTTGCAGACAATAGCAGACGCGGGCGAGCTGCCGTTTTCTGCGCAGGAGACGGCGGAAGCTGTTGAGAGGTGGCGCAAGGACGGCTTTCCGCCGCTGCACCACTCCGAGATATTTCGGCAGAATTACGCGCCCGCGTACCGCGTCCTGCGGCGCGACTTCGCCCGCGCGCTGCCGCTGTTTGCGCGCATCGACCGCCTGACGGCGGAAAGAAGCCGCGTGCTCGTCGCCATCGAGGGCGGCAGCGCCAGCGGCAAGACGACGCTCGGCGAGCTGCTGCAAAATGTTTACGGCTGCCCTGTCTTCCACATGGACGACTTTTTCCTCCGCCCTGAGCAGCGCACAGAGGCGCGCTTCGCGCAGCCCGGCGGCAACGTTGACCGCGAGCGCTTTTTGGAAGAGGTGCTCCTGCCGCTGCGCGAAGGAAAGCCCGTCGATTACCGACGCTTCGACTGCGCGACGTTCACCATTGCCCCGCCGCAGCGGATTAAGGAGGGAACACTCAACATTGTCGAGGGCGCGTACTCCATGCACCCCGACCTTGCGTTGTACTACGATCTATCCGTTTTTCTGTCGATTTCGGCAGAAAAACAGCGCGAGCGCATCCTCAAACGGAATGCGCCCGCGCATGCAAAGCAGTTTTTCGACCGCTGGATCCCTTTCGAGCAGCGCTATTTCGACGCGCTCGATGTGCGGAACCGCTGCGATCTCATCCTTTCGGCGGACGATTAAATGAGCGTGCCGCTCGGCGCGATGCCGAGCACGTACTCGACTGCGATGGCCACAAGAACAACCAGCAGCGAAATGATGAAGCCGTGGAGCATCGGCTTTGCGCCAGACTTGCACAGCGCCGCGAAGTTCGTATTGAGGCCGATGGCGGCGAGCGCCGCGACCATCAGGAACTTGCTGATACTCTTGAGCGTTGTAGCGAGACCGGCGGGGATGACGCCGACGCTGCACAGAATCGACATTGCGAGGAAACCGAGGATGAACCACGGGAACACCGACTTCATATTGACCTTGACGCCATGGTCGCCGCTTTGCGCGGCGGCCTTTTTCTTGAGGTGCACGCTGATGGCGGCGAAGACCAGCACCGTCGGGATGATGGCGAGTGTGCGCGTCAGCTTGACCATCGTGGCAAAGTCGCCTGCGGCCTCGCTGAAGGCGTAGCCCGTGGCGACGACGCTCGAGGTGTCGTTGACCGCCGTGCCGGCCCACAGGCCGAACGCCGCGTCGGAAAGGCCCATCGCGCGGCCGAGCAGCGGGAACACGACGACCATGATCGTGTCAAAGAGGAACGTTGCCGACATGCCGTAAGCGATGTCCATGTCCGTTGCCTCGATGACCGGTGCGATGGCGGCGATGGCGCTGCCGCCGCAGATGCCCGTGCCCGCGTTGATGAGGCTGCTCGTCTTCCAGTCAAGCCCCAGCGCCTTGCCGATCACATAGCCGAGGCCGAAGCACGTCGCCAGTGTGAAGAGCATGACGGTGAGCGAGAACTTGCCGACCGTCAGCACGGTCGTGATGTTCAGGCTGGCACCGAGCAGTATGATGGCGAACTTCAGAATTTTCTTCGAGGTGAATTTGATGCCGGGCTTCGTCTTGGCATTCGGCGCGTAAAAGCGGTTCACGATCATGCCGATGAACATCGCGATGACCGACGCGCCGATCAGGTGCAGCCCCGCAGACTCTTCCAGATGCTCTAAAAACTTGGCTACCACGGCAATGACGAGCGCGATGGCGCAACCGGGCAGCATTTTTTTCACAGTTTCGATGAATTTCATGTGTTTTTCTCTCCTCCAATGCGTGTTGCGGGTGTATTATATCACCGACTTATGATATAATAAAATTATAAATAAGAATATGTCGATTCCTGTTTGTTATCGACAAAGGGGAGAGAACATGGACCAGCGGCTTGAGACCTTTTTGACCGTGTGCGCCACGATGAACTACCGCAAGGCGGCGGAGCAGCTGCATTTGACGCAGCCCGCCGTGACGAAACAGATCCAGGCGCTCGAAGCGCTGTACGGCGTGCGCCTTTTTACCTACGACAGCCGAAAGCTCAGAAAAACGGCGCAGGGCGAAACGCTTGAGATCTACGCCATCAGCCAGCGCTATCAGGACGAGGAGCTGCGCCGCGCGCTCAAACGGCAGGAGAAGACGAGCCTTCGCATCGGCGCGACGAAGTCCATCGGCGACTATATCCTGCTGCCGCAGATCATCCGCTTTTTGAAAGAACCGGACAACGAGCTCTTTTTTACCGTCGACAATACGGCACACCTGCTCGCCCAGCTCGAGGGCGGTGAGCTTGACTTCGTCGTGCTCGAGGGCATTTTCGACAAGAGCCGGTACGAGAGCTTTCTGCTGCGCAACGAGCCCTACATCGGCATCTGTGCGAAAGATCACCCGTTTTCGGGCCGCGAGGTGCCGATGGATGAGCTCTTTTCCGAGCGGCTCATCCTGCGCGAGCCTGGCTCCGGTACGCGAAAGATTTTAGAGCGAGAGCTCATGCAGTGCGGCTACACGGTCGAGGCATTTCGCGCGAATGTCTGCATCAGCAGCTTCAAGCTCATCCGGCATCTGGTGAGCGAGGGCTGCGGCGTGAGCTTCCTCTACGAGGCCGTCGTCAAGAATGATGCGCAGTTCGGGCATTTTTCCTGCCCGCCGCTCACGGGCGTGCACGAGCTGAACGTCGTGTGCCTCAAAAACACCAATGTGCCCGCGCTTGCGCGGCGGTTCCTTGATCTGTAAATTTGGGCAATTCTGCCGATCTGCGCAAAAATGCGGGGAATTGAGCGATATGACTGCGGTTTATGGAATCAGTCAATGGAAAAATCCAACATTTTCCTGTAAAATAGAGCTTGGATAAGATAGGTGATGATCGCCGCGCGATATTTTTGCTGCGCGGTGGCAAGCACGCGGTACACCGCGAAAAGGGAGAGCAGGAACATGAGCGATATCAACGGCAGCAGGCCCACGAATTTCCCTCTCGACGAGAGTAAGCTGGATTTCAAAATACCCCGCACGGACGCCCCGCGCGAAAACGTCCTCAAGCTCGGCAGTATGATCACGAACCGCATCGGCCTCAAGGCCACGGCGGACGACCCCGAGTACTGGGGCCTTGCCGGCGTGATGACCGACGAGATGGTCGACGTCGCGCTCAAAATGGGCGTGCGCAAGCCCAAAACGACCGAGCAGTTGATGAAGCTCACCAAAATGGAGCGTGAGCCGCTCGAAAAGCTCCTCACGGAGATGGCATGGACGGGTATCATCGAGTACAACTGGGAGAACATGGACGGCAAGAACCCCAAGCATGAAAAGCGTTGGGTGCTGCCGCTGTTCGTCCCCGGCAGCGCGGAATTTCTGAACATGCGCAAAAGCCAGATCGACGAGCATCCCGAGGTCGCGGCATTCTTTGAGCGCATGACGATGCTCCCGCTCGAAAAGATCACGCCCATGGTGCCGCCGGGAGGCGCGGGCATCGGCATGCACGTCATCCCCGTGGAAAAGGCCATCGAGACGGAGAACGAGTCCGTTGACTTAGAGCACATCTCCTACTGGCTCAGCAAATACGAGGGCAAGTACGCCAAGAGCATGTGCTCCTGCCGCGCTAGCCGCGCCAAGCTTGGTGAGGGCTGCGGCGATGACGCCGAAAGCTGGTGCATCGGTGTGGGCGACATGGCCGACTACATCGTCGAAACACAGCGCGGCGAATACATCACGAAGGACGAAGCGCTCGAAATTTTCAAAAAGCCGAGGACAACGGCTTTGTCCACCAGATCACGAATATCGACGGTGAGCAGAAAATTTTCGGCATCTGCAACTGCAACGTCAATGTCTGCAACGCGCTGCGCACATCGCAGCTGTTCAACACGCCGAACCTGTCGCGCAGCGCCTATGTCGCGAGCGTCGAGAGCGAGAGCTGCGTCGCCTGCGGCCGCTGCGTCGAAAACTGCCCCGCGGGCGCGGTCAAGCTGGGACAGAAGCTCTGCACGAAGGACGGCTACATCGAATATCCCCGTCAGGAGTTACCCGACGATGTCAAGTGGGGGCCTGAAAAGTGGAGCGTCGACTACCGCGACAGGAACCGCATCAACTGCTACAATACCGGTACCTCGCCGTGCAAAACGGTCTGCCCAGCGCACATCGCGGTGCAGGGCTATTTGAAGCTTGCCGCGCAGGGCAAGTACCTCGAAGCCTTGCAGCTCATCAAGCGCGAAAATCCGTTCCCCGCGGTCTGCGGCCGCATCTGCAACCGCCGCTGCGAGGACGCCTGCACGCGCGGTACGGTCGATCAGGCCGTCGCCATCGACGAAGTCAAGCGCTTCATCGCCCAGCAGGACCTGAATGCGGAGACGCGCTTTGTGCCCGAAAAGGTCATCCCGAAGGTCGACGGCGAATTTTCCGAGAAGATCGCCGTCATCGGCGGCGGCCCCGCGGGCCTGTCGTGCGCATACTACCTCGCTGAAAAGGGCTACCGCCCGACGGTGTTTGAAAGGGAAGCGCGTCCCGGCGGCATGCTGATGAACGGCATTCCGAGTTTTCGCCTCGAAAAAGACGTGGTGGAGGCCGAGATCGACATCCTGCGTGAACTTGGTGTCGAGTTCCGCTGCGGCGTGGAGGCCGGGAAAGATGTGACCATCGCACAGCTGCGCGAACAGGGCTATCAGGGTTTCTATGTGGCCGTCGGTCTCCAGTCCGGCGGTAAGCTGAATATCCCCGGCGGCGACGCGGACGGCGTCATGGCGGGTATCGACTTTATGCGGCAGGTCAACCTGCATGAAAAGAAGACGCTTTCCGGTAAGGTCGTCGTCATCGGCGGCGGCAACATCGGCGCGGACGTTGCGCGCACGGCGGTGCGCTGCGGCGCGGAGAGCGTTGACCTCTACTGCTTAGAGGCTTACGACGATATGCCAATGGGCGAGGAAGACCGCAGCGAGTGCGAGCGCGACAGCATCACCGTCCACGCCGGCTGGGGCCAGACCGAGATCGTGGTGGAGGACGGCAAGTGCGCGGGCATCAGGTTCCGCAAGTGCACGCGCGTCAAGAACGACGAGGGCCGCTTCGCACCTGAGTTTGACGACAGTGTGAGCGAGCAGGCCGAGTGCACGACGGTTCTCTACTGCATCGGCCAGAAGGTCGACTGGCGTGAGCTGCTCACCGGCACCGCTGTTGAGTTCAACCCCAACGGCACGGTCAAGGCAGACCCCGTCACGTATCAGACGGCGGAAAAGGATATCTTCGTCGGCGGCGACGCTTATACGGGTCAGAAATTTGCCATCGCCGCCATCGCCGCGGGCAAGGAGGGCGCGATCTCGCTGCACCGTTTTGTCCAGCACGCGACGTTGACGGTCGGCCGCAACCGCCGCCAGTTCATTGAGCTCGACAAGGAGAACGCTCTGATCCCCGTCAATTACGACACAACGCCGCGCCAGCGCATCGGCTATAACGAGGCGCTGCGCAGGACGTTTAGCGACGAGCGCGTCGCGTTCACCGAAGAGCAGATCAAAAAGGAGACCGCGCGCTGCCTTAGCTGCGGCGCGAGCATCGTCGACCCGAACAAGTGCATCGGCTGCGGCGTCTGCACGACGAAGTGCGCGTTCGACGCCATCCACCTGCACCGCGAGAGACCGGAGTGCAGCAAGATGTACGCCTGTGAGGACAAGATGAAGGCCATCCTGCCGTACATGATCAAGCGTGAGTTCAAGATCAAGCGTACGGCGAGAAAAAGCAAGTAATGCACGAGCTGGGCATTGTCTTCCACGTCATCAAGAGCGTGGAAAAGATCGGAGAGGAAAACGGCCTGACGAACGTCGCGTCCGTGACGCTCGAGCTCGGCGAGGTGTCCGGCGCGATCCCGCACGAACTCGAAAGCTGCTGGAACTGGGCAGTCAAGAAGACCGAGCTTTTACCGGAGGCCGCGCTCAAGATCGAGACCATCCCCGCCGTTACGTACTGCGAGGGCTGCGGGCGCGACTATCCCACGGTGCAGTTTGGCCGCACCTGCCCGCACTGCGGCAGCAAAAAAACATGGCTCAAGCAGGGCAGCGAGATCAACTTAAAGGAGATCGAGGCGATATGACAGAACCCATAAGATCATCGAGGTGAAAGAGAGCGTCTTCGCCGACAACGACCGCGAGGCCGCGCGCCTGCGCGCGTACAGCTCAAGCAGGACAGAACGTTTCTGCTGAACCTGATGTCCTCGCCGGGCAGCGGCAAGACGACGACGCTGCTGCGCACGCTTGAAGCGCTCAAGGATGAGCTGCGCATCGGCGTGATGGAGGCAGACATCGACTCTGACGTGGATGCGAAGACTATCGCGGACGCGGGCGTGAAGTCCATCCAGCTTCACACGGGCGGCATGTGCCACCTCGATGCAAGCATGACGGAGCAGGGTCTCAAGGAGATCGGCACGAAGGACTTGGACCTCGTCGTGCTCGAAAACGTCGGCAACCTCGTCTGCCCCGCGGAGTTCGACACGGGCGCGGTCAAAAACGCGATGATCCTCTCCGTGCCGGAGGGGCATGACAAGCCGCTCAAGTACCCGCTCATCTTCACTGTGTGCGACGCGCCCATCATCAACAAGATCGACGTGCTGCCGTATTTCGACTTTGACATGGAAAAGGTCGTCGAATACGCGCACATGCGCAACCCAAAGCTCAAGATATTCCCCCTCTCCGCCAAGACCGGCGAAGGGGTGGACGCCTGGTGCGACTGGCTGCGCGAGCAGGTGCGCGATTGGAACGAGTGAGAAAAGGAAAAGAGATGTACCGCAAGGTACATCTCTTTTTGTTATGCGTCCAGCCGGAAGACCGACGGATAAATTTGCCCGTCCCTGAACTCAAGCACGCCGTAGGTCGGGCGGCGGGGATCGCCAATCGAACCGGGATTCATCATCATCGGCCGCGACGCCGCGTCCACGAGCGGCACGTGCGTGTGGCCGAAGAGCAGAATGTCGGCGTTCATCTCGAGCGCGCGGTACTGCGCGCGGAGAAGTCCGGTCTTCACCCCTAACGTGTGCCCGTGCGCGATGAGCACGCGGTGATCGTCCAGAATCAGCACGCGCTCAAGCGCTTCAAAGCGCCCGAAGTCGCAGTTGCCGGGGACCTGCTCGAGCGGCAGGCTGGGGAAAAGTTCACGCAGCTCCTCGACATCGCGCCAGCCGTCGCCAAGATGGATGATGCCCTGCGGCTTTACGAGCTCTACCGCGCGCACCATGTTGTCGACATTGCCGTGCGAGTCGGATAGTACCAAGTATTTCATAGCGCTCACAGGAACTTGTCGAGCTCGCGCTCGACCTCATCCATTTTTTTGATCTGCGGCTTGTCGATGCGGTAGCCGCCCTTGACGACCATGTCGAGCTCACGCAGCGCGCTCAAATTCTGAAGAGGGTTGCCGGAGCAGACGATCAGGTCGGCCTGCTTGTCCGCCTCAATGCTACCGGTCAGATCACCGATGCCCGCGAGCCGGGCGTTGAGCTTCGTCGCGCTGTACAGCGCGAACGCGGGCGTCACGCCGCAGTATTTGACGAAATAGTGCAGCTCGCGCCACATGTCGTAATGTGTGATGTACGGGCAGCCGACGTCCGTGCCGAGACCGACCGGCACGCCCGCGGCGAGGTTTGCCTTTGCGAGCGCGACGATGCCGTCGAAGACGATCTTGCCGTTTTCCTGCTGCTCATACGTCGCGTGCGAAATGCTGCGGTCGAAGAGCGCGTAGGGCAGGGCGGGGGAAATGGTCGAAATTTGGAACGCCTTGCGCTGCTTGAAGAGTGCGATCATTTCATCGTTCGGCTGTGCGCCGTGCTCGATGGAATCGACGCCGTTTTGCAGCGCGACCATCACGCCCTCAGGGCTCTCAACGTGCGCCGCGACGATCATGCCGAGCGAATGTGCCTTGTCGCACGCGGCCTTGACAAGCTCGGGCTGCATGCGCAGCACGCCCGGCTCGCCCACGACTTCGGCGTCCAGCACGCCGCCGGTGATCATCAGCTTGATGAGGTCGGGCTTTTCGGCGGCGATCTTTTCGACGAGCGCCGCGGCCTCTTCGGCGGAGTGCGCCTCGTAGGCGAGCGAACCCGCCATGTGCCCGCCGGGGACGGAGACCGCCATGTTCGACGCCAGCACGCGCGGGGCAAGAATTTTGCCCGCCGCGGCGAGGTCGCGAATTTTCGTGTCGTAATCGGCGACGCCGCCGACTGTGCGGATGGTCGTGACGCCGGAGAGCAGCTCGGTTTTTGCGTAGCCCTCGCACATGCTGACACCGATCCTGTTCGTCAGCGCGCAGAAGGTGATGAGCTTCACGAGCTTTTTCGGGTCGCTCGCCTTCTTTTTCGGCTTGCCCGAGGCGGGCAGGTGCACGTGCATGTTGATGAGACCCGGCAGCACATATTTTCCGCCGAGGTCGACTGCCTCATAGCCTGCGGGGGTATGCTGTGCGTCGACGATCTCATTGATTTTCTCGCCGTCGATGCACACGGCCTTGCCCGTCTGCGGCTCCATGTGCTCAGAGCCGTCGAGAAGCACGCAGTTTGTCAATGCGTACTTTTTGTCGTTGTGGTACATCGGAGTGTGCGCCTTTCCTGTTATCGAATCTGGCCGCTGCCGGTGATGACGTATTTATAGGTGCTCAGCTCGTCGAGCCCCATCGGGCCGCGCGCGTGGAGCTTCTGCGTCGAAATGCCCATCTCGCAGCCGAGGCCGAACTCCCCGCCGTCGGTGAAGCGGGTGGAGACGTTGACGTACACCGCCGCGCTGTCGACCTCGTCGACAAAGCGGTCGGCCGCGGCTTGGTTCTCGGTCACGATGCAATCGCTGTGGTGCGTCGAGTGATGCTGGACATGTGCGATGGCCGCATCCAGATCATCTACGACCGCGACGGCGAGAATGTAATCGAGAAATTCCGTGTCGAAGTCGAGCTCCGTTGCCGCCGTGCCGGGAATGATCTCCGCCGCGGCTTCGTCGAGCCGCAGCTCGACGGGGACAAGGCCCGCTTCCCTACGCTTGTCGACAAGCGCGGCCTTGAGCTTGGGGAGAAATTCCTTTGCAATGTCGCAGTGGACAAGGCAGACCTCTTCCGCGTTGCAGACGGACGGGCGGCTCGTCTTGGCGTTTTCGATGATCTTTACCGCCATGTTGAGGTCAGCGTCCCTGTCGACGTACACATGGCAGATGCCCGTGCCGGTCTCGATGCAGGGAACGCTTGCATTTTCCACGCACGCGCGGATGAGCCCCTTGCCGCCGCGGGGGATCAGCAGGTCGACAAGGCCGTCCGCCGTCATCAATACCTGCGCGCTCGCATGCGTTGTATCCTCAACGATGTTGACAATGTCGGGGTCGCCGCCGACGGACTCAACGCCCGCCTTGAGCGCCGTGACGATGGCGTGAGAGGAGCGATAGGCCTCCTTGCCGCTGCGCATCATGCAGACGTTGCCGCTCTTGATGCACAGCGCCGCGGCGTCCGACGTGACGTTCGGGCGGCTCTCGTAGATGATGGCGACCAGACCGAGCGGCACCTGCCGCTTGGTGATGGTCATACCATTGGGGCGCTTGAACTGCGCGAGCGCGCGGCCCACGTGGTCGGGCAGCGCCGCGGCCTCGCGGATGCCCTCTGCCATCGCGTGGATGCGGCTCTCCGTCAGGGCGAGACGGTCGAGCATCACATCGGAGATCGCGCCCTTCGCCGCCTCCATGTCCTTGGCATTTTCGCGCAGGATATCTTCGCTGTTGGCCTCAAGGCTCTCCGCCATCGCGAGCAGCAGCCGGTCCTTCTCCTCGGCGCTTGCGCTGCGGATGCTGCCCCAGGCAGCTTTTGTGCGTTCCAGAAGTTCGATCGTTGTCATGCTTCATCCCTCTTTGCCAAAAATCTTGTGCCCACGCGCTTGCCCGCGGCCACATCGTAGAGTACCTCGGGCGACTGGCCGTTGGCGATGACCATTTCGCAGCCTGCTGCCGTCGCCATCTGCGCGGCGCGGAGCTTGGTCGCCATGCCGCCAGTGCCGAGGTTCGAACCGCTACCCCCGCCGAGCGAAATGATGTGCTCGTCGATCTTTTCCACCGTGTCGATGAGCTTCGCGTCGGGGTTCTTGCGCGGGTCTCCGTCGAAGAGCCCGTCGATGTCCGAAAGCAGAATGAGGAGGTCCGCCTGGATCGTCACGGCCACGATGGCAGAGAGCGTATCGTTGTCGCCGATGCCGAACTCCTCGGTGGAGATGGTGTCGTTCTCGTTGATGACCGGCAGCGCGCCGAGCTCTAAAAGCCGCGCGAGCGTGTTGTGGAAGTTCTGCTTGCGCACGCCGCCCTCTTCGATATCCGGTGCGGTGATGAGCAGCTGTGCCACAGTGTGGTTATACTCGGTGAAGAGCTTGTCGTAAATGTACATCAACTCACACTGGCCGACAGCGGCGGAGGCCTGCTTCGTCGGCACGTCTTTCGGCCGTTCGCTCAGGTTGAGCTTGCCAAAGCCCATGGCGATGGCGCCAGAGGAGACGAGGATGATCTCGTGTCCCATATTTTTAAGGTCGCTTAAAACCTTGCACAGCTTTTCCATACGCTGGATGTTCAGCCGCCCCGTGGGGTGTGCCAGCGTGGATGTGCCGACCTTGACGACAATTCTCATATCGTGATCCCTCCGATCAAAGCGGGCGCGCGATGCGTGCGGACGCTGGAATTTGCCCATTATTATACCGCGCCGATCCGCGTTTTGCATCCTTTTTTTGCAAATTTTACGCCGTACTGACACAGTAAAGTGAAAAAGCACAGGCGCGCGAAAGCGCGCCTGTGCTTTTTTGTGAGTTTCCACTTAAAACGGTTTTTTCGCGACCTCCAAGATCACGTCGAGCATGCCTTGAATCTGCGGGGTGATGACCTTGTTGCGGTGATAAAGCACCTGCCGCCACTGGCTCATCTGGCAGTCGGCCACGGGGATGATGGCAAGGTTGCCCTTGTGAATGCTCATCTTCGCCGTGTAGCGCGGCAGCGCGGAGAGATACTCTGGATTCTCGCGGATGAGCTTGAGCGCGAGCGTGTCGCTCTCGAGCTCCAAAAACGGCTCGACACTTAGATCCTGACGGGCAAGCTCGCGGTCGAACTGGTCGCGGTAGGGGTTGCCGTGGTTCATCAGGATGAACGGGTGCGACACAAGGTCGGCAAGGTGCACATCATCGCGGGCAGAGAGCGGGTTTTCCGTGTTCGTCACGATGACGATGTCCTCCTGCGCTTCAAAGACTTTGACAAACTGCGTGTCGAAGATCTGCTCATCGAGCGTGTAGATGATGTCGAGCTCATTCTTGACGAGCATTTCGGTGATGGAGGCGATATTGCCCGCGTGCAGGCTGATCTGCACGTGCGGAAAACGCTCATGGTAGAGCGGCACGATGTTAGAGAACGAGGCGGTGAGCAGCGAATTGAGCGTGCCGACGCGCACGGTGCCGCTCAGCTCGGAATCCGACGAGGCAAAGGCGCTGGCACGCGCGATGGCGCTCACCACGTCGCGCGCGTAGGAGACAAAGTCCTTGCCGTACTGCGTGATGGAGACCGTTTTGCCGATGCGGTCAAAGAGCTGCACGCCCAGCTCACGCTCGAGCTGCTGGATCTGCACCGTGACGGCGGACTGGGAATAATCCAGAGCTTCCGCCGCACGGGAGAAGCTCTTGAGCTCCGTGACTTTTAAGAATGTGACCAGGTTGCGGACTTCCATGGTTGTCCTCCGATTCAAATTTGTAATACATTTTCAAAAATATATTAGTGGAAATATCTTAATTTGTCAATAGACGCATTATAAAAAATAATGAGTCGGGCGAAAAAGTCGGCCGTGGACACACGGCCGGCTTTTTATGAAGGGGATCAGTCCTTGTACTCGTGGTGCAGCAGCTCGTGCGCGCGCTCATTGAGACCCGCGGCATACATCGCGTCGAGGACGGGGTTGCGCTCGCTGCGCTTGAACATCGCGCTGCGGTCGATCTCGTACAGGCCGTGGGCGCGCTTGAGCTTGGTGCTCATCAGCGCGTAGGGCTGGCCCGCGCCGCCGACGCAGCCGGTGCGGCAGGACATGACCTCGACCAGGTCGACCTCGACCTCGCCGTTTTCGATTTGATCGAGCAGCTTAGCTGCGTTGGCAAGGCCGTGGGCCAGGGCGACGCGCACGTCGCGCCCGTTAACGGGGATGGTCACAAAGCGGACGGCCTCCGTGCCGCGAAGACCGCTATGCTCGAGCATGCGCAGGACGTTTTTGCTCTTGTCGGGCAGGCAGCAGCGGAGCACCGCCTCCGCCACGCCGCCGGAGGTGCCGAAGATCTCGGCCGCGCCGCTGCCCATGCCGAACGGCAGGTCGGGCGACTCCTTTTCGAGCATCTGGAAGCGGATGCCGGATTCCTTGATCATCTTGATGACCTCCTGCGTGGTCAGCACGAGGTCGACGTTCGGTACGCCGTCGCGGCGGAATTCCTCGCGTCCGGCCTCCATTTTCTTGGCTGTGCAGGGCATGATGGCGATATGGAAGGTCGTGCGGCCGTCGGCGGCGTCTTTTTCGCGGTACTTGTCCTTTAAGACCGTTGCGAACATTTGCATGGGCGAGAGCGCGGAGGACAGGTTCTTGATGAACTGCGGGCGCTCCTGCTCCACATAGCGCACCCAGGACGGGCAGCAGGATGTCATCAGCGGGAGATTTTCGCCCGTTTCCAGGCGGCGGAGGAATTCCTTCGATTCCTCGCGCACCGTGAGGTCCGCGCCGAAGATCGTATCGTAAATTTCGTCCGCGCCCATGATCTTGAGCGCCGTGACAAGCTTGTCGAGCACATTTTCGCCCGCGGGCAGACCATAGGCCTCACCGATGGCGACGCGCACGGCGGGCGCGATCTGGATGACGACGCGCTTTTGCGGGTCGTGCAGGGCACGCCACGCCGCGCCGATGTCGTTTTTGACGGTGATGGCGCCGGTCGTGCATACGGCGGCGCACTGGCCGCAGCTGACGCAGTGAGTGGTCGAGATGGGCTGGTCGTCGCCCGCCTCAATGTGCAGCCCGGGGCCGCGGCCGGCAAAGTGCAGGATGCTCATGCCCTGAACCTCCTTGCACACGCGCACGCAGTCGCCGCAGAGGATGCATTTGTTGAGGTCGAATGTGACCGCAGGGCTTGAAAAGTCCATCGGTACATGCTCGCGCGTATCCTTGAAGTGAACGTGATGGATGCCGAAGCGCACGGCCATCTCCTGCAGACGGCAGGAGCGGTTTTTTTCGCAGGCGGTGCAGTCGCGGCAGTGCGAGGCAAGCATCAACTCCAGCGTCATGCGGCGGTATTTGAGAAGGCGTGACGTGTTCGTGCGGATGCGCATGCCGTTTTTCGGCTTGGTCGTGCAGGCGGCGTCGATCTTGCCGGTGTCCAGATCCTCGACCATACACATGCGGCACGCGCCGTAAACGGAAAGGTCGGAGTGGAAGCAGAAGTTCGGCATTTCCACGCCCGCCTTGCGGCAGACATCCATGATCGTGGGCTCGTCGTCGAACTCCACGCGGATGTTGTCGACATACATGATACCCTTAGCCATCGATCTCCACCTCCTGGATCGCATCAAAGGGGCAGGCCTCGATGCAGGTATAGCATTTGACGCATTTTTCCGGATCGATCACGAACGGCGACTTGATGACGCCCGTGATGGCCTCGGCGTGGCAGGAACGCGAGCACTTGCTGCATCCGCGGCAGATGCTCGGGTCGATCTCGAGGCGGATGCGGTTATAGGGAAGTCCACCCGGCTCGATTGGCTCGCGGTCAAGCTCGCAGAGCGCGCAGTCCCCACGCAGGTGATCCTTGAATTCCTCGGGAAAGTATTTGATGGCCGTCTCCAGCGTGTGGTAGGAATTGCGGCCCAGATTGCAGAACGCCGTGACCGAGATCATCTCGCCAAGGTCGGTGAGCATATGAAAGTCCGACTCGCTGAGGCGGTAGTCCCGCATGGCCCAGAGCAGCTCGTTCATGCGCTTTGTGCCCTCGCGGCAGGGAACGCACTTGCCGCAGAACTCTGTCTGCGTGTACTGCATAAAGCGACACGCGACATCGACCATGCAGCGGTCCTCGTCGAGCACCGTGATGACGCTGTCGCCGCGGCGCACGCCGTAGGGCTTGAGCTTTTGAAAGTGCAGGGGCAGATCGAGATGCTCCTCGACGAGAAGGCCGCCGCTCGGGCCGCCGATCTGCACCGCCTTAAACTTTTTCCCATTCGGAATGCCGCCGCCGATCCCGTAGATCGCCTCTCGGATGGTGGTCGCCTCCTCGGGAATGTCTACATAGCCGGGGTTGGCGATGTCACCCTTGAGTAAAAAAATTCTTGCCATTTCTCTCTCCATGTTTCGTTTTTTAAATTTCAAAAAATCTAATAGAATATGTAGCACGAAAGACTCTAACACTGCGCCTTAAAATTGTAAAGGGATGCACTGATAAATTATTTGAATAGGAGAGCGGGCTATAAGCAAAAGACGGAGGAGACCGCCTATAATAAGGCGGTCTCCTCCGTTTCTTCTTCGTCCAAAAGCTGCATGATCGACACTTCGAACGCCGTGCGTTCCTCACTGCCGCTTTCGAGCAGCTTGGTGTAGGTCCGGCTCTGCACGCGGCCCTCAAGCGCCAATCGCTCGCCGACGTCCATGCCCGCGATCTGCACGGCGGTCTGTCCCCAGGCGATGCAGGGTAAGTAGTCCGCGCGCCCGTAGTGGCGGTTGACTGCCAGAATGACGTCGCAAATGCTGCGGCCGAGCGGCGTGCGCCGCAGCACGGGCTTTTTGCACAGCGCGCCCGAGAGCAGGATGCGGTTAAAGTACGAGCCGTCGCCCGGCTCGATGCTCTGGGCGAACACGGTGATGACGAGCCGGTTGCCCTGCCCGCTCTTGTTGTTAAACGAGCGCAGCTGCCCGACGATGCGAAGGCTCTGTCCCTCCTCCACAGGGCAGACGCGCAGCAGTGCCTCGCTCGCCACGATGACGGGCACGTCGTTCTGGCCTGACAGGCGCTCGACCCGCAGGGGAAATTTGTCGAACCGGCGGGTATGGTTCTCGTGCGAAAAGACGGGCTCGCCTGCGGCGACGCCCCACAGCTCCACATAGTTCTGGTTGCGCTCCATATCGTACACCTCAGCACAGTTTTGTTGGTGTATCCTATGAAAAAGAACGTGGAGATATGCCGTGCCGAGCGCGAGGACAAGAAGAAAGAGCCGTCTTTCGACGGCTCTTCCTTTTTGTTGATCGCGTGAGCGATAAATTACATCTTGGAGATGATCTCGACCAGCTCTTCGCCGATGCGGCCCTGAGCCTCGACGGTCGCGGAGCCGATGTGCGGCGTGCAGGAGACCATCGGGTGGGAGTAGAGCGCAACGTTGGTCGCAGGCTCGTCGGCATAGACGTCCAGACCGGCGGCGCGGACCTTGCCGCTGTTGAGCGCGTCAAGAAGCGCAGCCTCGTCGACGTTGGTGCCGCGGGAGGTGTTGATGATGACGACGCCGTCCTTCATCTTGGCGATGCGCTCAGCGTTGATGAGAGCGCCGCCGTCGACAGCGGGAGCGTGGACGGAGATGAAGTCGGACTTGGCGAGCAGCTCGTCCATCTCAACATAGGGGATGCCGAGCTCTTCCTCGATGCCGGGGATGTGGAAGATATCGAACGCGATGACGTTCATGCCGATGGCCTTGGCCATCTTGCCGAGCTTCTGGCCGATGCGGCCGAAGCCGACGATACCGAGCGTCTTGCCGGTCAGCTCGATGCCCTTGCCGTAGGCCTTCTTCTCCCACTTGCCCTCGCGCATGGAGTGGCCGGCGATGGAGATGTAACGGGCGCAGGAGAACATGTGAGCCATGGCGAGCTCAGCAACGGACTCGGAGGGGGACTTCGGGGTGTTCTTCACCTCGATGCCGTTGTCCTTGGCGTACTGCACGTCGATATTGTCGAGGCCGACGCCGGCGCGGATGACGCACTTGAAGCGGCTGCCCTTGGCCTCGTCGATCTGCTTGGCGCGCAGCTTGGTCTTGGAGCGAATGATGGCGACATCAAAGTCGCGCAGGGCCTTACCAAGCTCGTCGGGCTCGTAGAACTGCTCAACGAGCTCGTGACCCATCGCGCGAACCTTCTCGATCGCGCCCTTATCCATACCGTCGGTAACAAGAATACGCATTTTAACTTTCTCCTTGTAAATATTTTAATCGTTGACCCAGCCGCTCTTTAAGCGGCGGCACCGGTGAACGCTTCACCGGTGAGGGAGTATCTAAAAGGGGGATGTGATCCCCCTTTTAAAAAGCAATTACTTGGTGTGCTCGGCCTCAAACTTCTTCAGGAATTCGACGAGAGCCTGAGCGCCCTCGATGGGCATGGCGTTGTAAACGCTGGCGCGCAGACCGCCGACGCTCTTGTGGCCCTTGAGGTTATCGTAACCGGCAGCCTTGGTAGCAGCGACGACTTCGGCGTCGAGCTCGGCGGAATCGGTGACGAAGGGGATGTTCATGAGGGAACGGAACTCGGGCTCAACCGTGCCATGGAACATCTTGGAGGAATCCAGGAAGTCATAGATGACCTTGGCCTTCTCGACATTGCGCTTGTGCATCTCCTCGAGACCGCCGATGCTCTTGAGGTACTTGAACACCTTGCCGCAGCAGTAAATCGCCCAGCAGTTCGGGGTGTTGTACATGGAGTCGTTCTTGGCGTGGGTGTCGTAGCGCATGTAGATGGGCATCTTGGGATCGAGATCCTCGCGGATGAGGTCCTCGCGGATGATGGCGATGACCATACCGGCAGGGCCGACGTTCTTCTGCACGCCCGCATAGATCATGCCGTAATCGCTGACGTTGCAGGGCTGGGAGAGGAACATGGAGCTCTGGTCGGAGACAAGAACATGGCCCTTGGTGTTGGGCAGCTGCTGCCAGGTCACACCGTGGATGGTCTCATTCTCGCAGATGTAGACATAGTCGGCATCCTCGGGAATGTCAAGATCGGAGCAGTCGGGGATGTAGCTGTAGTTCTTGTCCTTGGAGGAAGCGGCGACGATGACCTCGCCGTACTTCTTAGCCTCGGCAATGGCCTTCTTGGACCATGCGCCGGTTTCGACGTAGACGGCCTTGCCGTTCTTCATCAGATTCCAAGGCACAGCCGCGAACTGCAGCGTAGCGCCGCCCTGAATGAACAGGACCTTGTAGTTGTCGGGAATGCCCATCAGGTCGCGCAGGTCAGCCTCGGCCTCGTCGACGATCTGCTGGAAAACCTTGGAGCGGTGGCTCATTTCCATGACGCACATGCCGCTGCCGCGGTAGTTCATCATCTCGTCACGGATTTCCTCCAGCACGGGCTCCGGCATCATAGCGGGACCGGCAGAGAAGTTGTAGGTGCGATTGTACTTCATTGTTGGTGTCCTCCTGATTGTCTTTTTTGAGCAATAGCAACAGAAATTGCATGATATGACAGCTACAGTATAGTCTATCGTGCGGGGATAATCAATAGAAAAAAGCAAACTTATCATTTATTTAAAAACAACTGTGCCGCGCTTTGAAAAACAAAAAGCAAATGCAGAAATTATTGACAAACGATAATTCTTCTGCTACGCTGACGATAGAAATTATCGCAAAACAATAATTCTGGAGGTGCGATATGAAACGTGACCGGATCAAGACCTTACTTTTGGCGGAGGCGCTTATCTGCGCGCTGCTTGCGCTCGCCCTGTGGCTTTTCGAGGGCGACGCCTTTTCTGTCGCCGGATTCCCCGGCAGCGCAGTGGGGCAGGGACTGAGTGCGCTGGCCGCCTCGGGACGCTTTGGCTTCGCGCTGGCGTTCACGCTGTATGCCGCGGTGATCCTGCTGCCGCTCTATGCGCTCGTGCACATCGCGGCGCGGCGGGAGCTGAAGCCCGAGGACGCGCTGCTCGTGCTCATCGCGTTTGCCGCGGCTTGCGCGCTCTTTCCACACGGCTGGACCGCCTATTGGAGCACATCGGCGGAGGCACTGTTCCCGCGCCTTGCCTGGCAGTGGCTCATTTTCGCGCTGCTCGCGGGCTGGGTCGTGCTGCGGCTGCTGCGCCGGTTTTCCGGCGGCGATACGCAGGAGCTCTTGAAGCTCTTCCGCGCGCTGCTTATCCTCGCGGCGGCGTACTTCGTCTTCGAGGTTTGCTTTGCGGAATTTGCGGGCCTGTTTTCCGCCATCGACGCTCTCAAGGCGGGCAACAGCGCCTTTACAACCGATACGGTACTGCCTGCGGCAACGGACATAACGGGTTCGAAGAGCCTTGTGTTCAGCTATGTTGTCCTCGCCCTGCGCTTTGCCGCGGAAGTCCTTCCTACGCTGCTCGCCGCGGCGACGGCGTACTTCGCCATCGGCCTTCTCGACACGATGGAAGACGGCGCGTTTACGCAGGAGAGCGCCGCCTACGCGCCAAAGCTCGCCGAATGGTGCGTCAAGGTCCTCAAGCTCAGCGTGCTGTTTGCGCTCGCGGTCAACGTTTTACAGGCGGTTTGCGCGCCGCTCATCCTCAGCACCAGCATTTCCATCCGCCTGCCGGTCCTCGAGCTGTGCTTCGTGCTGGCGGCGCTCCTCGGCGCGCGGCTCATCGCCTCGAACGTCGCCCTTGCGGCGGACAACGACCTCTTTATCTGAGGGTGCTGCCATGGCGATCACGGTACATTTGGACGAGGTGCTGAAAGCGCGCGGCATGACAAGCAAGGAACTTTGTGCCACCGTCGGCATCACGGAGGCAAATCTTTCCATTCTGCGCAGCGGCAAGGCCAAGGGCGTGCGCTTTGCGACGCTCAACCGCATCTGCTGCGCGCTCGAGTGCAATGTGGGCGACATTCTGCAATGCGACGGAGAATTGGAGGCAGAGCATGAAGAGTAAAACGAAAACGATACTGATTTTTGCTGCGATCCTCGCGGCGGTCTTTCTCATTGCCTTTCTCGACGGCGGCGCGGTGCAGTCCGCCGCGGACGAGGAGGAAGAGGGCACGCTCATCGGCGCTTTCGTCTCGGAAGAGGACATCGACATCGGCGGTGATCTTGCGGTCTCGGCCGCGGGCAAATTCGTCTGGAAGGCCGGGGGGCTCTATATGGAGACAGACGACTGGTCCGCGCTCGGTGAGCGCGGCGGCGGCATCTACTGCACGATGGAGCCGGACGCGCGCTACGGTGAGGAGGACGCCAAGTCGCCGAATATCACGATCTTCGGAGCACTCGGTGCGCCGCTGGGGAAGGCCGGTATCGACGATGACAACGGCGTCCGTACGACGGACATCGACCTCTCGGGCGAGGTCTACGCCTGCGGCAGCAGACATGTGATCTTCAACTTCTATCCCATCTACCAGACGTCGGATGGACGCATTTATTTGACGCGCGGCAACAGCATGGGCATGTCCGGCTCGGACGGCGGCAGCGTGACCCACACGCTCACGAGCGATAAGACCGAGACGATCGGCGGCATGTCCGAGCGCGTGAAGGTCAGAGTTGCCATCACCGCCGTCTCCCGCCCGACGCCGACGAAGTTCACCGTCGCGCACATGGACGAAAACGACGATCTCTTGAAGCTTGAAGAGTTCGCGCCCGACGCGCTGCCCGAGTCCATCACCGCCGCGCCCGGCGCGGCGTATCTCATCGGCACGAGCTATGGACAAGACGGGGACGTAGAGACGGCGGAATACGACATTTGCAGCCGCAGCAATGACAGTGCGCCGTATGCTTACTCAAATCTGGACACTTTCCGCTATCAGGACGGTAAGCTCTGCTCAATCAGCATCAAGGTCAACTGGGGGGAGGGAACAGCATGAAACGACTGATCGCCTTTGCGCTGGCGCTCGCAGTGGTGTTTGGTGTGAGCTTTGCGCTTTACAAGCCCGAGCGGATCGAAGCCGCGGCGCAGGAGACCATGGACGACGAATGGGTCGGATACTTCTTCGCCCTCGAACCCTTCGACGGCAGGCGCTACGCGACGGAGAACGGCGATGATTACGACTTCGGCGTGCCCAGCGTGCCGGCGTTTGTGACCATCACAGCGTTTGAACCCGACGATCCGGATTACGAAGAGGGCTCTGAATTCAACTATTCCGTCGGTGCGGCGGTGTCCGACGAGGTGGTGGGCAGCGGAATGCGCGTCAACGTCGACGACAACGGCAGCAGCTACGAGACGAGCGGAGAGATCGCGCTCGACGCGCTGGGACAGGCGGAACTGTACGAATGTTATGTCTACCGCACGCCCGCGGGGGACTACTATGCCGAGTGCACACAGGACAATGGCACAAATGTGCGTTACAGGACATCCAGCACAAACCTGAACCAGACGCGGACGATATCGACCGAGCGGTCGAGCGACTGGAGCGTGAACGGTAAAACGCAGAGCCGCTCGATCAAGGTGAGCGTTTCATTCGCGGCGCACACGGCGGCAGAATCGGTCGAATTTGTCTGGATGGACAGCGATAAGAACGTTCTGTCGCGCGCGGCATACGCCGCCGACGCTCTTCCTGAGACGCTGACCGCGCCGGACGGCGCGTCGATGCTTGTCGTGACGCAGACGAGTGCGGACGGCACAAGCGCCCGCTCACTCTGCACACAGGATGATCTGTTCGCCAGAGCCTATGTTCCCTCGATGCTTTCCGGCCTCCTGCGTGTCGTCGATGTGTCGCTCGACTGGGGAGAGAATGGGACTTAACCAATTCTTAATAAAGAATTCGCTAAGAAAATGATTGCAATACGCGGGCAAAGCGGGTAAGATGGGGTTAACTCAAAGAAAAGAGGAACTTGCCATGCGTCCCGACGGAACCCGAGTGAAAGAGGCGTCCACCATCGTTTCGGCATTGCCCTATGTCATGCCGCGGCGCTACGATGCGCAGAATTTCATCACCGAATACGCCGATATGGAGGTCCTGCGCCGCTACATTCAGGAAAAGCGCCGCGAAGGCGTGCGCATCCCGTATATGACGCTCATTCTGGCGGCATACTTCAAGGCGTATCAGGAAAATCCGAAGATCAACCGCTTTATCATGAACAGCAAGATCTATCAGCGCAACCACTTCTGCGTCAGCTTCGTCATCCTGAAAACGCGCGCCGACGGCCGCGCGGACGAGACGTCGATCAAGGTGTTCTTTGAGGACGGGGACGATATCTTCTCCATCAACCGCAAGATCGAGGAGGCGGTCGCGCAGAATCAGGTGGCCGCGCATAACAACAATACGGATAAATTCGCGAATTTTCTGTTCGCCATCCCCATCATGCCGGGGCTTTTGTTCGGCCTTGTCAAGCTGATGGACCGCTGCGGCCTGCTGCCGCGTAAGATCATTGATCTGAGCCCGTTCCACACGAGTCTTTTTATCACGAACCTTGCCTCCATCAACACGAATTCCATCTTCCACCACTGCTATGAGTTCGGCACGACGGGTGTGTTCGTCAGCATGGGCAAGCCTATTGCCAATTATATGAGCGGGGAGTATAATAAAAAAATGATCCCGCTCTCCGTCGTGATGGATGAGCGCATCTGCACAGGACACGAGTACGCGCTGTTCTGGGCGAGCGTGCGCCGCTATCTCAAGCACCCCGAACTGCTGGAGGGCAAGACGACGGAGGAAAACGCAGATCTCGCGGAGGACTGCGTTTGATCAGCAGCCACAAGCCGCAAAGCGCGGGATCTGCGCTTTGCGGCGTTTTCTACTTTTATATGTAGAAGAAAGGACAGGGAAGCTTCCTTGATCGAACCAAAGTCTCAGGTAAAGAAATGCAGCGCCCACGCAGAAATTTTGCAGCAAAACGATGAACGCACCGTCTACCGTCTCAGGGAGACGGACGGCGAGGTGCGCATCACGGCCTATCCCGTTTTCTCCGGCATCGAGCTTGCCTATCACGATGTGCACGCGCCGTCCTACCGTCTGTCAGAGCCGGGCGCGGCGGGACTCATCGAGATCCAGCACTGCCGCGAGGGACGCGCGGAATACTGCTGCGGCGGCGAGCATTACTTTTTGGCTCCCGGCGACCTCTCCGTCGTGCGCCGCGCCGCCATCGAGGGGGAGGTGGAATTCCCCACGGGACACTACCACGGCATCACCGTCACGCTCGACCCCGCCCTCGCACCTGACTGTTTGTCCTGCATTTTGCAGGATGTCGACGTCCGCCCCAGCGTGCTGGCGGAGAAGTTCTTCGCCGACTCGGAGTGCTTTGTCTCGCGTTCGTCGGCGCGCGTGGAGCACATCTTCTCTGAGCTCTACGCCGTGCCCGCCGGCATCCGCCGCGGCTACTTTAAGGTTAAGGTGCTTGAACTGCTGCTCTTTTTGAGTGCGCTCGACGTGGCGCACGAAAAGCACGGCTATACCGCCGCGCAGGTGCGCCTTGCGCGCGCGGCGCGCGACGCGCTGCTTGCAAGCACGGAGGACGACGTCACGATCTCGGCGCTCTCGCAGGAGCTTGGCGCGTCGTCCTCGCAGCTCGCCGCGAGCTTTCGCGGCGTGTACGGCATGACGCCCGCAGCGTTTTTGCGCGCGCAGAAGATGCACAGTGCCGCGCAGCTCCTGCGCACGAGCGACCGCACGGTGCTCGATATCGCGGGGCAGTTCGGCTATGACAACGCCAGCAAGTTTGCCAAGGCCTTCCGCAGTGTGATCGGTGTGTCGCCGAGCGCGTACCGCGCGGGCGCGGACAGCGACAGCTGCGCGCCGACGGCGGAAAAGGCAGAATAAAATATTTTGGAGCCTCATCCGATCAATTTGGAGCGGATGGGGCTCTTCTTTTCGGGTATCCTAAGACACGTCAAGAGAGAGGACGCCGCTCCCCAGAAGTTAGAGAAATCTAACTTCTGGGGAGCCACCACCGAAACCAAAGGGGAGGGAAACGGGCATGTCTGAAGAGATCCTGGTGCGGCAGGGTGCGCCGACGTTGGCAGGTATCAAAACGGGCAGCCTCTTCCCTTGTCCTTGCGAAGATAAGGAAGCGCTCTTTGCGGACATCCGCCGCCTGAACCGTCTGCTTGTGCCAAAGGGCCTGTGTCTGCTGCCGATCCGTTTTCTGAAAGGACAGGTCCTTTTGTACCTGTACCGCCCCTCTGAGCTGCGGAGAGATTTGGAGAACGAACAGGCGGCCGAGATCCTGCACCACGCGGGCTACAATAGCGGCCACTGCGGACGCTGCATCGCAAACCTCATCCGCCGATTCCGTGAGGGCGGCGAATTCCCCCATGAGGTCGGGCTTTTCCTCTCGTATCCGCCGGAGGACGTCAAGGGCTTCATCGACCACCGCGCCTGCAACTTCAAATGCGCGGGGCTGTGGAAGGTCTACGGCGACGAGAAGAAGGCGCGCGAGCTGTTCGCCCGCTTCAAAAAATGCACGGAGATCTACTGCGCACTCTGGGAGGCCGGCTCGGGCATCGAGCAGCTTGCCGTGGCAGTGTGATAGATACTGATTTATGAAAGGAACATACTGATATGAAAAAGACTGCTGTTGTTTATTGGAGCGGCACGGGCAACACCGAGGCCATGGCCAAGGCCGTCGCTGAGGGCATGGAGAGCGCGGGCGCGCAGGTCACGATGTTGACCCCTGACCAGGTCAAGGCCAGCGAGCTGAGCGCTTATGACGCGATTGCCTTCGGCTGCCCCGCCATGGGCAGCGAAGTGCTCGAGGAGATGGAGTTCCAGCCCATGTTTGACGAGGTCAAGCGCAGCCTTGGCGGCAAGAGCGCCGCGCTGTTCGGCTCCTACGGCTGGGGCGACGGCGAGTGGATGCGCGGCTGGGAAAAGGACTGCGATGATTCCGGCATCCGCCTTGTGTGCGAGAGCGTGACCTGCTGCGAAGCGCCTGATGACGCCGCGCTGGACGCCTGCCGCGCGCTGGGCAAGGAGCTTGCAAAGTGAGGATTCCTCTGTGGACGAAAAGCGCGCGATGAGGAAGCTCAGGCGGAAAGCACCTGTGCTCGTTGCGCTTGCGGTCATCCTGCTGAGTCTTGCCATCGGCGGATGCCTGCCTTTTTGAAAACACGATGCGATGGAAGGCCGCGTACGGGGAGTGCGCGGCCTTCCGATTTTTATTTGCGCTGCCGAAACGGCAGATTTTTACTGATAGACATTATCGTGGCTTATGAATATGTAAAATATCATCAAAAAACTGATAAATAGGGCGGAGCCTTTCTCTCTTTTGCCGCATGGACGAAAAGAGCCCTCTGTGATACCATATTGCTTGTCAAGTTGAGCTCTTTGTAACTGACGGAAACGTGGGTCACCACAGGGGAGCAGAGAGCGTTTCTTGCTGAAATTCAGCAGCCGACCGTCTGGGCACTTCAACTGCACATTGAGGCAGTGGAGCGCCCATTTTTGCTTTTAAGGAGGCAGAACTATGCGAAAGGTAGCCGTTATTATGGGCAGCACGAGCGACCTGCCCGTCGCCGAGAAGGCGATCCAGACGCTCAAGGAATATGGGATCGAGACCGAGGTCCGTGTGTTATCCGCCCACCGGTGCCCGAACGAGGCAAGAGAATTTGCAGCGTCGGCACGGGAGAGCGGATTTTCTTGTATCATCGCGCTCGCGGGCATGGCCGCGCACTTGGCCGGCGCGATGGCCGCGAATACGACGCTTCCCGTCATCGGCGTGCCGTGCAGCGGCGCGAAGCTCGACGGCATGGACGCGCTGCTCTCGACCGTCCAGATGCCGAGCGGCATCCCCGTTGCCACCGTCGCTATCGACGGGGCGAAAAACGCCGCCATCCTTGCCGTCCAGATCATGGCTGTGAGCGACGAGGGCCTTGCCCACAAGCTCCAGGCCGCACGTGACGAGGGCACCGCCGCTGTCTTGAAGGCGGACGAAGAGCTTCGCGAGCGCTACAAAAACTGAGAAACCATCCATCCATATCAATCAACAAAAATATAAAATAAAAGGAGAACAGTCATCATGGAAAAGAAAGAACAGCTCTACGAAGGCAAGGCCAAGAAGGTTTACGCCACCGAAGATCCCAACCTCGTTATCGTTTCCTACAAGGACGACGCCACCGCCTTTGACGGCGCAAAGAAGGGTACCATCGTCGGCAAGGGCGTCATCAACAACCAGATGACCAACCGTCTGATGGCCAAGATGGAAAAGGCCGGCATCCCGACCCACTTTGTCAAGGAGCTCAGCGAGCGCGACACGCTCGTCAAGAAGGTCTCCATCGTCCCGCTGGAGGTCATCATCCGTAACATCTCCGCCGGTCACTTCGCCTCCCGCTACGGCGTGGAGGAGGGCATCGTCTTCTCCGAGCCCACGATCGAGTTCTCCTACAAGAACGACGATCTGCATGACCCCCTGATGAACGCCTATCACGCCGTTGCCCTCAAGCTCGCGACCTGGGAGGAAATCGAGCTCATCAAGAAGTATGCCTTCGCCGTCAACGACACGCTCAAGGCATTTTGGAGCGAGTGCGGCGTCACGCTCGTCGACTTCAAGCTCGAGTTCGGCAAGACCGTCGACGGCCAGATCGTCCTCGCCGATGAGATCAGCCCCGACACCTGCCGCCTGTGGGACAGCAAGACGAACGAAAAGCTCGACAAGGACCGCTTCCGCCGCGACCTCGGCGGCGTGGAAGACGCCTACGCCGAAGTCATGAAGCGCCTGATGGCCCACGACGCACAGTAAGATCAAATATGACAGAGAATCACAACATCATCCCGGCGCGCCACATTCACGAAGAATGCGGCGTGTTCGGCATCTTTACGCCTCAGGAGGCGGACGTCGCGTCCTATGCCTACTACGCGCTCTACTCCCTCCAGCACCGCGGACAGGAGAGCGCGGGTATCGTCGTCAACGACGACGGCCTGTTCCGCTCGCTACGCGACACCGGCCTTGTGAGCGAGGTCTTCCCGCCTGAGCAGCTCAAGTCGCTCGGCCAGGGCACCATCGCCGTCGGCCATGTGCGCTACGGCACGACCGGCAGCGACAACAAGCGCAACGTCCAGCCCATTCTGGTGAACCACTTCAAGGGCCGCATGGCGCTCGCGCACAACGGCAATCTGACGAATTCCCGCGAGCTGAGGCAGGAGCTTGAAAGCCGCGGCTCCATCTTCCAGACCACGACCGACAGCGAGGTCATCGCCTATATCATCGTGCAGGAGAGACTGAATCGCGGCTCCATCGAAGAGGCTGTCTCCGCTGCGATGGACCGCATCGAGGGCGCGTATTCCCTCGTCCTCTCCTCGCCGACGAAGCTCATTGCCGCGCGCGACCCCCACGGCTTCCGTCCCCTCTGCATGGGGCATCTGAAGGACGGCTCTGTTGTCTTCGCGTCTGAATCCTGCGCGCTCGACGCCATCGGCGCCGAGTTCGAGCGCGACATCCGCCCCGGCGAGATCGTTGTCGTCGACACGGCCGGCGTTCGCTCCGACACGAGCCACTGCGGCAAAGCGCCGAAGAAGCTCTGCGTCTTCGAGTTCATCTACTTCGCCCGCCCTGACTCCGTCATCGACGGCAGCAGCGTCCACATCGCACGCCAGCGCGCAGGCGCGTTCCTCGCGCTCGAGCATCCCGTGCAGGCGGATGTCGTCATCGGCGTGCCGGATTCCGGCCTTGATGCAGCCCTCGGTTACGCGCGCCAAAGCGGCATCCCCTACGGCATCGGCTTTATCAAAAATAAGTACATCGGCCGCACGTTCATCTCGCCCACGCAGACGATGCGCGAAAATGAGGTCAACATCAAGCTCAACCCCATCCGCTCCGTGGTTGAGGGCAAGCGCGTCGTGCTCATCGACGATTCTATCGTCCGCGGAACGACCTGCCGCCGCACGATCGACCTTTTGTGGAAAGCGGGCGCAAAAGAGATCCACATGCGCGTCAGCGCGCCGCCGTTCGTCTCCGAGTGCTACTACGGCACGGACATCGACGACAAAAATAACCTCATCGCCACGCACCACACGGTCGATGAGATCGCGAAGATCATCGGCGTCAACTCGCTCGGCTACTTAAGCATCGAGGACGTCGTCAAGCTCGCCGACAACACCGAAAACGGCTTTTGCACGGCCTGCTTCGGCGGCGGCTATCCCACGAGCATCCCGAAAGACGGCGGCAAGGACCGCTTTGAGTGCAAAATCAGTGAAGGGGAGAAAAAGAAGAATGCGTAGTTTTTCTGAGAGCTACCGTGATGCCGGCGTGAATATCGAGGCCGGCTATGAGGGCGTCAAGCTGATGAAAAAGCACGTCCAGCGCACCATGATCCCAGGCGTTGTGTCCGATATCGGCGGCTTTGGCGGCCTGTTCGCACCCGATCTCACCGGTATGAGCGAGCCCGTGCTCGTCTCGGGCACGGACGGCGTGGGCACGAAGCAGCGCATCGCGCAGCTGATGAACAAGCACGACTCCGTCGGCATCGACTGCGTTGCTATGTGCGTCAACGACATCATCTGCTGCGGCGCAAAGCCCATCTTCTTCCTCGACTACATCGCCATCGGCAAGAATGAACCGGAGAAGGTCGCGACGCTCGTCTCCGGCGTGGCCGAGGGCTGCGTGCAGTCCGGCTGCGCGCTCATCGGCGGCGAGACCGCCGAGCACCCCGGCACCATGTCTGCCGACGACTATGACCTCGCGGGCTTCGCCGTCGGCATTGTCGACCGCGCGAAGATCATCGACCACGACCGCATGCGTCCGGGCGACGTTGTGATCGCGCTTACCTCAAGCGGTATCCACTCCAACGGTTATTCCCTCGTGCGAAAGGTCTTCAACGTCGAGCACGCGGACCTCGGCGCGTATGTCGACGAGCTCGGCTGCACGCTGGGCGAAGAACTGCTGCGCCCGACGAAGATCTACGTGAAGCCCGTCCTCGCGGCGATGGACGTGGCCGACGTCCACGGCGTCAGCCACATCACAGGCGGCGGCTTCTATGAAAATATTCCCCGCTGCATCCCAGACGGCCTGTGCGCGAAGATCGACAAATCCGCTCTCCGCACGCCGCCGATCTTCGGCATGCTCCAGCGCATGGGCAGCATCCCCGAGCACGACATGTTCAACACCTACAACATGGGCGTCGGCATGACGATGATCGTCGCCAAAGATGACGCCGACAAGGCGCTTGCCGCCCTCAAGGAAAACGGCCAGGACGCCTACGTGATCGGCGAGGTCGTGAGCGGGGAAGAGAAGGTCGCACTATGCTGAAAAGCGCGCGCATCGCGGTGTTCGTCTCGGGCGGCGGCACGAATTTACAAGCCTTGCTCGACGCGCAGAGAGACGGCAAAATTCCACACGGCGAGATCGCGCTCGTCATTTCCTCTCAGGCGTGCGCCTACGCGCTCGAACGCGCGGAAAAGGCGAACGTCCCCGCGCACACCGTGCCGTCGAGCCTCATTCAGCACGACTTTGAGGCGGCCATCGAGCTGCTGCTCGAGCAGTACAAGATCGATGTCATCGTCCTTGCAGGCTTTTTGAGCATCCTGAGCGAGAACTTCACGAAAAAGTGGCCGCGCCGCATTCTGAATATCCATCCGTCGCTGATCCCGTCGTTCTGCGGCAGGGGCATGTACGGCTTAAAGGTGCACGAGGCTGCGCTCGCGCGCGGCGTGAAGGTCACGGGCGCGACGGTGCACTTTGTCAACGAAATCCCCGACGGCGGCGAGATCATTCTGCAAAAGGCCGTCGAGATCGAAGAGGGCGACACGCCCGAGACCTTACAGCGCCGCGTGATGGAGCAGGCCGAATGGAAGCTCCTGCCGCGCGCGGCGGAGCTTGTCTGCCGCGCCATCACAGAAGAGGAGAACTGAAATGGTCGACTTTCTGCACTTTCTGAAAAATACGTCTTATCCCGGCCGCGGCATTTTAGTCGGCAAGGACCGCGTCTATTATTTCATCATGGGCCGCAGCGAAAACAGCCGCAACCGCGTCTTTGTCAAGACCGACGACGGCATCCGCACCGAGGCCTTTGACCCCGCCAAGCTCGCCGACCCGAGCCTCATCATCTATCACCCCGTCCGCACGATGGGCAGTGACCTCGTCGTGACGAACGGCGACCAGACCGACACGATCTGCGCACACGGCGACTTTCGCCGCGGCCTGATGACGCGCGAGTACGAGCCCGACGAGCCGAACTGGACACCGCGCATCTCCGCCATCGTGCATGAGGACGGCTCATTCGAGATGTCCATCCTCAAGCATAACAACGGCCGGTGCCTGCGCGAGTTCTTCTGCTACGAGGGCTGCGACGCGGACAAGGCCTACTTCATCAGCACCTATCAGGGCGACGGCACGCCGCTGCCGACGTTTGCGGGCGAGCCGATGGAGGTGAGCGTCCCCAGCCCCGAAGAGGTCTGGGCTGCGCTCAACGCGGACAACAAGGTGTCCCTTTACGCAAACATGAACGGCGAAGTCAAGCTGTTCAACAAGAATTTAGGCGATTGAGGAGAACGATATGAACGAGCTCGAACTCAAATACGGCTGCAACCCCAACCAGAAGCCTGCGCGCGTCTTTATGAAAGACGGCGGCGACCTGCCGTTCACCGTGCTGAACGGCAAGCCAGGCTACATCAATCTGCTCGATGCCTTCAACTCCTTCCAGCTCGTGCGCGAGCTTAAGGAGGCCACGGGCCTGCCCGCCGCGGCGAGCTTCAAGCACGTCTCTCCCGCGGGCGCGGCGCTCGGCCTGCCGCTCGACGAGGTGGACAAGCAGATTTACTTTGTTGAGCCCGACGCGGCCCTTTCGCCCATTGCCTGCGCCTATATCCGCGCCCGCGGCGCGGACCGCCTCTGCTCCTACGGCGACTGGGCGGCGCTCTCCGACGAGTGCGACGCCGCGACGGCGGAATATCTGAAAGGCGAGGTCTCCGACGGCATCATCGCCCCCTCGTTCAGCGAGGAGGCGCTTGCCATCCTGAAGACGAAAAAGGGCGGCAAGTACAACATCGTGCAGATGGACCCCGCCTACATTCCCGCCCCGCAGGAGCAGAAGGATGTCTTCGGCGTCACGTTCGAGCAGGGCCGCAACAACTGCAAGATCGACGAGTCGCTGCTTGCGAACATCGTCACCGAAAATAAGAATCTTCCCGATGACCCGAAGCGCGACATGATCGTTTCGCTCATTACGCTCAAATACACGCAGTCGAACTCCGTCTGCTACGCCAAGGACGGCCAGACCATCGGCGTCGGCGCCGGCCAGCAGAGCCGCATCCACTGTACGCGCCTTGCCGGCAGCAAGGCGGACAACTGGTATCTCCGCCGCCACCCGAAGGTGCTTGCGCTGCCGTTTGTGGACGGTATCCGCCGCCCTGACCGCGACAACGCCATCGATGTTTATATTTCCGACGAGTGTGACGACGTTTTGGCCGACGGTGCATGGCAGCGCGTCTTCAAGGAGCGCCCCGAGCCGCTGACGGTGCAGGAGCGCAAGGACTGGGTCGCCCGCCAGAGCGGCGTGACCGTCGGCTCCGACGCGTTCTTCCCGTTCGGCGACAATGTTGAGCGCGCGAGAAAGAGCGGCGTCACCTACATCGCGGAACCCGGCGGCTCGATCCGCGACGACAACGTCATCGAGACCGCGAATAAATACGGCATCACCATGGCCTTTACCGGACAGAGATTGTTCCATCACTAAAAGGAGGAACGAAACGAATGAAACTCATGGTCATCGGCGGCGGAGGCCGCGAACACGCCATTATCAAGAAGTTAAAAGAAAATCCCGCAGTTGAGGAAATTTACTGCCTGCCCGGTAACGGCGGCATCGCCGCCGACGCGGTCTGCGTGCCGGAGATCGGCGCAAAGGACATCCCCGCGCAGGTCGAATTTGCGAAAGTGCACCGGATCGACTACGCCGTCGTCGCGCCGGACGATCCGCTGGCCCTCGGCGCGGTGGACGCGCTGACCGAGGCGGGCGTTCCGTGCTTCGGCCCCGACAAAAAGGCCGCCGTCATCGAGGCGAGCAAGGCATTTTCCAAGGACCTGATGAAAAAGTACGGCATCCCCACGGCAAAGTATGAGCTCTTCACCGACGCGGATGCCGCCTGTGCCTATATTGACGCGCAGGGCGCGCCCATCGTCGTCAAGGCCGACGGTCTGGCGCTCGGCAAGGGTGTCGTCGTTGCGCAGACGGTGGAGGAAGCAAAGGCCGCCGTCCGCTCCATGATCGAGGACAAGGCCTTCGGTCAGAGCGGCGCGCGCGTCGTCATCGAGGAGTTCATGGAGGGGCCCGAGGTCTCCGTTCTGAGCTTTACCGACGGCGAAACCGTTGTTCCCATGGTGTCTTCCATGGACCACAAGTGTGCGCTGGACGGCGACAAGGGCCCGAACACCGGTGGCATGGGCACGATCGCCCCAAATCCCTGCTACACGGAAAAGATCGCGGACGAGTGCATGCAGACGATCTTCCTGCCCACGATCCGCGCGATGAAGGCCGAGGGCCGCCCCTTCAAGGGCTGCCTGTACTTCGGCCTGATGCTCACAAAGGACGGCCCGAAGGTCGTGGAGTACAACTGCCGCTTCGGCGATCCCGAGACGCAGGTCGTGCTGCCGCTTCTCAAGTCCGACCTGCTCACGGTCATGCAGGCGACGACGAACAGTACGCTCAAGGACGTCCCCGTCGAATTTTCGACCGATTCCGCCTGCTGCGTCGTCCTCGCCTCGAACGGGTACCCCAAGAAGTACGAGAGCGGCTTCCCCATCACGATGAGCGAAGAGGCCGCCGCGCACACCTACGTTGCGGGCGCGAAAAAAGACGGAGACAAGCTCCTGACCGCGGGCGGCCGCGTGCTCGGCGTTACCGCCGTCGCCCCCACGCTGGAAGAAGCCGTGAAGGAGGCCTACCGCTTATCGTCCGAGGTCGATTTTGCCAACAAATACTGCCGCAGCGACATTGGCCGCCGAGCCCTCGCCGCGCAAAAGGAGAGAGAGTAAATGGTCTATCGCGTCTGTGTTGAAAAAAAGCCAGGCCTTGCGCCCGAGTGCGCGAGCCTTCTTTCCGACTGCCGCTCGTTTCTGGACCTCAAGGGTCTCGAAAGCGTGCGCATCTGGAACCGCTACGACGTTGAGGGCATCGACGAGGCCCTCTTTGCCTATGCCACAAATACCGTTTTCTCCGAGCCGCAGCTCGACCTGACGAGCGGGGAGATCGACGCGAGCGGCGCTGCCGCCGTCTTTGCTGTCGAGCCGCTGCCCGGCCAGTTCGACCAGCGCGCGGACAGCGCGGCGCAGTGCATCCAGCTCCTGAGTCAGGGCGAGCGCCCGCGCATCCGCACGGCGAAGGTCTACGCGCTCTACGGCACGCTCTCTGAAAAGGACGTCGAGGCCGTCAAGCACCACGTTATCAACCCCGTCGAGAGCCGCGAGGCCTCGCTTGCAAAGCCCGAGACGCTCGAAGAGAACCTCTCCGAGCCCAAGCCCGTCGCATCGGTCGACGGCTTTACCGGAATGGATGAATCGGCGCTCTCGGCACTTCTTTCGTCCATGGGTCTTGCGATGGACTTAGACGACCTCAAGACCTTGCAGGCCTATTTCCGCGACGAAGAGCACCGCGACCCCACCGTGACCGAGGTGCGCGTCGTCGACACCTACTGGTCCGATCACTGCCGCCACACGACGTTCTCTACGCATTTGGATGAGGTCAGCATCGAGAATCCCGCCGTCAAGGATGCGTATGACCGCTACCTCGCCGCGCGCGAGGAGGTCTACGGCATCGAGAAGGCCGCCAAGCGCCCCCAGACGCTCATGGACATCGCGACCATCGGCACCAAGACGCTCAGGAAACGCGGCCTTCTCCCCGAGCTCGATGAGAGCGAGGAGATCAACGCCTGCTCCATCCATGTTCCCGCCAAGGTGAACGGCGAGGAGCAGGACTGGCTGCTGATGTTCAAAAACGAGACCCACAACCACCCCACCGAAATTGAACCCTTCGGCGGCGCGGCCACCTGCATCGGAGGCTGCATCCGCGACCCGCTCTCCGGCCGCGCTTATGTCCATCAGGCGATGCGCGTCACCGGCGGCGGCGACCCGCGAAAGACGCTCGCGGAGACCCTTCCCGGAAAGCTCCCCCAGCGCAAGCTGGCGCAGACCGCGGCGGCGGGATATTCGTCCTACGGCAACCAGATCGGCCTTGCCACGGGCCATGTCGCCGAGCTCTACCACGAGGGCTACATTGCCAAACGCCTTGAGTGCGGCGCGGTCGTCGCCGCGGCGCCCGCCAAGAACGTTGTGCGCGAGCGTCCCGCCCCGGGCGACGTCGTTATCTTGCTCGGCGGCCGCACGGGCCGTGACGGCATCGGCGGCGCGACCGGTTCGTCGAAGAGCCACGATATGAAGTCCCTCACCACCATGGCGAGCGAGGTCCAGAAGGGCAACGCGCCCGAAGAGCGCAAGATCCAGCGCTTGTTCCGAAACGGCGAGGTCACCCGCCTCATCAAGCGCTGCAACGACTTCGGCGCGGGCGGTGTGTCTGTCGCCATCGGCGAGCTGGCCGACGGCCTCGAGATCGAGCTCGACGCCGTGCGCAAGAAGTATGAGGGCCTCGACGGTACCGAGCTTGCGATCTCCGAATCGCAGGAGCGCATGGCCGTCGTCGTCGCGGCGGAGGACGAGGAAAAGTTCATCGCTGCCGCGCAGGCCGAAAACCTGGAGGCCTACCGCGTTGCAGTCGTCACCGAAAGCCCCCGCATGGTCATGCACTGGCGCGGGCAGACGGTTGCCGACCTTTCGCGCGCGTTCCTCGACACGAACGGCGCGGTCAAGCACGCGAGCGTCCGCGTCGAGGCGGGAGAGGAGAAGACTGCTTCCGCGCCGCGCACGCTGCGCGATATGGCGGGCAGCCTCAAGAGCGCGTCCCGCCGCGGCCTCGCCGAGCGCTTCGACTCCACCGTCGGTGCGTTCTCGCTGCTCATGCCCTTTGGCGGCAAGACGCAGCGCAGCCCCTCGCAGGCGATGGCGGCGCTGCTGCCGGTGCTGCCGGGCAGCAAGACCGAGCAGGGCAGCGTGATGGCCTGGGGCTGCGACCCCGACGCACTGAGCGCCGATCCTTACACGGGCGCGCACAGCGCGGTCTACACCTCGGTTGCTAAGATCGCCGCTGCCGGTGCAGATTATCACAAGGCATATCTTACCTTGCAGGAATTCTTTGAAAAGCTCCGCAACGAGCCTGCGCGCTGGGGCAAGCCCTTCTCCGCGCTGCTCGGTGCGCTCGATGCCCAGCTTGAACTGGGCGCTGCCGCCATCGGCGGCAAGGACTCCATGTCTGGTACCTTCCTTGACCATGACGTGCCGCCGACGCTTATCTCCTTCGCCATCGCGCCCGTGCTGGCAGGCGAGATCGTGACGACTGACTTCAAGGCTGCCGGTCGCGGCGTTTACCTCTTCGCCGGCGCGACGCCCGAAGAGCAGAAAGCGGCGTGGGAACGCTTTACCGCGCTTGCCCGCGCGGGCAAGGTCGCAAGCGCATGGGCGGTTGAAAACGGCCTTGCCGAGGCAGTTTTCAAGATGTCGCTCGGCAATGAGATCGGCTTTGCCGCCGAAAAGACTGCGCGCGACTGGTTTGCTCCCATGCCCGGCGCGATCGTCGCCGAGTTGACGGAGGAAGTTTCCGATGCTGTGCGCATCGGCGCGACCACAGCGGAAAAGACCATCTCCCTCGGCAGCGACGAGGCGAGCATCTCTGGGCTGCTGGCCCTGAACGATTCCGTGCTCGAATCGGTCTACCCGACGAAGACGCAGGATGCCGGCACGGTCGAGAGCTTTACCTATGAAACGGAAAAGCGCGTTGCGCCCGCCGTCAAGACCGCGCGTCCGAAGGCGCTGATCCCTGTCTTCCCCGGCACGAACTGCGAGTACGACACCCAGCGCGCCCTGCTCGAAGCAGGCGCGGACGCCGAGCAGTTCATCATCCGCAACTTAACGAGCGCCGACGTTGCTGACAGCGTCGAGCACTTTGCCAAGGCCGTGAAGGATAGCCAGATCATCGTCATCCCCGGCGGCTTCTCCGGCGGCGACGAGCCCGACGGCAGTGCCAAGCTCATCACGGCGTTCTTCCGCAACGCCGCGGTCAAGGAGCAGGTCACGGACCTCCTCGAAAAGCGCGACGGTCTGATGCTCGGCGTGTGCAACGGCTTCCAGGCGCTCATCAAGCTCGGTCTCGTTCCCTATGGCAAGATCATGGACACCGACGCTGATTTCCCGACGCTCACCTACAACGTCATCGGCCGCCACCAGTCCCGTCTGGTCCGCACGCGCGTGTGCTCCAACAAGTCCCCCTGGCTTGCGGGTACGAAGGTCGGCGACATTTACACCGTGCCCATTTCGCACGGCGAGGGCCGCTTCCTCGCATCCGAAGAGCTTGTCAAAAAGCTCGCCGAAAACGGCCAGATCGCCACGCAGTACGTAGACCTTGACGGGTATGCTACAATGGATGCAGCATTCAACCCCAACGGCTCGATCTGTGCCATCGAGGGCATCACCTCGCCCGATGGCCGCGTATTCGGCAAGATGGGGCACACCGAGCGCATCGGCAAGGAGCTTTACCGCAATGTCCCCGGACAGTATGAGATGGAGCTGTTCACCTCTGCCGTGCGCTATTTCAAGTAATTTAAGAAGAGAGGAGCAGACCCAATGGCTTATTATTATCCCGAACCGTCTCACACGTTCAGCGAATATCTGCTCGTCCCCGGTTACACGTCCGAGGACTGCATTCCTGACAACGTCTCGCTCAAAACGCCCCTCGTGCGCTACCGCAAGGGGCAGGAGGAGTGCCCCATCAGCCTGAATATTCCGATGGTCTCGGCCATCATGCAGTCGGTGTCGAACGACACGCTGGCCATCGCGCTGGCAAAAGAGGGCGGCCTTTCGTTCATCTTCGGCTCCCAGTCCATCGAGAGCGAGGCCGAGATGGTGCGCCGCGTGAAGAGCAATAAGGCGGGCTTTGTGCCGTCGGCCTCGAACCTGACACCCGAGCACACGCTGGCCGATGTTTTGGCCCTCAAGGAGAAAAACGGCTTCTCGACTGTCGCCATCACCGAGGATGCGACGCCCAACGGCAAGCTCCTCGGCATCGTGACGAGCCGCGACTACCGCGTGAGCCGCATGAGCACTGATTTGAAAGTGCGCGAGTTCATGACTCCGCGCGAAAAGCTCGTCACCGCTCCTGCGTCGACCACGCTCAAGGAGGCTAACGACATCATCTGGGAGCACAAGCTCAACGCGCTGCCCATCGTGGATGAAAACGACCACCTGCTCTACTTCGTCTTCCGCAAGGACTACGCCGAGCACAAGGAGCACCCCCTTGCGCTTCAGGATGACAAGAAGCGATACCTCGTCGGCGCGGGCATTAACTCCCGCGACTACGCCGAGCGCATCCCCGCGCTTGTGGAGGCTGGCGCGGATGTGCTGTGCATCGACTCGTCCGAGGGATACTCCGTCTGGCAGAAGAAGGTCATCGACTACGTGCGCGCGAACTATGGCAATACCATCAAAATCGGCGCGGGCAATGTCGTCGACCGTGACGGCTTCCGCTTCCTCGCCGAGAGCGGCGCGGACTTTGTCAAAGTCGGTATCGGCGGCGGCTCCATCTGCATCACGCGCGAAACGAAGGGTATCGGCCGCGGCCAGGCCACCGCGCTCATTGAGGTGAGCGCCGCGCGCGACGAATACTTCCGCGAGACCGGCGTGTATGTCCCCATCTGCTCCGACGGCGGCATCGTGCACGACTATCACATGACGCTCGCGCTCGCCATGGGCGCGGACTTCCTGATGCTGGGCCGCTACTTCGCCCGCTTCGACGAATCGCCGACGAACAAGCTGCTTGTCAACGGCGTGTACGTCAAGGAATACTGGGGCGAAGGCTCGAACCGCGCGCGCAACTGGCAGCGTTACGACCTCGGCGGCAAGACGGGCCTTGCGTTTGAAGAGGGTGTGGATTCCTACGTCACCTACGCGGGCTCCCTGCAGGATAACGTCGCCCGCAGCCTTTACAAGGTCAAGTCGACCATGTGCAACTGCGGCGTGACGACCATCCCCGACCTCCAGAAGAACGCGAAGCTCACGCTCGTCTCCGCCACCAGCATCGTCGAGGGCGGCTATCACGACGTCACCCTCCGCGCCACGAACGCCAGCAACAACTAAGCATCCTCAAGAACAACAAAAAGCGGTTCCCGAAAGGGAACCGCTTTTTTATGGTTGCTTACTTGCAGAACGTCACGCACGCCTGCGAGGCAGTTTTGCCGTCCGGCTTGACGATGCCGATGCGGCACGTGCCGTCATCGAGTGACTTCTTGTAGACCGTCAGCGCCTCGCCCTCGAAGCACGGTGTCGAGTAGTGTAGCTCGACCGATTGAATATTACCGCTCGCGAGCTCCTTTGCCGAAAAGCAGTCGAGCAGCAGGCGTACATAGGCCACGTTGTTCATGTGGTGGCCGAGGTCGATGTCCGTCGGCCGCACGGCGTAGTGCGAGAAAAGGTCGGCGTCCTCAAACTTTTCATGGAAGCGCTGCAATTTTTCGGGGATGGCCGTCTCGGCGGGGAAGGGGTAGTCCTTCGGGAAGCCCGAGTCGCCAAAGCGGATGATCTTCTGCTCCAGTCCTAAGATGGCCCACTCGGTCTTGCCGCGGGCAATGACCGCCTCACCGCGCGAGAGTGTGTAACTGCGGTACGTGCGTACGTCGCGCTCGCTGCACGCCTCCGCCCACGTGCGCACCGTGAGTTCGTCCATCAGGTACGCGCGCTCAAAGAGATCGACGCGCGTGTGGACCGTGAGCCAGAATTCACCCTTTTTCGCCATCGCGCTGCTGCCGACGCCCAGCACCTCCGCGTGCTGCGCTGCGATGCCCTGAAAAATCGTAAACGCCGCCAACGGCGACAGCGCGCCCGACGCGTCACAGTAGTCGGGCGTGACGGTAAGACGTTTTTCAAAAATGCTCTCCATGCAGTTCTCCTTTGAATTTGTCGTTTTCTTAACGATAAGTATAGCATGGAATTGGTATTGCCTCAAGCGGACAAATTTGATCGTTCGTTAAAATGTTACGCACATTGTCCCCTGCGCCGTGCAGGGAATGCGAATAAGGGAGGGGGTATCTCTTTTCAAAAAAGAGATATCCCTCCCTTACACCCTCCCACAGAAAATTTCCATTGCAAGCGAGCAGCTCAAAGAGCTGCAATGCTTGCCGATTGCACTTCCTGCGCGCGGCGGAGCCGCGTTGGGTGTTGCTATACGATTTGCCTCTACTTCTATTATCCGCTGCCGCTCTGCCAGTCTCGTAGTAGTGCCGCCTAATCACCGTCTAACGGGGAACCCATCAATGCGGCGAGCGCAGCAATGCCGCATTTCGCAGGCAGTCTGCCGCCGAGGTAGCGTCACTCGCGCCTCACGATAGTAAGGCGCGGTTGCTGGTCAGTAACGAATCGCAGGGATTCATGGTGAAGCCATGTACACCGCACCCGATTGCGCAGCGCGTGCAGTCATTCAAGCTATAAACTGCCAATGTCGGGGGTCGAGGGGTACTCCCCTCGCGTTCTCTTGGGGGATTTAAAGGGGGCCATTCTCTCACGTGAGAGAATGGCCCCCTTTATTCGCACTCCCTGCGCGGCACAGGGAATAAGGAGCAGCACTTTGTGCTGCAATTTTATTCCGATAAAAGAATTCTGTCGTTATCAAGCTCATGTCCGGCACCTGCTTTGAACCGCGCGATGAGATCGTCGACTCCCATCCCCGCGCGTTCACTGCCCGCGACGTCGAGCACGATGCGCCCGTCCGCCATCATCAGTGTGCGGTTGCCGAGCTCAAGTGCCTGATGCATGTTGTGCGTGACCATCAGGCAGGTGATGTGACTTTCCGCCACGACGCGGCGGGTGAGGTCGAGCACCTTTTCCGCCGTTGCGGGGTCGAGCGCCGCGGTGTGCTCGTCAAGAAGTAAGAGCTGCGGCGGCACCATCGTCGCCATCAGCAGCGTGAGCGCCTGACGCTGGCCGCCGGAGAGCAGGCCCACGGGGTTTTTCATGCGGTCCTCAAGGCCCATGTCGAGCTGCTTGAGCTGCTCGGCGAAGAACTCCTTGTCCTTCTTGCTGATGCGGCTGAACGGATTGCCGTGCGCCGCGCGCAGGTACGCGAGCGCAAGGTTTTCTTCGATCGTCATGCTCGGCGCGGTGCCGCGCAGGGGGTCCTGAAAGAGACGCCCGATGCGGCGGGAGCGCTCGTGCTCGGGCATGAAGGTGATGTCCTTGCCCGCGAGCGAAATGCTGCCCTCGTCGGCATAAAAGCTGCCCGCGATGGCGTTGAAGAGCGTCGACTTGCCCGCGCCGTTCGATCCGACGATGGTGACGAAATCGCCCTCGTCCAAATGCAAAGAAAGGGAAGAAAGCGCCTTTTTTTTATTCACCGTGCCGGGGTTGAAGGTCTTGGAGAGATTTTGAATGTCCAGCATCTTACACGCCCTCCTTATTTCTGGCGGCCATTTTGCGCTTCTGGAATGTCGCCCACTTCTGGATGCTCGGCGCGGCGATGGCCAGCGCCACGATGATGGCCGTCAGGAGCTTCAGGCACTCGACGGGCACGATCTTCGTGTAGAATACGATGGCGTAGATGAAGCGGTAAACGATCGAGCCGAGAATCGCGGCGATGACGCCCTTTTTGACGCTTCTGCGCCCGAGCAGTGTCTCGCCGATGATGAGGCAGGCGAGGCCGATGACGACGATGCCCGTGCCGGAGTTGATGTCCACAGTCTTCTGATACTGGCCGACGATCGCGCCGGAGAGCGCCGTGAGCATGTTGGCAAGGCACAGGCCGACCGTGATCGTGAACGACGGATTCAGGGACGAGGCGCGCACCATGTCGGGGTTATCGCCCGTGGCGCGGATGGAAAGACCCATGCGCGTGCCGAGAAACAGCACCAGCAGAAGACCGGCCAGGATCGTGACGAACGCTGCGAGCAGCAGCTCGTACCACTCGCCGCCGATGCCGGTCTCGCGCAGCATCGTGAAGACGGTCTTGCCGCCAAGCAAGCTCTGGTTGGATTTCCAGCCCATGGCCATCAGGTTCACGGTGTAAAGGCCGGTGTTCGTGACGATACCGGCGAGGATCGACGGCACGCCGAGCTTCGTCTGCAAAAACGCGGTGACAAAGCCCGCGCACGCGCCCGCGAGCATCGCGGCGAAGATGGCGAGGACAGGGTGTCCCGCGGCCGTCACGGTGACGGACACGGCCGCGCCGAGGACGAAGCAGCCGTCAGTTGTCAGATCGGCGATGTCGAGGATGCGGTAGCTTAAAAACAGCGCCATCGCGACCAGCGCGTAGAGGAAGCCCAGCTCAAGGGCGGTCTGCGTGATGATGAGCATGGGGAAATTCTCCTTTCAGGCCAATTTCCCCCGACGGAAGGTAAGGGGAAAGGCAGTTCATTTGCGGGGAAACGGTTTTCTTAGTCCTTGGTGGTCGTGACCTCGACGACGGTGCCCATGCTGTCAAAGAAGGAGTAGTCAAGGCTCATCGCGGCGGCGGTGTCGGTGTTGACGGTGATGATGCCGCCGTCCATCAGGTAGTAGTCCTCCATACCGTCCATACCGTCGGTGATGGCGGAGTAGGCGAGGTCGGCGGTCTTGACGCCGAGGTCGGTGTAGTTCACGCCGCAGGTGGCGTAAGCGCCGTTGCGGACGAAGGAGTCAGCGCCGGTGTAGTGGGGGATGCTGGCCTTGGCGAGGTCCTCATAGATGGCGAGCTCGGCGGCCATGATGACGTTGTCAGTCGGGGTGAAGACGGCGTCCACACCGTCGGCGATCAGCGCGGAAGCGGCAGCGACGACCTCGTCGTTTGTGTTCGCGGTCTGCTCAACGTACTCGATGCCCTTGGCGTCGAGGTAGGCCTTCGTGTCGGCGATGGGCTTGGTGGAGTTGGGCTCAGAGAGGGAGTAGAGCAGGCCAACCTTGGCGATGTCCGGATTCTGGGCGAACATCATGTCCATGATGAAGCTGGTGTTCAGCGCGTCGCTCGTGCCGGTCACATAGTCGATGCCCGTCAGGCTCGCAGCCTCGGGATCGGAGACGGCGGCATAAACAACGGGGGTCTTGGTGTCCTCAGCGGAGAGAGCAGAGATCTGCGCGGCGGTCGTCGCGATGGGGATGATGGCGTCGACCTGATCGGCGATCGCCTGATCGGACAGCTGCTTTAAGATGGTCTGGTCGTTCTGGCCGGAGGCGATGTCGTATTCGATGGTCACGCCGTTGTCGGCTGCGATCTTGTCGAGCTCGGCGGCCACAGCGTTTGCGATCTCGTCGAGAGAGGCGTGGTCGAGCTGCTTGATGATGGCGACCTTATAGGTCTTGCCGCTTTCGTCGCCGCCCTGCTGGGCGTCGTTGCTGCTGTCGTCGCTCTTGCTGCCGCACGCGGCCAGAGACAGGGTCATCGCACCGGCGAGGGCCAGGGTCAGAAGCTTTTTCACCATGTTGTTTTTCATTTTTGTTTTCCTCCAAATTTATTTGATTTCGGGTGGCAGATGAGGTCCTGGTTTGCCGGAACAGGAGGAATATAAAGAAAAAAGACCTTCATCCCATACACATGGGACAAAAGTCATCAAACTTCTGCGATACCACCCAAATTGACGTTTTGTAAAACGCCCGCTCGCTTACGCGCACCATCATACGCGCCCCGATGGATAACGGGTGGGATACCCGTCGGTCCCTACTTGACTTCCGCCGTTCGGTCCGCCCTCTGAAGTCCATTCACCGACCGTCCGCCGCCCCGATCACACCACCCGGGACTCTCTTTGTGCTTATCTGCATCGGCTACTTCTCTCCGTCATAGGTTTGAAGCTCTTCACTTGTTGGTTGCATTATAGCACGCGGGGCCCACTTGTCAAGTGGGTTTTTCAAAAAAGTTGCACTTTTTTGATTTGCCCAACGGGTGAGGGAGTTTCCCGCGCACGGCGCGGGAGGGAGAGGCAGCGCCGATGGCGCTGCGCGGATAAGGGGGCCATTCTCTCCCGTGAGAGAATGGCCCCCTTGGACCCCCAAGAGAACGCAAGGGGCTCTGCCCCTTGACCCCGCACATTGCGGGTTTGCAGCTTGAATGACTGCACGCGCTGCGGAATCAGGTGCGGTGTACATGGCTTCGCCATGAATCCCTGCGATTCGAAACATTCAGCAACCGCGCCTTACTATCGTGAGGCGCGAG